>NZ_JBFUDZ010000002.1:0-338661 GCF_056404455.1 Mesorhizobium sp. P2_D1
ACGACCGCAGAGTCGAACCAACAGAGTGAGGAACTCAACATGTCAAACGAACTGGAATTCCTTAGCCGGCGAGTCGCTTCCGGCAAATTGAGCCGTCGCGATTTTCTCGGTCGGGCGGCAGCCCTCGGCGTCACCGCGACCTTCGCCAACTCGCTGCTTTCAGGTGCGGCGCGCGCTGCCGGCCCGGTCAAGGGCGGCACGCTGAAGGCCGGCCTCGTCGGCGGTGAATCCACCAACAGCCTCGATCCGGCGCTGATGATGACGCAGGTGCCGTTCGCCTTCGGCAAGTGCTGGGGCGAAATGATCGTCGAGCTTTCGCCGGAAGGCAAGCTGGAGAACCGCATCGCCGAGGAGATCGGCTCCTCGGACGACGCCAAGGTGTGGACGTTGAAGATCCGCGACGGCGTCGAATTCCACAATGGCAAGACGGTGACCGCGGCAGACGTCGCCGCGACGCTCGAGCGCCATTCGGACGAAAAGTCGAAATCCGGCGCGCTCGGCTACATGAAGGGCATCGAGACCATCAAGGCGAGCGGCAAGGAAGTGGTGCTGACGCTGAAGGAGGCCAACGCCGACCTGCCCTATCTGCTCAGCGACTATCACCTGATCGTGCAGCCGAACGGCGGCAAGGACAAGCCGGATGCCGGCATCTCGGCCGGCCCGTACGTGGTCAAGACCAACGAGCCCGGCGTACGCCATGGCGGCGAGCGCTTCGCCAATTACTGGCAGGGCGACAAGATGGGCCATGCCGACCAGATCGAAGTCATCGTCATCAACGATGCGACCGCACGCACGGCGGCCCTGCAGGGCGGCCAGGTCAACATGATCAACCGCGTCGAGCCGAAGATCGTCGACCTGATCAAGCGCCTGCCGGGCGTCACCATCCGCAACCACGCGGGTCCTGGCCACTACGTGTTCATCATGCACTGCAACACGGCACCGTTCGACAACAACGATCTGCGCATGGCACTCAAGCTGGCCATCGACCGCGAGGAAATGCTGGACAAGATCCTGCGCGGCTACGGCTCGCTCGGCAACGACTTCCCGATCAATTCGTCCTATCCGCTGTTCACCGAGATCGAGCAGCGCAAGTACGATCCCGACAAGGCCAAGTTCCACTACAAGAAGTCGGGTCACGACGGCACCGTGCTGCTGAGGACCTCGGACGTCGCCTTCCCGGGCGCTGTCGATGCATCGCAGCTGTTCCAGCAGAGCGCGGCCAAGGCCGGCATCAAGATCGAGCTCAAGCGCGAGCCTGGCGACGGCTACTGGAACGAGGTCTGGAACAAGCAGCCCTTCTGCGCCTCCTACTGGGGCGGCCGCTCGACGCAGGACCAGATGTACTCGACCGCCTATCTGTCGACCGCCGACTGGAACGACACGCGTTTCAAGCGTCCGGACTTCGACAAGATGGTGCTGGCGGCGCGCGCCGAACTCGACGAGACCAAGCGCAAGCAGATGTACCATGACATGGCTGTCCTGGTGCGCGACGAGGGCGGCCTGATCCTGCCGATGTTCAACCAGTTCATCGATGCGACCGGCGCCAAGGTCGATGGCTGGGTCGATGATCCGCATCAGGAATTGATGAACGGCTACGCCCTGGCGAAGTGCTGGCTCCAGGCCTGAGCCCGGCTTTGCGGATATGTCTTCACCCATCCTGAAGCTAATTGCCCAGCGCGTTGCGCTGGGCAACGTCCTGTTGTTGGCCGTTTCGGTCCTGATCTTCGCCGGCACCCAGATCCTGCCCGGCGACGTCGCGCAAGCCATTCTCGGGCAATCGGCAACACCGGAGTCGCTCGCCAATTTGCGCGAGCAGCTCGGCCTCAACGATCCGGCCTATATCAGGTATTTCCGCTGGCTCGGCGGCGTGCTCACCGGCGATCTTGGCACAGCCATGTCGAGCGGCCAGGACATCGCGACGTCGATCAAGGACCGGCTGTGGAACACGCTGTTTCTCGCCTTCTGGGCGGCGATCGTCGCCGTGCCGCTGGCGATTATCCTCGGGCTGATCGCGGTGCGCTACCGCAATGGCTGGGTCGACAAGCTGATCTCCGGACTGGCGCTGGCCTCGACCTCGTTTCCCGAATTCTTCATCGGCTATGTGCTGGTCTATTTCTTTGCCGTGAAATGGCAGATCTTCCCCGGCATTTCGACCGTCTATGACGGCATGCCGTTCGGCGAGCGCATGCAGGCGATCGCCTTGCCGGCGACGGCGCTGACGCTGGTGGTGCTGGCCCACATGATGCGCATGACGCGCGCGGCGATCCTCAACGTCATGCAGTCGGCCTATGTCGAGACGGCCGAACTGAAAGGCCTATCGGCATTCAACGTTATCCGCAGGCACGCCTTCCCCAACGCGATCGCGCCGATCATCAACGTCGTGATGCTCAACCTCGCCTATCTGATCGTCGGCGTTGTCGTGGTCGAGGTGATCTTCGTCTACCCGGGCATGGGGCAGTATCTCGTCGACCACGTCACCAAGCGCGATGTGCCGGTGGTGCAAGCGGTCGGCCTGATCTTCGCCGCCGTCTACATCAGCCTGAACATCATTGCGGACATAGGGGCTATCGTCGCCAATCCGCGTCTCAGACATCCAAAATAGGGGGCGGATATGCTCGATATCAAACGCATCCCCATCCCCGCGCTGATCGGCATCGTGCTGACGTCACTGTTCGTTCTGGCGGCGCTCTTCGCACCCTGGATCGCGCCACACGGCAATGGCGAAATCGTCGGCGACGTCTGGGAACCGATGTCGGCAACACATTGGCTGGGCACCGACAATCTCGGCCGCGATCTCCTGTCGCGCATGATCTACGGCGCCCGCATCACGCTCTTCATCGCCGTGCTTGCCACGGCGCTATCATTCTCGCTCGGCGCCATCCTCGGCTTCTCAGCGGCGGTGTTCGGTGGCTGGTTCGATACGCTTTTGTCGCGCCTCGTCGATCTCCTGATGTCTATCCCGACGCTGATCATGGCCCTCGTCGTGCTCTCCGTGCTGCCGACCAACCTGGTGACGCTGATCCTGGTGATGGGCGTTCTGGACTCGACCCGCGTCTATCGCCTGTCACGGGCCGTCGCCGTCGACATCAACGTCATGGACTATGTCGAGGCGGCGAAGCTGCGCGGCGAAGGCAGCGCGTGGATCATCTTTCGCGAGATCCTGCCCAACGCGCTGTCGCCGCTGGTTTCGGAACTCGGCCTGCGCTTCATCTATGCCGTGCTGTTCCTGTCGACGCTGTCGTTCCTCGGCCTTGGCGTCCAGCCGCCGGATGCGGACTGGGGCGGCATGGTCAAGGAAAACAAGGACGGCATCGTCTTCGGCATCGCAGCCGCGCTCATCCCGGCGGCGGCAATCGCCATGCTGGCGATTTCCGTCAACCTGGTTGCGGACTGGGTGCTCAACCGGACGACCAGCCTGAAGGGAGGACGCGGGTGATGGCTGACAGCAAAGCGAACTCTGGCCTCCTGCTCGACATCCGTAATCTGCGCATCGAGGCCACTGTCTTCCCGCCAGGCGAGCCGCCGAAGAACATCGTGCTGGTGCACGATGTCTCGCTGACTCTGCAGAAGGGCAAGGTGCTTGGCCTGATCGGCGAATCCGGCGCCGGCAAGTCGACCATCGGCCTGTCGTCCATGGGCTATGGCCGCGGTGGTGTGCGCATCACCGGCGGCGAGGTGATCCTCAACGGCCGCGATATCCTCAAGGGCGGCAAGGACGGCTTCCGCAAGCTGCGCGGCCGCGAGGTCTGCTACGTCGCGCAATCGGCGGCCGCCGCCTTCAACCCGGCGCACAAGCTGATGGACCAGGTGGTGGAAGCCACCCTGCTGCACGGTACGGCGACACGCGCCGAGGCGGAGAAGCGCGCCGTTGCGCTGTTCAAGAAGCTCAGCCTGCCCAACCCCGAAACCATCGGCGAGCGCTTTCCGCACCAGGTCTCGGGCGGCCAGCTGCAGCGCGTGATGACGGCGATGGCGCTTTGTTCCGAGCCGGACCTGATCGTCTTCGACGAGCCGACCACGGCGCTCGACGTGACGACGCAGATCGACGTGCTGGCGGCGATCAAGGACGCCATCCGCGACACGCATGTCGCCGCGCTCTACATCACCCACGACCTTGCCGTTGTCGCCCAGGTCTCGGACGAGATCATGGTGCTGCGCCATGGCCGGCTGGTCGAATGGGGTGGCACGCGCCAGATCATCAAGGAGCCTCGCCAGGAGTACACCAACGCGCTGGTGTCGGTGCATGAGATCGAGCACGCCGAGCAGAAGCCCGGCACAACGCCGTTCCTGTCGGTGAAGAACGTCACCGCCGCCTATGGCCGCAGCCATATCAAGGTGCTGAAGAACGTCTCGGTCGACATCTATCCGGGCCAGACGCTGGCCGTGGTCGGCGAATCCGGCTCCGGCAAGTCGACGCTGGCACGCGCCATCACCGGGCTTTTGCCACCCGAGGAAGGAACCGTCACCTTCGACGGGCGCCCGCTGGCAAACCGGCTGGCCGACCGGCCGAAGGAGGATCTGCGTCAGTTGCAGATGATCTACCAGATGGCCGACGTGGCGATGAACCCGCGCCAGACCGTCGGCACTATCATCGGCCGGCCGCTGGAATTCTATTTCGGCATACGCGGCCGCGAGCGCGACAAACGCGTCGCCGAACTGCTCGACAAGATCGAGATGGGCAAGGGCTTTTCCGACCGCTACCCGGCCGAGCTTTCCGGCGGCCAGAAGCAGCGCGTCTGCATCGCCCGTTCGCTCGCCGCCAAGCCGAAGCTGATCATCTGCGACGAGGTGACATCGGCGCTCGACCCGCTGGTTGCGCATGGCATCCTGAAGCTGCTGCTCGAGCTGCAGAAGGAGGAGAACGTCGCCTATCTGTTCATCACCCATGACCTCGCCACGGTGAAGTCGATCGCCGATTCGATCGCGGTGATGTATCGCGGCGAAGTGGTGCGCTATGGCCCGAAGAGCAAGGTGTTGAGCCCGCCCTTCGACGACTATACCGACCTTCTCCTGTCGTCGGTGCCAGAGATGGAGATCGGCTGGCTGGAAAAGGCGATCAAGGGACGGCGCATGGCGAGCGCGGGGAACTAGGGCAATTCCGGGAAAAGTGTGAACTGTTTTCCGGCCGGAACTGCGTCAGAGCAGGGATAGACCCGACCCGCTGGCCCAGGCACGCCTGCCGTCATCCGCATGCAACACTAGATTGCCACACGTCCCTTTGGACGGGCGCCGCCCGTGACGTCGTTTTTTATAAAGGGGGTAGGACATGAACACTGAACTCGACCATCTCGCTGAACTCGCCGGACAGGGCCGGATATCGCGTCGCGACTTCCTCGGCCGTACCGCGGCACTTGGCGTCTCGGCGGCACTGGCCACGACGTTGGCCGGCAAGGCCTTCGCCCAGACGCCGGTCAAGGGCGGCATTATCAAGGCCGGACTGCAAGGCGGTGAATCGACCAACAGCCTCGACCCGGCGCTGAACCTCAGCCAGGTCACCTACAATTTCGGCAAGCAGTGGGGCGAATTCCTCGTGCGCCTGACACCCGAAGGCGGCGTCCAGAACCTGATCGCCGAGGAGATCGGTGCTTCCGATGACGCCAAGACCTGGACCATCAAGGTGCGCGACGGCATCGAATTCCACAACGGCAAAACCGTAACCGCCGAGGATGTCGCGGCCACGCTTGAGCGCCACGCCGACGAAAAATCGAAATCGGGCGCGCTCGGCGTGCTGAAGAACATCAAAGCCATCAAGCCGAGCGGCAAGGAAGTGATCGTCACACTCGGCGACGCCGATGCCGACTTCCCCTATCTGATGGCCGACTACCACCTTGTCATCCAGCCGAATGGCGGCAAGGACAATCCCAATGCCGGCATCAGCGCCGGGCCTTACAAGGTCGCCGTCAACCAGCCCGGCGTGCGCCATGGCGGCGAGCGCTTCGCCAATTACTGGCAGGGCGACAAGCTGGGCCATGCCGACCAGATCGAGATCGTCGTCATCAACGACGCGACCGCGCGGCTGGCTGCCTTGCAAGGTGGACAGGTGCAGCTGATCAACCGCGTCGAGCCGAAAGTGGTCGATCTGGTCAAGCGCATCCCCGGCGTCACCATCGAGAACGTGTCGGGCCGCGGCTACTATCCGTTCAACATGTTCTGCGACACCGCGCCCTTCGACAACAGCGACCTGAGGATGGCACTGAAGCTGGCCATGGACCGCGATGAATTGCTGGAGAAGATCCTGCGCGGCTATGGCTCGGTCGGTAACGACTTCCCGATCAACGAAGCCTATCCGCTGTTTTCGAGCGATATCGAACAGCGTAAGTTCGACCCGGAAAAGGCTGCGGCAGCCTACAAGAAGTCCGGCCACAGCGGCTCGATCCTGCTGCGCACCTCCGACGTCGCCTTCCCCGGCGCCGTCGATGCGGCCCAGCTCTACCAGCAGTCCTGCGCCAAGGCCGGCATCAAGATCGAGATCAAGCGCGAGCCCGGCGACGGCTACTGGTCGGAGGTCTGGAACAAGCAACCCTTCTCGCTCTCCTACTGGGGCGGGCGGCCGACGCAGGACCAGATGTATTCCACCGGCTATGTCTCGACCGCCGACTGGAACGACACGCGTTTCAAGCGGCCGGAATTTGACAAGATGCTGTTCACCGCCCGCGCCGAACTCGACCAGGCCAAGCGCAAGGCGATCTACCACGACATGGCGGTGCTGATGCGCGACGAAGGTGGGCTGATCGTGCCGTTCTTCAACCAGTTCATCGACGCTGCCGCCGCCAACAAGATCGCCGGCTACGTCAAGAACCCGAACGGCGAGATGATGGACGGTTATGCCCTTGGCGCGTGCTGGCTGACCGCTTAGCCTATCCTGCCTATTGGTTCATAAACGGAACGCCGTGTGCCCAGCGGTGCGCGGCGTTCTGATTTCAACTGGTCAATTGCAGGGAGCCGCCCGTGGCGCTCAAGACAAAACTTTTGCTGATCATCCTCGATGGCGTCCCCTACAGGAACTGGCGCCGGCTGATGGGCAATCTCGAGGGCTGGGTGCAATCGGGCGAGGCAAGCGTCTGGAAGATGCGCTCGGTGCTGCCGTCGACCTCCGCCTGCTGCTACGCCTCGATCCACACCGGGGTTTCGCCGCAGGTGCATGGCATCCTGTCCAACGAGAACCGGTTCCGCGTCGAACAACCCGACATCTTCTCCGAAGTCAGCAAGGCTGGCGGCAAGACGGGTGCGGTGACCCATTCCTATTGGTCGGAATTCTTCCGTGCCTATCCCTTCGACCTGGTCGAGGACATGGAATTCGACGAGCCGGGCGGGCCGATCACGCATGGGCGGTTCCACACCATGACCGGCTACAATCTTCGCAACCAGATGACGCCGAGCGACGTCGATTTGTTCGCGACGCTGACCATGCTGACCAGGCGCCACGGCATCGATTACGGCATCCTGCACACCTGCACGCTGGACTCGATGGGCCACCGCTTCGGCCATGACTGTCACGAGATGGATCATGCCGTCTATACGATGGACGGCATGCTGGCCGCCTTCCTGCCGCGCTGGATCGAGGCTGGCTACGAGGTGATGGTCACCGCCGACCACGGCCAGACCGATCGCGGCCATCATGGCGGCCATGACGACGAGATGCAGGATTTCGCGCTGTATTATTTCGGGCTCGGCAAGGGACCGCAGGCCGACACGCTGCTCGACCAGCTGCAACTGGCGCCGACCGTCTTGAGCCGCCTCGGCGTGCCGGTGCCGGCGACAATGAAAGCGAAGTCTTTCCTGGACTGAAGGGGTGCCGGCGACGCACGTCAACATTGAAAATAAATAGCGAACGCCGACGCCGCTCCTCATCCGCCTGCCGACACCTTCTCCCCGTACAGGAACGTGGAGAAGGGATGGTCTGGCAACCGCCCCACTCTTCGGTTAGCCTCCGCGAATTCCTTGGCGGAGGATGAACCTTTTTGGACCGATCAGCGACAGACCAGACAGGAGCCAGGCGGCTCGACCGGCCATGACGGCAGCGACGGAGACCGATCGCGCTCTTGTCGAACGGGTCGCGAAGGGCGACCGTGCCGCCGTGCGGCTCCTGTTCATGCGTCACCACGCGCGGGTCTACCGCTTCGTGGTGCGCCAGACGGGATCGGAAATGATGGCAGACGACATCGCGAACGAGGTGTTCCTCGAACTGTGGCGGCAGGCGCCAGGCTTCGAAGGACGCTCCGAAGTCTCGACATGGCTGCTCGGCATCGCCCGGTTCAAGGCGCTGTCTTCGCTGCGCAAGAAAAAGGAAGACTGGATCGACGACGAGGCTGCCGCCGCGGTGCCCGACAGCGCCGACACGCCGGAAGTCGTCACCATGAAGGAAGACAAGGCTGCCGCCTTGCGACGCTTCGTCGACGCCTTGCCGGAAGAGCACCGCACGGTGATCGATCTTGCCTATTATCATGGGCAGTCGGTGGGCGAGATCGGCGAGGTGCTCGGCATTCCGGTCGCGACCGTCAAGACCCGAATGTTCTACGCCCGCAAGAAACTCGGCGAGGCCCTGAAGGCCGCCGGTTACGACAGGGGGTGGCCATGAGCGCCGCTGAAAAGATGTCGCGCCGCGACGAAATGGAAACGCTGCTGCCGTTCTATCTGAACGGCTCGCTGGAAGGCTCGGACCTGGAAGCCGTCGAGGAATGGCTGGCCAGCGATCCCGCGGCGCTGGCCGCCCTTGGCGAGGCCGAAGCCGAATTCTCCGGCACCACCGCCGCCAACGAAGCGATCCGCCCGCCGGCCGATGCGCTGAGCCGCTTCGCCAAAGCGCTCGACGCCGAGGCCGGACCTGCACGCGCGTCGGCGGGCGCGTCCTGGCTGGCGCAGGCATGGGGCCGCTTCATGGCGGTGCCGGTCGGTGTCGCCTGGGCGGCGGCCGCGGTTCTGCTGGCGCTGATCATCGTGCAGTCGTTTGTTCAGCCCGGCGGCAAGGGTAAGGATTTCGAGATTGCCGGGGCGGAAGGCGATCTGGCGAAAATGCCGTTCGCCCTGGTCAAGTTCAAGCCGGATGCAAAGATGTCGGATATTTCGGGCTTTCTGGGCAATAACGGGCTGAAGATCATCGGTGGACCGACCGCCGATGGCGTGTTCCGGCTTGGCATTCCCGCCGCCAACGCAGCCGACTACACCAAGCAGCTCGGCCTTATTGCCGCCCAGCCCTTCACCGAGACTGTGATCGAGGGAAGGAAACCGGTTGATGGCGGCTGAGGCGGCGGTCATTCGATTTGCGGCAATCCTGGCGGCGGCGATGACAATCGCCGCCGTGCCTGCGTCGGCGCAGACCAACGCCACCAACCCCGATCCGACGAAAATCGACTGCAGCGACGCGAGCAATGCGGCAAGCGCCGACTGCGCCAAGGATGGCAGCGACACAAAGAACGGATCGGGCGCGGCGCAGCCCGGCGCTGTTTTCCTGCCAGCCCTGATCGTCGACCTGTTCCCCAATCCGGTTGCGCCCCCGGCACTGCCGCCGACACCACGGTCGGATCCGGCGACGCCGCCTGCCGACAGCCAGGCCGGCCCGCCGCCTAGCGGCCCAATTGTCTCGCCGACCGATCTCATCGCCGTTCAGCCGCCACGCGCGGTGGCCGGCGATTTCGTGCCGGACGAGGTGCTGGTGACGGTCGACGGCGATGCCGGCGCGGTGCAGCAGATCGCTGCGTCGTTCGGCCTCCAGGTGCGCTCGCAGCGACAGTCGCGGCTGCTTGGCACCACGCTGGTGCGGTTCGGCATTCCCGACGGCCGCCCCGTCGGCGTCGTGCTGGCGCAACTGGCCGCCGACGGCCGCACCCAGCGGCGCGAACCCAACCATGTCTATTCGCTGCAACAGGCTGCCAGCATCGTCAATTATGCCTTCGAGCGCATCGCGCTCGATTCCAAACAGGCCAGCGGCGAAAACGTCCGCATCGCGGTGATCGACACCGGCATCGACGACAGCAATCCGGCGCTCTCAGGCGTCATCGCCGGGCAGTTCGACGCCATGCCCGATGTGCCCATCGAAAAGCGCGATCACGGCACTTCGGTCGACGGGCTGATCGCCGGCGTCGGCGCGCTCGAGGGCATGGCGCCAGGCGCCAGGATCTACCACGCCCGCGCCTTCGAAGGCGGCAAGTCGACCATGGACGTCATCCTGTCGGCGCTCGACTGGGCGGCGAGCCAGGACGTGCGCATCATCAACATGAGCTTCGTCGGACCGAAGAACGACCTGCTCGGCGTTGCCTGCCGCAATGCGCGGGCGCTCGGCATCGTGCTGGTCGCCGCCGCCGGCAACAACGGGCCGAAGGCGCCCTATGGCTACCCGGCGGCCTTCGACGGCGTCATCGCGGTGACCGCCACCGACGCCAAGGATGGGCTGATGCCGCAGGCCAATCGCGGAGCCTATGTCTTCATCTCGGCGCCTGGCGTCGAGATGGTGGCGCCGAGCGGCGCCGGCTCGGACGTGGTCACCGGCACCTCGTTCGCGGCAGCGATCGTGACCGGCGCCGTTGCCAATCTCATCCATGCCGCGCCCGACCGCTCGGCCGACGGCATCGAGAAGGCGCTGGCGGCAACGGCCAGGGATCTCGGCCCCAAGGGCCGCGACAATGATTTCGGCTACGGCCTGCTCGACATCAAGGCCGCCGAGGCGGCGAAGGAGTAGTCCGCGACAGGGCTCAAGCCGCGGTTTGCCGAGGACGCACCAGAAAATAGAATGCGGCGATGTGCGTGATCATCAGCAGCGGAACATAGATGACCGGGATCGCGTAGGTGGCGCCCAATTCCCCCGCGCGAACGGGAAGGTCGATCTGGACGGCATGGTAATAGTCGACGATGAGGTCGACTATCCCGACGAGATTGAAGGCGACGACGAACGCCCAGAACAGCCGAGGTATCCTCACGGTGAGCAGCGCCAGCATGGCCAGCACCCCTGTCGCGAAGTCGCCATAGGCGGCGAACACGGCGAAGCTGGCCGGCAGATCGGGGCTGACGACGCCCGGGACGAGGAAGACGAGCCCGAAGAAGCGGAAGCTGTGCAAGGTAGCAATAGCGCGTTGCGCCGCGACCCTGTCCATCGATCCGAGCCACGGCAGACCGTAGGCACTGAGGCAAAGCAGCCACGCGACATAGCCCAGAACGAGATGGGTTTGGAACAGGACTTCAGTAGACATTTGACCTCCTCTCAACGGTTGGTTCACGCAGCCTCGAACACCGCGGTCAGGACGCCGAGCCGGCCCTCCATAAGATTTCGTCCCAGGTTGGTCGCAAGCTCCGCGAAGTCTGGCCCCATCACCACGCCGAGATTTGGCGAGGGCGGCGGTCCCGAAACGCGGAGCTGTGCGAACCAGGCCTTGGCGACCTCGGTGTCGTCTTGCCATGCCAATATGCGGAAGCCGGCTGGTTCGATCGCCTCGCGCGTTGCAACGGTTGTCAGGAGAAAGCTCGTCGCCGGCGTTTGCGCCCAGGGGAGCGGGTAGTGTGGCTCGCCCATGGCCAAGACGACGTCGAAGGTGGCAAACCTGCCGCCTGGTTTCAGCACGCGCCGTATCTCGCGATAGAGCTGCGCTCGGTCGGAGATGTTCATCGCCACATGCTGCAGCAGCACGATGTCGAAACGGCCATCATCGAATGGGAGCTCCAGTGCACTGGCGGTCTGGAACGACAGCTGCCCGCTCTGTCCGGTGCGGTCGGTCAGATAACGCGCGGCATCCACGAAAGGCTCGCTGATATCCACGCCAGTGACCCGGCAACCATAGGTCGCGGCCAGGAAGCGCGCCGGCCCGCCGATACCCGAACCGACGTCCAGTACTGACATGCCGGCGGCGATCCCCGTCAATTGGGCAAGCTCGACGGTGGCGGCAAGCCCACGGGTGTGAAATTGGTCAAGGGCGCCCGATTGCTGGGGCGTGAGAAGCTGATCATCCGGGCCAAGGGCAGCCAGCACCGTCTTCAGCCGCTCAGTCAGGCCGGTCGCGCGATAGTGGTCGCGCACCCCATCAAGTTCATCGGTCATTGCAAGATGTCTCCTGGCTTCACCTACTACCTAAGCCCGCTTCCATAATTCGACTATCCGCTGTAATCACAACAACCCATGAAGCAGAACTACACAGTCCGACACGGTGCGCTGGAGGGCGTCGAGGCGTTCCTGGCTGTCGCCAGGCACCGCAACTTCCGCCGTGCCGCCGCGGATCTCGGCGTGACGCCGTCCGCCGTGAGCCAGGCGGTGCGTGCGCTGGAAGCGCGTATGGGCACGGCGCTGTTCGTCCGCACGACACGTAGCGTCGGCTTGACCGAGCCTGGCCAACGGTTCCTCGACCGTGCCGGCCCTGCCTTCGAGGAACTCGTCGCTGCCGGCGAGGCGGTGCGCGATGCCGGCCAGCGGCCGACCGGGCTGCTGCGCCTGTCCGTGCCCCGCGCCGTCGTGCCGTTGATCCTGGAGCCGATGATCGCATCGTTCTGCCGAGTCTATCCCGAGATCGAGCTGGAGATCGCCGCGAGCGACGAGATGGTCGATCTCGCGACCGGCGGGTTCGATGCCGGTATCCGCCTTGGCCAGTTCATCGCGGCTGACATGGTGGCGGTGCGGCTCACGCCGCCGTTCGCGTTCGTGGTCGTCGGCAGCCCTGACTATCTCAAGCGCCACGGCCGTCCCCAGCATGTCGACGACTTGCGCCACCACGCCTGCTTGCGCTTGCGCCGTTCGAACGGCGCGATCGCGCCCTGGTCCTTCGTCGACGGAAACGAGGCGATCGAGGCGATGGTCTCAGGGCCGCTGATCGCACACGACTATCCGACGTTGCTCGGGGCCGCCATGCAGGGTGTCGGGCTGGCGCAGACGCCTCGACCCGTCGCCGAAGGTCCGATAGCCGAAGGAAAACTCAAGTCGGTACTGGACGACGTTGCCGGCTCGACGCCGGGTGTCTTCCTCTATCATCCCGGCCGGCGCCAGGTCCTGCCGAAGCTGCGCGCCTTCATCGACCACCTCAAATCCCCGGCCTGAGACGCCGGCGAACCGTCGTTCGGAGTTGTCCGGTCCCTAGGCCGGCGCACCGGCGACCGAGCCTCGGACCACCAGGTCGACCGGCCAGACCTCGCCGCGGGCGCCCTCTTCCAGCCCCGAGATCCGTGCCGCCAGCCGTTCGGCGACGCGCGCGCCGGCGAGACGGATCGACGAGCGCGTCGTCGACAGCGGCACGGAGAAGTTCTCCGGCCTCAGCCAGGGGAAAACGTCGTCATGGGCAATCAGCGACATGTCGCCTGGAATGGTCAGGCCGAGATCGCGCACAGCGCGCACGACGCCCAGCGCCATGATCAGGCTGGAGCAGACGATTGCTGTCGGCGCATCGCCCGCCTCCAGCAAGCGCCTGGTGGCGCGATAGCCGTTCTCCTCGGTCATGACCACCGAGCAGACATGGCGTTCGCCCAATGCCAGCCCGCTCGCCGCCAGCGCGCGGCGAACGCCGCGCTCGCGATGGATGGCAAAGGTCTCGCGGTCGTCACCGTTGATCAGGGCCAGCCGCCGGTGGCCGAGCTGGATCAGCAGCCGCGACGCCTCGTGAAAGGCGCCTTCATTGTCGATGTCGGTGAACGGATAGTCGAAATCGAAGCCTTCGCTGCGGCCATGGACGATGAAGGGAATGCCGAGCGTGTTGACCAGCGCCACGCGGCGGTCGGCGGGTCTCGGCGAGGAGATATAGACGGCGTCGACCTGCCGGTTGGCGACGATGCGCCGGTAGGTCGTTTCCTGGTCGTCGGCGTCGGCCGGCGACAGCACCAGGTCCAATTCATGCGAGCGGGCATAGTCGCCGAGGCCGGACAGGAACTCGACGAAATGCGGATCGATGTCGACGGACGCACCGGTCGGCAGGACATAGCCGATCATGCCGGTCTTGCCGGTCGCCAGCCGGCGTGCGCTGGGGTTGGGACGATAGCCGTGGCGCTTGGCGGCATCCATCACCCGCCGGCGCGTCTCTTCGTTGACCTCGGGATAGCCGTTCAAGGCACGACTTACCGTGGTCTGCGAAAGCGCCAGCATATGGGCGAGCTGCTTGAGGTTCACAGGAGGCCTCCGCGCCTCAAAGCGCTTTTAATTCGATTGGATCCGAGCGCCACGCGGGACGCAGCGATATGAAGACAAGCATAGGCGCGCTTTGGGTGAGTTTGAAACAAAAATTGCTGCTGCACCGCCATAAATACATGCTGCAGCGCACTTTTTACGCGTCGAAAGCCCAAAACTAAATCGATTAGCCGCTCACCCTCTTGACTTCCGAGCGATTCAATGGCGAGATCAAAAAAGCCAAAGCGCTTTGGAAGGCTCTTCGAAAGGTTGCGGTTCCTTTCCGACTGAGTCACAGTCCTGCGGCGTCGGCGGGCGGAATGGAGGTTCCGTCCGGTGTTTGTGGCCCACTGGGAGGAATACCGATGAAGAAAATGCTTTTGCTGGGTGCTGCGTTTGCCACGCTCGCCCTGAACGCGCCCGCGCATGCCGAACTGAAGTTCAAGCCGGGCGAGGATCCCCGCTTCAACTGGGCGAATTACGAAGAGCTCAAGAAAGTCGATCTCAAGGGTGAGACGCTGTCGATCTTCGGACCGTGGCGCGGTGAGGACGAAGGCCTGGTGCGCGGCGTTCTCGACTATTTCTCGGAAGCCACCGGCGTCGAGATCAAATACTCCTCCTCGGAGAACTATGAACAGCAGATCGTCATCGACACGCAGGCCGGCAGTCCGCCCAACATCGCCGTGCTGCCGCAGCCGGGCCTCATCCAGGACCTGGCATCGAAGGGCCTGCTGACGCCACTGGGTGACGACACCGCCAAATGGGTCAAGGACAATTACGGCGCCGGCCAGTCATGGGTCGACCTCGGCACCTTCAAGGACAAGGACGGCAAGCCGGGCTTCTTCGCCTTCCCCTACAAGGCTGACGTGAAGTCCCTGGTCTGGTACTCGCCGGACAATTTCGAGGAAGCCGGCTACAAGGTGCCGAAGACGCAGGAAGAACTCGCCGATCTCGAAAAGAAGATCATCGCCGATGGCGGCAAGCCGTGGTGCATCGGCCTCGGCTCCGGCGGCGCCACCGGCTGGCCGGCGACCGACTGGGTCGAAGACCTGATGCTGCGGACCCAGACGCCTGACGTCTACGACAAATGGGTGAAGAACGAGATCCCGTTCAACGATCCCGCCGTGGTGAACGCCATCGACATCTTCGGTAAGATCGCGACCGACGACAAGATGGTCGACGGCGGCGCCAAGGCGGTTGCGGCGACCGATTTCCGCGACAGCCCGAAGGGCCTCTTCTCAGTGCCGCCGAAGTGCTACCTGCACCATCAGGCGTCGTTCATTCCGACCTTCTTCCCGGAAGGCACCAAGGTCGGCCAGGACGCGGACTTCTTCTACTTCCCGCCCTATGCCTCCAAGCCTGAACTGGGCACGCCCGTGCTCGGCGCCGGTACGCTGGCGATGATAACGAAAGATAGCAAGAGCGCCCGCGCGTTCATCGAATTCCTGAAGATGCCGCTAGCTCACGAGATCTGGATGGCCGAGGGCGGTTTCGTGACGCCGTTCAAGGGTGTCAACAAGGCTGCCTATGCCAGCGACGCGCTGAGGAAGCAGGGCGAAATCCTCGCCAATGCCTCGACCTTCCGCTTCGACGGTTCCGACCTGATGCCGGGCAAGATCGGCGCCGGCGCCTTCTGGACCGGCATGATCGACCTGGTCGGCGGCAAGTCCGCGCAGGATGTCGCCACCGACATCCAGAAGAGCTGGGACGCGATCAAGTAGCGGTCGGCAAGCAGGGGCCTGTCCGGCTCGGCGATCAAACGGCCGAGCCTGCCACTGGATCCGGACCCTGCCGGCCCGGATCCGACGGCGGCCCGTGCCGCAGCCTTTCGGCATGAGCGCATTGACATAAAGCGCGATCGGCATGTGAGCAGGTTTCCGCCGCCGACGACGCTCCAACAACTGAATCGGCGCCTGGTCCCGTCACCAAGGTCATTCCTTGTCGGGATCATGCGCAGGGAGAGGACCCATGGCGGCTCAGATTTTCTCGGCCATATTCGTCATCATCGTCGGGGTCGGCGGTTGCGTCGCCTATTTTTGGGGCGCCAACAAGCTGGTCGACCTGATATTCCCGTCGCGCGGCGTCGCCGGCGCTGCTGCCATCGACAATCTGCGCCGGCAAGGGCTGGTCAGGCCGTGGCTGTTCGTCGGTCCGGCGATGATCATCCTGACCATCTACCTCATCTATCCGGTGGTCGAGACGCTGCGGCTGTCGTTCCTCGATCGCGGCGGCATAAACTTCGTCGGCCTCGCCAACTATGAATGGGCCTTCGGCGATCGCGAGTTCCGCAACTCGATCCTCAACAACATCGTCTGGCTGGCTGTGGTGCCGGCCGCCTGCACCTTCCTCGGGCTGATCATCGCCGTGCTCACCGACAAGATCTGGTGGGGCACGGTCGCCAAGAGCCTGATCTTCCTGCCTTTGGCGATCTCCTTCGTCGGCGCCAGCGTCATCTGGAAATTCATCTACGAGTACCGTGGCGAGGGGCAGACCCAGATCGGCCTGCTCAACGCCATCATCCAGCATTTCGGCGGCCAGCCGCAGGTCTGGATATCGCTGCCGTTCTGGAACAATTTCTTCCTGATGGTGATCCTGATCTGGATCCAGACCGGCTTTGCCATGGTCATCCTGTCTTCCGCCTTGCGCGGCATTCCGGAAGAAACTCTGGAAGCCGCCGTCATCGACGGCGCCAATCCGTTCCAGATATTCTGGAAGATCATGGTGCCGCAGATCTGGGGCACGATCGCCGTCGTCTGGACGACGATCACCATCCTGGTGCTCAAAGTGTTCGACATCGTGCTGACCATGACCAACGGCCAGTGGAACAGCCAGGTGCTGGCCAACCTGATGTTCGACTGGATGTTCCGTGGCGGCGGCGATTTCGGCCGCGGCGCCACCATCGCCATCATCATCATGATCGCGGTCATTCCGATCATGGTCTGGAACATCCGCCAGGCGAACAAAGAGACGGGAGGACATTGAGATGGCCGTTGCGACCGGAAATTCCTTCGCCAGCCGCTTCGGCGTCCATATTGCCGTGCTCATCTTCGTCGCCATCTGGACCATACCGACGCTCGGCATCCTGGTCTCGTCGCTGCGCGACAAGGACCAGATCATCGCCTCGGGCTGGTGGAATTCGTTCTCCAGTTCCACCCAGACGGAAGCCGGCCGACTGCCGGCTGCCTCGATGCAAGTCGAAAAGGACGGCAAGTTCGTCCTTCAAGGCAACATCTTCGGCAACAGCCCTGTCCGCAACATCAGCGCTTTCGGCGTCAAGTCGGCAGCACCAACGCAATACCCCGCCGGCACATCGGCCGATCTCGGCGACGGCGTCACCCTGCAGCTCAATGCCGACGGCAGTTTCATCATGCAATCGCCGAAGGCCTTCGAAGGCGATCGCGGCCAGCGCGTCTATTATGCCTCGTCGGCGCCACCGAAATTCACCACCGACAACTACAAGACCGTGTTGTTTTCGGAAGGCATCGGACGGTCGTTCATGAACTCGCTGACTGTCACCATACCGGCGACCGTCATTCCGATCCTGATCGCCGCCTTTGCCGCCTATGCACTGGCCTGGATGCGCTTTCCCGGCCGAGCGCTGCTGATCGCGGTCATCATCGGCCTGCTGGTGGTGCCGCTGCAGATGTCGCTGATCCCGCTGTTGAAGCTCTACAACGGCGTCGGCGCCTTCTTCGGCATGCCGTCGAAAACCTATCTCGGCATCTGGCTGGCGCATACCGGCTTCGGCCTGCCCTTCGCCATCTACCTGCTGCGCAGCTACATTGCCGGACTGCCGCGCGAAATCATGGAATCGGCGCGCATCGACGGCGCCAGCGATTTCGAGATCTTCGTCAAGATCGTGCTGCCGCTGTCCTTCCCGGTGCTGGCCTCGTTTGCCATCTTCCAATTCCTGTGGGTATGGAACGATCTGCTGGTCGCGATGGTTTTCCTGGGTACGGAGGCAGACCAGATCGTGCTGACCGCCAAGCTCAACGCGCTGCTTGGCTCACGCGGCGGCGACTGGGAGATCCTGACGACGTCGGCTTTCGTGACCATCATCGTGCCGCTGATCGTGTTCTTCTCGCTGCAGCGCTATTTTGTCCGCGGGCTGCTTGCCGGCTCGGTGAAAGGAGGCTGAGACCATGCAATCCGCTTTGAAGGCCAGTTCGAAGCCTGACCTCGCCGTCGATCGCGACTGGTGGCGAGGTGCGGTGATCTACCAGATTTATCCGCGCAGCTACCAGGACTCGAACGGCGACGGCATCGGCGACCTGAAGGGAATCATCGGCCGGCTCCCTTACATCGCGGCACTCGGTGCGGATGCCATCTGGATCTCGCCGTTCTTCAAATCGCCGATGAAGGATTTCGGCTACGACGTCACCGATTACTGCGACGTCGATCCGATGTTCGGCACGCTGGCCGACTTCGACGCGCTGACCGCCGAGGCACACAGGCTGGGCTTGAAGGTGATGATCGACGAGGTGCTGTCGCACACCGCCGACAACCATCCATGGTTCAAGGAAAGCCGTTCGAGCCGCACCAACCCGAAGGCAGACTGGTATGTCTGGGCGGACGCCAGGCCGGACGGTACGCCGCCCAACAACTGGCTGTCGATCTTCGGCGGCTCGGCCTGGCAATGGGACACCAGCCGTCAGCAATATTACCTGCACAACTTCCTGGCGGAGCAGCCCGACCTCAACTTCCACAACCACGAGGTCCAGAACGCGCTGCTCGACGTCACCCGCTTCTGGCTGGAGCGCGGCGTCGACGGCTTCCGGCTCGACACCATCAATTTCTACTTCCACAGCCAGGGTCTGGAAAACAATCCGCCGCTGCCGCCCGAGCAGCGCAACGACCAGACCGCACCCGCGGTCAATCCCTACAACTACCAGGACCATCTCTACGACAAGAGCCGTCCGGAAAACCTCGGCTTCCTCGAACGCTTCCGCGCCCTGCTCGATGAATATCCGGCCACCGCGGCGGTCGGCGAAGTCGGCGATTCGCAGCGCGGGTTGGAAGTGGTGGCGGCCTATACCGCCGGCGGCAAGCGCGTGCACATGTGCTACTCGTTCGACTTCCTGGCGCCGGAAAAGATCAGCGCGGCCAAGGTCCGCTCGGTGCTCGAATCCTTCGGCAAGGTCGCCAGCGACGGCTGGTCGTGCTGGGCCTTTTCGAACCATGACGTGATGCGCCCGGCCTCGCGCTGGGCGACAGGCGAAGCCGACGCGACCGCCTATCTCAAGGTCATCTCGGCGCTGCTGATGTCGCTGCGTGGCTCGGTCTGCATCTACCAGGGCGAGGAGCTTGGGCTCGGTGAGGCCGACCTCCGCTTTGAGGATTTGCAGGATCCCTACGGCATCCGCTTCTGGCCGGAATTCAAGGGCCGAGACGGCTGCCGCACACCGATGGTGTGGGACGGCAGTGCCAGGAATGGCGGCTTCTCCTCGGCCAAGCCGTGGCTGCCGGTGCCGGCCAAGCACCTGTCGCAAGCGGTCAATGTCCAGCAGGGCGACGAGAGCTCGCTGCTTGAGCACTACCGGCGCTTTCTCACCTTCCGCCGTGCCCATCCGGCGCTGGCCAAGGGCGACATCACATTCATCGAAAGCGAGGGCGACACCGTCGCCTTCACACGCCGCGCAGGCAATGAGCAGGTCGTCTGCGTCTTCAATCTGGCAGCCAAGCCAACCAGGATTGAGCTTGGCAACCGATCGCTGCAACCTTTGCCGGGACACGGATTTTCGGGGCAGGCGAGCAGTGGTTCCATACAGCTCAACGGCTACGGCGCCTGGTTTGGGCGCATCGACTGAACTTCAGATCACTTGAATTTCAAATCACTGGGAGGAAACCAATGGCCGATGTCACGCTAAGACAAGTGAAGAAGTCCTACGGCAATCTGAACATTCTGCACGGCATCGACTTGGATATAAAGTCGGGCGAGTTCATCGTCTTTGTCGGCCCGTCGGGCTGCGGCAAGTCGACATTGCTGAGGTCGATCGCCGGGCTGGAGGAAATCACCTCCGGCGAACTCAAGATCGCCGGCGAGGTCGTCAACGACGTGCCGCCATCGAAGCGGGGCATCGCCATGGTGTTCCAGTCCTACGCGCTCTACCCGCACATGACCGTCTACGACAACATGGCGTTCTCGATGAAGATCGGCAAGGAGAACAAGGCCGAGATCGACCGCCGCGTGAAGCAGGCGGCGGAAATCCTGCAGTTGACCAAATATCTCGACCGCCTGCCCAAGGCGATGTCAGGTGGCCAGCGCCAGCGCGTCGCCATCGGCCGCGCCATCGTGCGCAATCCGAAGGTGTTCCTGTTCGACGAGCCGCTGTCGAACCTAGACGCGGCGCTGCGTGTCGCCACCCGCATCGAGATCGCCAAACTCAAGGAATCGATGCCCAACACGACCATGATCTATGTCACCCACGACCAGGTCGAGGCGATGACGCTGGCCGATCGCATCGTGGTGCTCAAGGAAGGCCATATCGAGCAGGTCGGCACGCCGATGGACCTCTACAAGAAGCCCGGCAATTTGTTCGTCGCCCAGTTCATCGGTTCGCCAGCCATGAACATCCTGCCGGCGACCATCGACAAGACCGGCAACCCGACCGTCGTCAGCCATGTCGGCGGCCGCAAGGCAAGCGTGCCGATCGCAACGCCGGCTTCGGCAAAGGGTGCCGCGGTGAGTTTCGGCGTGCGGCCCGAAGATCTGATCATCGCCAGCGGTACGGAGTATCTGTTCGAGGGAACGGTCGACTATGTCGAACAACTCGGCGAAGTCCAGCTTGTCTATGTCGACATCGGCCGCGCCGACCTGCCGCTGGTGACCAAGCTGCCTGGCAATGTCGAGGTCAAGCGCGGTGCGACGCTGCGGCTGAGCGCGGACGCCAACGACCTCCACATCTTCGACGCGGACGGGCACTCCTTCTCGCTCCGTCAGCCGGAAGTAAAGGCGGCTTGAGACAGAACCAAGTCTCGACACGAAAAGAGCGGCGGCCAGGCCCGCCGCTCTTTTTTGGAAATCAACTTCGGCTGTTAGCGATTGCCGAAGAGGTCGCGGTCGGCGCTCTGAGGGGCGGACTTCTCTACGTCACCCGACGAGTTGAGCAGCTTGCCGACGAAACCACCGCTGTTGCGGATCGAGCTCGTTTGCGAGTTGTCAACCGAACTGACAGCAGGCTGGTTCGCGCCATTCGAACCATAGTTGTCACTGGCGGCGAAAGCGCTGCCGGAGATCGCCACGACGGCGGCGGCAGCAAGCATGATCTTCTTCATCTCAAGTCTCCTGAATTCTGGATTTCGCCAGGACGGCGGGAGAGCCCGCCGGCTTCTGGGAATCGGCTGTTAGTTGTTGCCGAAGAGGTTACGGTTGCTACCCTGGGCAGGCGTCTGAGCAGCCGGCTCCGACTTCTTGGTCGAAGCGGTGTACGAGCTGTCGACAGCAGCGGTGGCTGCCGGGGCATTCGAACCATAGTGGTCGCTGTTCGCGAAGGCGCTGCCGGAAATGGCCAGAAGGGCGGCGGCAGTGAGGATAATCTTTTTCATTTTTTGGTACTCCAGTATTTCTTATTTTTGCCGTCCGTCTAGCGGCGTGTCTTGGGAAGAAATCGCGTCGTTCGGACAGTCCCGATGTGGGAGAGCCATCCAGCCATTGCCAATCACGAAGTTGTTCCACGTGGACCAAGAATCCACCACTTGAAATTGTGCCACGGGTTTCCACACTCAATGTTTTTCTAAGTTATATCAAATAGTTGTACGAAGTAGGCACCCCGATCACCAACTGTGTCGGAGGCCCAGCGTTCACACGTCCTGCACGCACCGTCAACAGAAACGAACCGTTCGGTTCGATTTTAGCGGCAGCTAATAGTCACTTTTCGATACCTTTGACCTTTTTTGCTTCCTGGCAAGGGGTCGGATTCGGCTAGATTGGAGCCGGCTATGGTTACCCAAGAGAAAGGCTTCCGCTTCGCGATCGCCGACCGGAACGTTTCGCAAGCGTGTCGCGCCGCATGGATACGATGTCGTTTTCATGCCGATGACGCGCCCGCGATCGTGATTAGATCATGTCATCTCAGGTGCCGCTTCGTGACGACGAGGCGGAGAATTGGGAAGCCGGTCAGAATCCGGCGCTGCCCCCGCAACGGTGGTGGAGTTCAAGTCGCAACGGGAGACCACTGGGCAAACGCCTGGGAAGGTGTCGCGATGGTCCGCAAGGACAACTCCAGAGCCCGGAAACCAGCCCGAGATGTCTAGACTCGACTGATCGCGGTGGGCGGTCAAGAGGCGGATAGTGCATGTCCGGCGCATCGCCGGCCTGCGTCCAATCCTTCCTCCGTCACCACCAGTTCAGTCCTTAGAAACGAGGACAGGACATGGATGCTCGCAACGACATGCTGAGGCTCTTGAGTGGCCGGCGGCAAGGCTTTTCACTGGAACAGCCCTTCTACACCGATCCAGACTATTTCAAGCTCGACATGGAGCTGATCTGGTATCGCGACTGGCTGTTCATCGGTCATGATTGCGAGCTGCCGAAGCCGGGCAGCTACATCACGGCGCAGATTGGCGACTATCCAGTCGTGCTTGTCCGCGACCAGAAGGGCAATATCAACGCCTTCCACAATTCCTGCCGCCATCGCGGCAGCCGCGTCTGCAATTCCGACAAAGGCACGGCGGCAAAGCTGGTCTGCCCCTATCACCAATGGACCTACGAGCTGGACGGAAGGCTCTTGTTTGCCAGGCAGATGGCCGACAGTTTCGACAAGAGCCAGTTCGGCTTGAAGCCAGTCGCCTGCCAAAGCGTCGGTGGCTACATTTTCATCTGCCTTGCCAAGGAGCCGGCGGATTTCGCACCGATGCGCGCAATGATCGAGCCCTACCTTTTGCCGCACCGGCTGCGCGAAGCCAAGGTGGCGTTCGAGTCGACCACTGTCGAGAAGGGCAACTGGAAGCTGGTCTGGGAAAACAACCGCGAGTGCTATCATTGCGCCGGCAATCATCCGGAGCTCTGCAAGACGTTTCCAGAGGCACCCACGGTGACCGGCGTGCAAGGCGCCGACAGCGACCCGGAAATGCTTGCGCACTGGGCGAAATGCGAAGCGGCCGGCCTGCCGAGCAAATTCCGCATCGACCCGGCCGGACAGTACCGCGCCACCCGCGCGCCGCTGCTGCGCGATGCCGTCAGCTACACGATGACGGGAAAGCGTGCAGTCAAGAAGAACCTGTCCGACGGCGTTTCAACCGACCGCATCGGCTCCTTGCTGCTCTATCACTATCCGACGACCTGGAACCACATTCTGGGCGACCACGCCGTCACCTTCCGGGTGTTGCCGATCAGCGCCACGGAGACCGCGGTGACGACCAAATGGCTGGTTCACAAGGATGCGGTCGAAGGCGTCGATTACGATCTCGACGAACTCACACACGTCTGGACCGAGACGAACGACCAGGACCGGCGGATCGTCGAGGAAAACGCCTTCGGCATCCTGTCGCCCGCCTACGAGCCCGGCCCATATTCGGAGCTGCATGAGGGTGGCGTCATCCAGTTCGTCGAGTGGTACGCGTCGTTCATCGGCCCGCGCCTTGCCGAAGGCGGCCGGCCGGCGCTGCGCAGCGTTGCCTAGTGCATGTCGCCCAAAAGTGCGCAGCGGTTTTGGGATCTCGACATGCACAGGGCAAGAGTGAGGACAAGAGGATGAATGCGATGACGGATCTCGGCCTCTATCGCCATCTCGACCAGATGACGCCCTGGAACGACCGGCTCCAGGTACTGGAGGTGATCGGCGTCAGCGACGAAGCGCCTGATGTGAAGACCTTCACCTTCCGCTCCGACAACCAGACCTGGTTCCGCTACAAGCCCGGTCAGTTCGTGACGCTGGAACTGCCGACCGCCGATGGGCCGCTGATGCGCACCTATACGCTGTCGTCTTCGCCATCGCGGCCGTTCTCGATCGCGGTGACGATCAAGGCTCAAGCGGGCAGCATCGGCACACGCTGGATGTTCGACCATCTGACGCCGGGCTCGCACGTCAAGGCCTATGGGCCGACAGGCGACTTTTCGCTGCACAGCCACCCGGCCGCCAAGTACCTGTTCATTTCAGCCGGCTCGGGCGTGACGCCGATGATGTCGATGCTGCGCTGGCTGAACGACTGCGCGCCATGGACCGATGTCGGCTTCGTCAATTGCGCGCGGCGCCCGGAAGAGATCATTTTCCGCAAGGAACTCGAACTGCTCGGCAGCCGCATGCCGGGCCTGTCGCTCGGCTTCATGATCGAGGAGCGGTCCAGCCGCGAGGGCTGGTTCGGCCATATGGGCCGCATCGACGCGATCCGGCTGCCCTTGCTGGCGCCCGATTTCCGCGAGCGTGAAATCTTCTGCTGCGGCCCCGATCCCTTCATGCGCGCCGTGCGCGGCATGCTGGACGCCGCCGGCTTCGACATGACGAAATACCATCAGGAGAGCTTTGCGGCGCCTGTCGTGGAGGAGATCCCGGCACCGTTCACCTCGCCGGCGGAAGACGGCGCCGCGATTGTCGTCGAAGCCGCGACGCCGATCCGGTTTTCGCTCTCGGATGTCGAGGCCGAATGCGTCGCCGGCCAGACCGTGCTGCAGACGGCTCGCGCCTCGGGCGTGCGGATTCCCGCCGCCTGCGAGTTCGGCCTCTGCGGAACCTGCAAGGTGAAGAAGGTCGCGGGCGATGTCGAGATGAGCCACAATGGTGGCATCCTCGATCACGAAATCGACGACGGCTTTATCCTCGCCTGCTGCTCGAAGCCGCTTTCGGCGCTCGAAATCGAGGCGTGACCGGCGGGCGATGCCAGGCCTCAGAACGACGGCTACGGGAAAACCTCTCGAAGTGCCGTGTCCGTTCAAACTCCGTAACGCTCGGTGCGGATGATCTCCGCTGCAACGCCGGCATCGATCAGTGCTTGGGCGGCGGCCGAAACGAAGGCGTTGGAGCCGCAGACGAAGGCGATATCAGGCGGTCCGGGCAGGTGCGCCATGGATTGCACCATCATGGCAACGTCCACCCGCCGCGAATAGTCGGCTGGGCGGCGTGCGGCTTCGCGCGTCAGGGTCAGCACCAGGTCGAAGCCGTCCTTGCGATCGTCGAGGGCAACCAGTTCGTCACGAAAGATCACTTCGTCCCAGACCCGCGCTGAAAAGACCAGGGCGACGGGCACGCTCGAATTGCGCCGGGCGCGATGACGGACCATCGCCATCAAGGGTACGACGCCCGAACCACCCCCGACCAGCAAAACCGGCCCGCCATCGACATCGGGCCAGATGAAATGCCCGCCGAGCGGCCCGCGCAGCTCGACCTCGTCGCCAATTGCTGCGACGTCGTGGAAAAAGGGCGAGACCTCGCCATCGTCGAGTTTTTCGATCGCCAGTTCGATCACCCCGCCATCTCCGGGCGCGGAGGCAATGGAATAGGAGCGGCGCGCCTGATAGCCGTCCGGCGCCGTCAGCCTGACGTCGACATGCTGACCGGCCAGATAGGCGAAAGGCCGTGACAGTTGGAAAAAGAAGCTGGCGACACGCGGCGTGCGCTTTTCGATACGAACGATCCTGACTGTCTGCCAGGGCGATTGCACTGCCGCAGCGTCGCTCATGGATCGTTCGTGTAGCGCTGCTCGCGCCAAGGGTCGCCATAGATATGATAGCCGCGCAATTCCCAGAAACCCGGCTCATCGCGCTCGGTGAACTGCAAGCCGTTCAGCCATTTGGCCGATTTCCAGAAATAGAGATGTGGCACGAGCAGCCGCGCCGGGCCGCCATGGTCAGGCGTGATCGGCTTGCCTTCGTAAAGCAGCGCCACCATCGCCTTGCCGGCGGTGAGGTCCTTGGTCGGCACGTTGGTGGAATAGCCGTCGAAGGAATGCGCCAGCGTGAAGGCGGTCGGCGGCTCGATGCCGGCATCGGCGAGGATGTCGTCAACAAGCACGCCTTGCCATGGCGTGTCGAATTTTGTCCATGCGGTCACGCAATGGATGTCGCGCGTCATCTTGGTCAAGGGCAGCGCGTTGAACTCGGCCCAGTTCCATTTCTTGATCGGCCGCGGCCCATGCTTCAGCGTGAACGACCAGTCCTCGGTGCGCACCCGCGGCGTCGGGCCGGCTGACAGGACCGGAAATCCCTGCTCGAGATATTGCCCGGGCGGGATGCGCGCATCGCCGTCGATCGGCGGGCGCCGTCCTGAAGAAAACCCTCGGGTGACCATCGCGGCAATCCCCCTGCATCAGGCCACTATCGGCCTTATGCAATGTTCTCGAAGATGACGGGGCGGGCAACCGAAATCTTGATGGACAGGATCGGCGGGCCGGCGTCGCCGCGCCCGCCGATCGCTGCCTTCACGTCAGGGCCCCGGCGTCAGCCATTGGCAAACGGCACCGCGACATAGATCTGGCTGCCCTCGCGCTCGACCAGCAGAAGCACCGATTTGCGGCCGGACTTGCCGGCTTGGGCGATCGCCTGCGTCACTTGCCTGGCGGTTTTCACCGGCGCCTGATTGACGGCAACGATGATGTCGCCGGGCTGGATGCCCGAGGCCGAGGCCGGTTTGTCGGGATTGACGCTTGCGACCAGGGCGCCATGCTGATTGGCCGCCAGGTTCAACTCCTGGCGGACATCAGGGGTGATGTCCATCAGGCCAAGCCCGATTGCCGGGACGCGCGAGCCCTGCTCGGTACTCGGCGCGCCGGACCCATCGGTCACGGATGCGGTCTTCACATCGTCGCCGTTGAGCCCGACGTCGACGGAAATATCCATGGCCTTGCCCTTGCGCCAGATATCCAGCGTCTCCCTGGCGCCCGGCGCGACATCGGCGACGGCCCGCGACAGGTCCTTGGGATCCTTCACATCCTGTCCGGCAAAGCTGGTGATGACGTCGCCGGTCTCGACGCCGGCCTTGGCAGCCGGCGAACCTTCATTGACCTGCGAAACCAGCGCGCCGCCAGGATGGTCGAGCCCGATGGCGCTAGCCACATCCGGCGTCACCGGCTGTATCTCGACACCGAGGTAGCCGTACTGGATGGAGCCGTCCTTCATCAGCTTGGCGACCACCTTCTGGGCCTGGTCGGACGGGATGGCGAAGCCGACGCCGACACTGCCGCCATTGGGTGAATAGATCGCCGTGTTGATGCCGACGACATTGCCGCTGACATCGACCAGCGGGCCGCCGGAATTGCCATGATTGATCGGCGCGTCGATCTGAATGAAGTCGTCGAACGGCCCGCTGTGCAGATCGCGGCCGCGCGCTGACACAATGCCCGCCGTGACCGTGGTGCCGATGCCGAACGGATTGCCGATTGCCAGCACCTGGTCGCCGGTCATCAGCCTGTCGGAATCGCCCCATTTGACGGTCGGCAAGGGCTTGTCGGATTTGATCTTGAGCACGGCGAGATCGTTCTTGGCATCGCGGCCGACGAGCTTGGCGGGAAGCTCGGTGCCGTCGTCGAGCGTTACCTTGATGGAAGAGGCGCCATCGACGACGTGATTGTTGGTGACGATGGTGCCATCGGCAGCGACGATGAAGCCCGAACCGAGCGCTTCGGCACGCGGAGCCTGCTGCGGCGGGGCCTGTGGAGCGGGTATGCCCTGGTCGCCGAAGAACTGGCGGAAATACTCGTCGAACGGCGAGTTGCCGAGAGGCATGCCGTCGTCCGCGCTTTCCGGCTGTGCCTTCATGACGGTGGTAACTGTCACCACCGCGGGCTTGTCGGCGGCCACGATGGGAGCGAACGAGCCGTTGGGTGCAGAGATGCCGGCGACAGGTGTCTGGGTTGTCGGAACGGCGTTGCTCGCACTTTGAGCGAAAGAGATGACAAAGGGAGATATGATTAGCGCAGCGCCCAGCGAGGCCGCGACGCGATGTCTGCGAATGATATCTGACATGGTCGTTTGTCCGGGCGAGAGTTGATCCTGCGCTGTGGCCGCCTCTCTTGGAAACTGGCCATCCCGCGTGTCGAGGGTCGCGATTGCCCGTCTCGCCTTGCATGGCAGCCGACCGGATCGACAGCCCTGCATCTAGGGTGCCGATTGGCCCGATTTAGGGTTTTCAGGCGACCTTACGAAGATTTAATTTCCAGACGGCGGCCGGTCACAATGTCGTGGGGTGGCGGCAAGGCGGCCTCCCAGCCCCGCGGAGGGATCAGATCGCGTCGGTTCGCCCGAGATATGCCGTGGCGATGTCGTGCATGCGCTTGCCGTCGAAGCTCGGTCCGTGGCCGCCATGGCCGATGCGGATCGGGATGTCGAGCAGACGCTGCATCGTGCGGCGATAGGCTGTTCGATCGGAGTCCGGCAGGTCGTCGATCAACGTGTCGTCGTAGATGGCGTCGCCGCTGAAGAACAGGCCATCGGCCTCGTCGAGCAGCGCGATCGAATCCGGCGAATGTCCGGGCAGGTGCAGCACGCGAAACTGACGGTCGCCGAGATCGATCACGTCGCCCTCGTCAAGGGTTCGCGTCAATGGCGCTGACGGGATCCTGTAATCGGCTGCCTTCCAGCCCGGCGCGGGCAGTTTCGAGACAGCACCTTCGAGGTCGTGGAACATGTAAGCATAGGTCGCGGCGTCATCCATGGTCTCGAACTGCGCGGCACTCATCCTTGGTCCGGCCCGCAACGGGAACTCGTGCAGCGAGCCGACATGGTCGAGATGGATATGGGTTGCGACGACCAGCAGCGGCTTGCCGTCGGACAACTCGATCTCCGGCGCCAACGGACAGATGCCCATGCCGGTGTCGACCAGCAGATCGACATCGCGGCCGCGCAGATGCCAGATGTTGGCGCGCACGTATTCGTGCACGAACGGCTCGGTCAGCATCGTCGTCTTCTCGTCGACGATGCTCTTGCTGAACCAGCCCGGCATCAATTGTGAGCCCGGCATCACGTGTGAGCCCGGCATCACGTATGAGCCGGCATCAGACGAACGGCTTCCCGACCTTGTATTTTTCCGGCACCAGCCGCTTGAGATAGGCCATGCCGGCCTCGGACAGCTGATTGACATCGGGCTTCATGAAATCGTCGGGCATATGGCGGGTCTTGCCGGCGACGTTCTTCAGCGGCACCTTCTTCAGCACCGTTTTGGCGCCGTCATATTGCAGTGCCACCGAGCCGCCGCCCTGTTCGGCGACGCTGACGGCGAAGGCGCCTGCATCGAATGCCTCCTGCGCATCGACCGCGCTGATAGCCCCGATATAGCCGCGCGGCATGTAGCCGAGTGCATCGACGCGGGCCCGCTTGCCGGGCAGGCCTTCGGCCAGCGCGCGCTCGAGTGCGGCCGGCAGGTCGCTGCCCGACAGCTTGACGTTGCCGTGCGCGTCGCGCTCGAGCTTCTCCGGCGGCACCAGGCTTTCGACTAGCGCCTTGCCATCGGCGGTGCTGACACCTTCCGACACGGCGACGATACAGCGCTTGTGGCGGTCGAGCGTGGCGCGCACGTCGTCGATGAACCCGGCCGCGGAGAATGGGCGCTCCGGCACGTAGACGAGGTGTGGGCCGCTGTCGGGGTCGAGTTGCCAGGCCGCGGCAGCGGCCGTGAGGAAGCCGGCGTGACGGCCCATGACGATGCCGACATAGATGCCGGGCAGAGCGCGGAAATCGAGGTCGACGGACAGGAAGGCGCCAGCGACGAACTCGGCCGCCGAGATGAAGCCCGGCGTGTGATCGTTCTCCTCGAGATCATTGTCGATGGTTTTCGGTGCATGGACGAAAGCGATCGTGCCGCCGGCGGCGTCGGTCAGGATCTGCTGCGTGCCGGACGTGTCATTGCCGCCGATGTAGATGAAGGCGTCGGCGCCGGCCTTCTTCAGCCCGCTCAGGATAACCTCGCAATAGGCGGCGTCCGGCTTGTCGCGAGTCGAGCCAAGGGCCGCACTTGGCGTGCCGGCGATCAGCCGCAGCCGGTCTTCCGGGATGGCGGAGAGGTCAACATAGTTGCCGTCACGAATGCCGCGCACGCCGTGAATGGAGCCGAGCACCTTGGCGCCGGGATGCCGCTTGCGGATCTCCAACGTCGCCCCGACCACTGTCTGGTTGATGACGGCGGTCGGGCCGCCGCCCTGCGCGATAACGAAAGTTCCGGCCATTCCTGACGTCTCCCGAGCGATGAAATTCGCAGGCACATTCGCCTGTCTTTCGCCATCGCGCAACGGGAGAACCAGAGCATGATCCCGAAAAGCATGCCCCCGGCCCGAGGGTGGGAACCGGCTTTCGCCAGAGATCATGCTCGAACAGAAAGAGAAGCGGCCGCACCGGCGGCCGGCAGAGTCACATGACGACGACCGGGTTTTTCTTGGAGACGCGGCTGTAGAGGTCGATGATGTCCTGGTTGATCAGGCGCACGCAGCCCGACGACATCGCCTGGCCGATGCTCCACCATTCGGGCGAACCGTGGATGCGATAGCCGGTGTCCTTGCCATCCTGATAGATATAGAGCGCCCGGGCGCCAAGCGGGTTGGTGAGGCCGCCGGGCTGGCCGGACTGCCATTTCACCAGCTCCGGCTTGCGGGCAATCATTTCGGGCGGCGGCGTCCAGGTCGGCCATTCCCTGCCGTACTGGATGTTGGCGCGGCCGGACCAGCGGAAGCCGTCCTTGCCAATGCCGACTCCGTAGCGGATGGCTTCACCGCCCGGCTGGACGAGATAGAGCATGCGCTCCTGCAGGTGGACGACGATGGTGCCGGGCGCCTCGCCGGTCGTGTCGACGACGATCTGGCGGCGGAATTCCGGCTTGACCTTCAGATAGGGCACTTCCGGCACGTTGAAGCCGCCATCGGTCAGCCCCGCATACATCAGGTCGGGGCTGGTGATGTGCTTGTCAACGCTGATGCTCGGCCGGATCGGCACTGAGCCGGTGACCGTATCGTCGAGATCCAGCATCGGCAGACCGCCGCCCGAGGTCGAGCAGCCGGCAGCGCTGAGCAGAGCCAATGCCCCTGCGCCGGACAGGATGGTGCGACGGGAAAGATGATGATCGGTTTCGATTGCGTCGCCGTTTCGCGGCGGCGTCAGACCTTGCGGCAACTCACGCATATACCCAAACCCTACGCTGTCGGCGGGAAGCACGGTCCGGCCGGATGAAACGCATTTTCATCATTCATGGTTGATAAAGCGTGAAGGCCTTGCGCAGCCTGCGTTTGCGCGCTGCCTTGCTGGCGTTCGAGCCGCCGCCCGACCGCCGACCGAAGGGCTGCTGCACAAAAAGGTCTCCGTCAGGTCATATTCCCGGCGCCGGCGCTTCCTACCCCTGCAGGCGGCTACCGAGGGGGATCCATGTGCAAGACCTTAAAAACCGACATCAAGCTTTTTGCCGCGGCCATTGCCGCAGCAGCAATCGTTCTCGGTGCCGATGTCAGCCTGGCCGATATCGTGAACACGCTGAGTGGCGCGAACTGACACCGACCTGCCGTTGGCGAAATTAGGAAATCACCCTTTACATTCTCCCGCCGCCAAGGATTTATCCTCTTCTTTACGCTCAAAGGAGACGAGCATGTCCTTCGAAAACTGGGCCGCCTTCACTGCCGCATCGACGATCCTTCTCATCATTCCAGGTCCGACCATCCTTCTGGTCGTGTCCTACGCGCTGGGCCAAGGCTGGCGTACCGCCTTGCCGATGGCGGTCGGCGTGGCGCTCGGCGACTTCACCGCCATGACGCTGTCGATGCTGGGCATCGGCGCGCTGCTGGCCGCTTCGGCGACCGTCTTCACCGTCCTGAAGCTGATCGGCGCCGGCTATCTGATCTATCTCGGCGTGAAACTGTTTCGCGCCGGCGGCGCGCTGAAAGCCGAACCGCGCACCGACGTGGTGTCCTCGGCCAAGATGATGGCGCATGCCTGGCTGGTCACCGCGCTCAACCCGAAAAGCATCACCTTCTTCGTCGCCTTCCTGCCGCAGTTCCTCGACCGGCATACCGATTTCTGGACGCAGATGCTGATCTTCGAGACGACCTTCCTGGCGCTCGCCTTCGCCAATGCTTTCGGCTATGCGCTGATCGCGGCGCGCGCACGCAACGTTGTGCGCAATCCCAAGGCGATCCGCATCTTCAACCGCACCGGCGGCACGCTGCTGGTCGGCGCCGGCATCGCCACGGTGGCGATGCGTTCGGGCAATTAGGGACAATGGAGAATTTCGGCTTCACCGTTTGACGCTGAAGCCGAGATTGCCTTGGAAAATGTACCGGTTGGCGAGTCTGTGGCCCATGCTTTAGGATCGCCTTGGGCCGAAGGATCGAGGCTCATCGCAAGCCGATCAAAGGACATTGCATGGCCATCAGGGACGCATTGGATCTAACACTTTCGGGCGCAACGGAGGCGGGGTTCACGCCCTACAGCCAGGCCATGCGTGAACTGCTGTGCTTCATCGGCGATCCCGTCGCCTCCATCGACCGTGCCATATCGGCGGATCCCAGTTTCGTCATGGCGCATGTCTTCAAAGGCTATCTCTTCGGCCTCGCCACCGAGCGTGACGCGACGGCGGTAGCCAGGGCTTGCCACGAGGCGGCGCTGCCGCTTGCCGCGACGACGCGCGAAGAGGCGCATGTCTTAGCCCTCGGCCACCTCGCCAACGGGCGCTGGCATGACGCCGCCAGGGTTCTCGAGGATATCGCCATCGAGACCCCGCTCGACGCGCTGGCGCTGCAGGTCGGGCACCAGATCGACTTCTTCACAGGCAATGCGCGCATGTTGCGTGACCGCATCGCCCGCGCTTTGCCGTCCTGGCGGAGCGATATGCCCGGTTATCATGGCATTCTCGGCATGCAGGCCTTCGGGCTGGAGGAAATGGGCGACTACACCAGGGCCGAAAAGCTTGGCCGCGCGGCGGTCGAGATCGAGCCGCGCGACGGCTGGGCGCAGCATGCGGTCGCGCATGTCATGGAAATGCAAAGCCGGCAAAGGGACGGCATCGCCTGGATGCGCGCCAATCCCGAGGCCTGGACAAGGGAGAGCTTCCTGCAGGTGCACAATTGGTGGCACCTGGCGCTGTTCCACTACGATCTCGGTGAGACCGACCAGGTGCTGGCGCTCTATGATGGACCGATCTATGGCACGCCATCGGCTATGGCGCTGAACATGGTCGATGCGTCGGCGATCCTGTGGCGGCTGCATCTCGGCGGCATCGATGTCGGTGACCGCTGGACGGCGCTCGCCGCCAATTGGCCCAAGGCAGGCGCCGGCGATTATGCCTTCAACGATGCGCATGCGATGATGGCCTTCGTTGGCGCCGGGCTCGGCACCCCAGCGCGGACCTTGCTCGAGGCGCAGCGCGAGGCGATGCATGGCAGCGGCGACAACGTCGCCTTCACGCGGGATGTCGGCCATCCGCTGACGCTGGCAATCAAGGCATTCGGCGAGGCCAACTACACCGAGACCGTGCAGCTGATACGGCCGATCCGGGCGATCGCCAACCGCTTCGGCGGCAGCCACGCACAGCGCGACGTCATCGACCTGACGCTGATCGAAGCGGCATTGCGGGCCGGCGACGGCGCGCTCGCCAGGGCGCTCACGGCCGAGCGTTCGATGGCGCGGCCGGACAGTCCGCTGTCAGTGCTGCTTTCGCGGCGCGCCGCCGATTTGTCAGAGAATTGACCCGAAGCGGATCTTGTCTTAAAAACTGGCCAAGCCAGATTTTTTCGAGATCCGAAAAAATTAATGGCATGGGAGGAAATCATGTATCTCGGCCTCGATCTCGGGACATCGGGCGTCAAGGCGCTGCTGATCGATGCCGGGCAGACTGTCATCGGCTCCGGTCACGCGTCGCTCGACGTGTCGCGGCCGCATCCGGGCTGGTCGGAACAGGATCCGTCTCACTGGATACGCGCTTGCGAAGAAGCAATTGCCGAACTGAAGGCTTCCCACCCAAGCCAGCTCGCCGCGGTGAAGGGCATCGGCCTGTCGGGACAGATGCATGGCGCGACCTTGCTCGATTCCGCCGACGAGGTGCTGCGGCCCTGCATCCTGTGGAACGACACGCGCAGCCATGCCGAGGCGGCGGCGCTGGACGCCGACCCGCGCTTTCGCCAGCTGACCGGCAACATCGTCTTTCCAGGCTTCACCGCGCCGAAACTTGCCTGGGTGAAGAACAACGAGCCCGCGGTCTTCGCCAAGGTCGCAAAAGTGCTGCTGCCCAAGGATTTCCTTCGGCTCTGGCTTTCGGGTGAGTACATTTCGGAAATGTCGGATTCGGCCGGCACCTCCTGGCTCGATGTCGGCAAGCGGCGCTGGAGTGCGGACCTGCTCGCGGCGACATCGCTCGACGAGAAGCAGATGCCGTCGCTGGTCGAGGGCACACAGAAGGCCGGGGCCTTGCGCAGCGAACTGGCCTCGAAATGGGGCATGCAGGCCGGCATCCCGATCGCCGGCGGCGCTGGCGACAATGCGGCTTCGGCATGCGGCATGGGCACGGTCGGTGCAGGCCACGCCTTTGTCTCGCTCGGCACATCGGGTGTGCTGTTTGCCGCCAATGCTTCCTATCTACCCAACCCGGCAAGCGCCGTCCACACCTTCTGCCATGCGCTTCCGAACACCTGGCATCAGATGGGCGTCATCCTGTCGGCGACCGATTCGCTGAACTGGCTGGCGGAGATCACGGGCAAAGGCGCAGGCGAACTGACCGCCGAACTCGGCGATACGCTGAAGGCGCCGAGCGGCGTGTCCTTCCTGCCGTATCTGTCGGGCGAGCGCACGCCCTACAATGATGCCGCCATCCGTGGCGCGTTCACCGGATTGGCGCATGAATCGAGCCGCGTGGTGCTGACGCAGGCCGTGCTCGAAGGCGTCGCCTTTGCCTTCCGCGACAGTCTCGAAGCCCTCGCCACCGCGGGCACGACCTTGACGCGGGTGACGGCGATCGGCGGCGGTTCGCGCTCGCGCTACTGGCTGAAAGCGATCGCCACCGCGCTTGGCCTGCCCGTCGATATTCCCGCCGATGGCGATTTTGGCGCCGCCTTCGGCGCGGCGCGGCTTGGCCTGCTCGCGGCGACGGGTGCCGATCCACTCAGCATCTGCACGGCACCCAGGACGGATGCCACCATCGAACCGGATGCGGCACTCGGCGGGGTCTATGCCGATGCCTATCAACGCTACCGGGCGCTGTATCCGGCGATCAAGGTGGCCACGGCGTGACTGCGTTCTCGCCCACGCCGCGGTCTGCCAGGGCGGCGTTATTGCGCCGGCACCTTATCGAGAAAGCCGGTGACGCTCTTCAAGCGGCCGTTCTCGATGACGCCGATGTCGGTGCCTTCGATGATGGAGGGAGTGCCTTCCGGGCCGAGGTTCCACGAGAAGCGGATGGTGTCGGCAAAACCGTCCGGCGCGCCTTTCAGCGAGAACCGGAAGCCGGCAAAGCGCTGCTGCACGCCGTCGATCAGCGCCGCGACGCCCTCATGGCCGTCGCCCTGCATCAGCGGATCGCGATAGCTGACGTCTTCGGTGAAGGTCGCCTTGAGCAATTCGGACCGGCGGTCCGCGTCGCTCTCGTTCCAGGCGCTGATGTAGCCTTCGGCGATCTTGATGAGGTCGGTCATGGTCTGTCTCCTTCGTTTGACGGTTTTGACATGAGCCTTTTCGACCGGCGGAAGAACGAAACCAATTACGCCTGAGGTAATCAGGGCGAACTATTCGAGAGAGGACAAAGATCATGAGCAGCGGATTTTTCGGCGACATCAAGGAGATCAAGTATGAGGGGCCGGATTCGACCAATCCGCTGGCCTACCGGTTCTACAATCCCGACGAGGTGGTGGCCGGCAAGCGGCTGGAAGACCATCTGCGTTTCGCCGTCGCCTACTGGCATTCCTTCGCCTGGCCGGGCGGCGACCCGTTCGGCGGGCAGACCTTCGACCGTCCGTGGTTCCCGAAAGCGGGCGGCGTCGACACGATGGAACTGGCGAAGCTCAAGGCCGATGTCGCCTTCGAAATGTTCTCGCTGCTCGGCGCGCCCTATTTCTGCTTCCACGACGCCGATGTGCGGCCCGAGGGCAAGGACTTTTCCGAAAGTGCGGCACGCCTCGACGAGATCGCTGACTATTTCGCCACCAAGATGAAGCAGACCGGCGTCAAGCTCTTGTGGGGCACGGCGAACCTGTTCTCCAATCGCCGCTTCATGTCGGGCGCCGCAACCAATCCCGACCCGGACGTCTTTGCCTATGCGGCGGCGACGGTGAAAAGCTGCATCGACGTCACCAAGCGGCTGAAGGGCGAGAATTACGTGCTGTGGGGCGGCCGCGAGGGCTATGAGACACTGCTCAACACCGACCTTGCCCGCGAGCAGGAACAGGCCGGCCGCTTCCTCAGCCTGGTCGTCGACTACAAGCATAAGATAGGCTTCAAGGGCACGATCCTGATCGAGCCGAAGCCGCAGGAGCCGACCAAGCACCAGTACGACTATGATGTCGCGACGGTCTATGGCTTCCTCAAGCGCTTCGGGCTGGAGAAGGAGGTCAAGGTCAACATCGAGCAGGGCCACGCCATCCTGGCCGGCCATTCCTTCGAGCACGAGCTGGCGCTGGCCAATGCGCTCGGTATTTTCGGTTCGATCGACATGAACCGCAACGACTACCAGTCGGGCTGGGATACCGACCAGTTCCCCAACAACGTGCCGGAAATGGCATTGGCCTATTACCAGGTCCTGCAGGCCGGCGGCTTCAAGACTGGTGGCACCAATTTCGACGCCAAGCTGCGGCGCCAGTCGCTCGACCCCCAGGATCTGCTGATCGGCCACATCGGCGGCATGGATTCGTGCGCGCGCGGCCTGAAAGCCGCGGCTCGCATGGTCGAGGACAAGGCGCTGTCGGCGCCGCTGGCAGAGCGCTACGCCGGCTGGAACACGGCCGAGGGCAAGGCGATGCTTGCCGGCAAGCGCACGCTGGAAGAGATCGCCGAGCGCGTCGTCAAGAAGAAGATCGAGCCGCAGCCAAGGTCCGGCCGCCAGGAACTGCTGGAGAACATCGTCAACCGGTACGTGTGAAGCCTGATCTCTGGACCGACATCCACCACCTCTGGCTGAAAGCAGCTGTGGTCGCCTTCTGCTAGCCACGGATCTTTGTTGGCCTGTGCGAGTTCAAGGTGCCGCGCCGCCGAAAAGGCGACGCGGCGGCTGGCAGGAGGAGGAGATGGCAGAGGATCGAATCATCGTGCGCCGGGCGCAGGCAACCGACATCCCGGCGTTGAAGCAGGTGCTGCAGGAAACATTCCAAGGCACCTGGCTGCCGAACATCACCCAGAAATCGGCGCAGCGCTACGTCGAATTGGATACTGGCGGGCGCTAGGTCGACCAGAGCTGGCCGGAATTTGCCGTTGCCGAGATCGATGGCAACGCCGCAGGCCTGATCCATTGGCGTGCGGACTTTATCGAAGCCCTGCACGTCATGGCGTCGCGCCAAGGGCAAGGCGTTGGCCGCAAGCTGCTTTCCCATGCCGAACAGGCGATCGCTGCCGCCGGATTTGCGCAGGCGCGGCTGGAAACCGACACGTTCAATTTGCGCAGCCAGACGCTCTACAAAGCGGTTGGCTGTGTCGAGAAAGATCGCTACCCCGACGACGAATGGGACAGCGGCTTCACCACCGTGCTGTTCGAGAAGCGGCTGTAGACGTCTCCGACCTAGCCTGGCCAGACGCGGGAACGACTTTGCGCAAGGCTGGCTCCGACGACACGGTTCTGCCCTCTACCGCCCTTCAATGACCTCGCTCTTGCCTTCAAACTGCCGTCACGTATCTCGTATAAGACTGGCTCGTGGCGGGAAGGAAGAAGGAGGCGAACCGATATGCAGAACGAACGTGAAATCGACGCCCTGCTCTCACCTGGCGAGGCCGGATCGATCATCGACCGGCTGATGGCAATGCCGCATCCGAAAGACGGCACGCAGCGCACAAACGAATGGGATCGCGCGGTTGCAGCGCGACTTGAAACGGTGCTGGCCAAGAGCATGCGCTCGCGCATTGTCCACGAAAATCGCGATGTCGCTTAAAGGTCCCTGTGGTTTGACGAACGAAGCCTGTTTCGTCATCCTTCACCGATGGTACGCGCGGTGCTTCTGGACCTTTTGGGTGTTGTCTACAATGGCGACACCCCGATAGCGGGCGCTGTCTCGGCAATCGATCGCCTGCGCAATGCAGGCTTGCCGCTCCGCTTTGTCAGCAACACAACTCGCTCACCACACAAGGCAATCATCGCGCAACTTACCGCCCTCGGCGTCGAGGTTGGAGAAGAGGAATTGCTGACGCCGGCGCGTGCCGCCGTCGAATGGCTGCGCAGGCACGGCTTTACACCGCATCTGCTCGTCCATCCCAACCTGGAGCCTGAGTTTTCCGGACTGGACGGCGCAAATGGGCGGGCCGTCATCGTCGGAGATGCAGGCGAAGCCTTCGATCATGCCAGGCTCAACCGGGCGTTCCGCGAGCTGGTGGCCGGCGCCGATTTTGTGGCGCTCGCCACCAATCGCACCTTCAAGGATGCAGACGGTCTGCTCAGCCTCGACACGGGCGCCTTCGTTGCCGCCCTCGAATTCGCCAGTGGCCGAAGCCCTGTCGTGCTCGGCAAGCCGTCACCGGATTTCTTTCTTTCGGCGCTTGCCAATATGAACTGCTCGGCCGTCGATGCGGTCATGGTCGGCGACGATGCCGAGAGCGATGTCGCCGGTGCGCTGCGCGCCGGGCTTGGTGCGGCGCTGCTTGTGCGGACAGGCAAGTATCGCCCAAACGACGAAACACGTTTCAATCCGGCGCCCACGGCGGTGGTAGATGACCTCGCCGCCGCGGCCGACTGGATACTCACCAACCGCGCCGTAGTCTGACTGGCGCCTCGCCAAAAGCTCTCGAAAACGCTCTGGAGAACGCCGCGGCGGACGAAAATCCGGTCCGCCCGGCAATATCGGCCATAGCCACCCGGGTGTCGACCACCAGCCGGCGCGCCGCCCCCAGCCGAAGCCTGAGATAGTAGGCACCCGGCGTCTCGCCGATCGACTTGCGAAAGATGCTTTCCAGTGTCCGCGCCGTCACGCCGGCGCGCTTGGCCACCGCTTCTATGGTCAGCGGCTGGTCGACATGCGATTCCATCAATCGGATGGCTTGCGCCAGCCGTGGATCATAGCCATCGAGCCGGCCGAGCGAGACCAGCGGCTGGGCATCGGTGGCGGCGCGTGCCTGGTCGTAGATGAATACGCTGGCGACATCGAGCGCCACCGCCATGCCGAGGCGCGTGCGAATGAGATGCAGCATCAGGTCGAAGGTCGGTGACGCTCCGCCCGAGGTGAAGACCGGTCCGTCGATGACATAGCGGTCGGGGCGGACATCGACGCCGGGAAAGGCCGACGAAAAGTCCTCCATATCCTCCCAGTGGGTGGTGGCGCTGCGCCCTTCCAGCAGGCCGGCGCGCGCCACTAGCCAGGTGCCGGCATCGACCCCGCCGCAGGCCCGCGCCGCCCGTGCCGCCCGGCGCAGGCCTGACAACAGAGCCGACGTTGCGTAGTTCTGGGTGCCGAAGCCGGCGACGACGACAAGCACATCGGTTGGATCGGCCGCGTCGAAGCGGCCACTGACCGCCACCGGCAGGCCGCACGTGGTGACTGGAGCCTCGCCGGTGACCGAGACCAGCTTGAAATCGAAGAGGGTCTCGCCGGAGATGCGGTTGGCGGCGCGCAAGGGATCGACTGCCGACGCGACGCACATGATCGACGAGCCGGAAAACACCAGCAGCGTCACCTTGAGCGGCAGGCGCTCCGCGCGAAAGATGTCAGGTTTTTCGCTTTTTATCATATGCACTTCGTAAAAGGCAAAACAGTTTCCGGCAAGTCAGGCAATGTTGGTTAGTTCTTATGCATGTCGGTGTCCCAAAACCGGTTGCCACTTTTGGGCGGCATGCATGGTTGTTTCGATTGGGAGGAGAATTCGATGCCGCTCGCAATGAACCGTGAGGTCTTCATTACCTGTGCCGTGACCGGGTCCGGTGGCTCGCAGGACCGCAGCCCGCATGTGCCGCGCTCGCCCAAGCAGATCGCCGATTCGGCCATCGATGCGGCCAAGGCGGGTGCCGCGATCGTGCATTGCCATGTGCGCGACCCCGAAACAGGCAAACCTCGTCGCGACGTGCATCTCTACCGCGAAGTGACCGAGCGCATCCGCGCGGCAAACGTCGACGTCATCCTGAACCTGACCGCCGGTATGGGCGGCGACATGGTGTTCGGTTCGCCCGAAGCACCGCTGCCTTTGAATGAAAAAGGCACCGACATGGGCGGCGCCACCAACCGCATGGAACATGTGCGCCAGTGCCTGCCGGAAATCTGCACGCTCGACTGCGGCACCATGAATTTCGCCGAGGCCGACTATGTCATGACCAACACGCCCGGCATGTTGCGCGCCATGGGAGGCATGATGACGGCGCTCGGCGTCAAGCCGGAAATCGAGGCCTTCGACACCGGTCATCTGTGGTTCGCCAAGCAGTTGGTCGAAGAAAAGGTGCTGAACCCGGATGCCCTGGTGCAGCTCTGCATGGGCGTGCCGTGGGGTGCGCCTGACGATCTCAACACCTTCATGGCCATGGTCAACAATGTGCCGTCGACCTGGAACTGGTCGGCCTTTGCCATCGGCCGCAACCAGATGGCCTATGCAGCTGCAGCAGTGCTTGCCGGCGGCAATGTCCGCGTCGGGCTGGAAGACAATCTCTGGCTCGACAAGGGCGTGCTGGCAACCAATGCACAGCTGGTAGAGCGTGCCGCCAGCATCGTCACCAATCTGGGCGCCAGGATTCTCGGGCCCGAAGAAGTGCGCAAGAAGCTGAACCTGACCAAGCGGGCGCCGATAGCGGCATAACTCAATCGCTGGGAGGTCGGCATGACTACCGTCAAGTTCACGGCGATGAAGGATGGCGACAGGCAGGACTACGAGTTCCTGACCGCGCATGAGATCGACTATGCGGCGAAGACCGGCGAGCGGCTGCTCGACGCGCTGGTCCAGCTCGATGAAGGCCTGTCGGGGTACAAGATCACCCGACTCGGCCATTCGCTGCAGGCGGCGACGCGCGCCTGGCGCGATGGCGCCGACACCGACTGGATCGCCTGCGCGCTTCTGCACGACATCGGCGACATCTACGCGCCCTACAATCACGATGAATACGCCGCTTCGATCCTGAAACCCTTCGTGCGCGAGCAATGCACCTGGGTGGTGGAGAAGCATGGCGACTTCCAGCGGCTCTACTATGCCCATCATCTCGGCGGCGACCGCCACGCCCGCGACCGCTTTGCCGGCCACGCCTATTTCGACGATTGCGATGCGTTTTGCGAACGCTGGGACCAGTCGAGTTTCGACCCCGACTATGACACGCTGCCAATCGAATTCTTCCGACCGTTCGTGCTCGACGTCTTTGCCCGCAAGGCCTACGACGCTTCCGTGATCCGCGCCGGCGAGCGCGTGCCCCTGCTCGATCCCGAAACTGCCACCAAGAGAACCGGAGCCCCAGCATGAGCATCATCAACAAGGCGGCCGCCATCGGCGGCGGTGTCATCGGCGCCGGCTGGGTGGCGCGCCTGCTGCTCAACGGCATTGACGTTTCGATCTTCGATCCCGATCCGGAAGCGTCGCGCAAGGTCAGCGAAGTGATGAAGGGAGCGCGCCGCGCCTATAAGCAGATGGTGCCCGGCGGCCTGCCGAAAGAGGGCAGACTGACCTTTGCCAAGACCATCGCCGAGGCGGTCGCCGACGCAGATTTCATCCAGGAAAGCGTGCCGGAACGGCTCGACCTCAAGCACCGCGTGCTGGCCGAGATCGATGCCCATGCGCCGGCCAACGCCATTGTCGGCTCCTCGACCTCCGGCATCAAGCCGACCGACATGCAGGTGGCGATGAAGAAGCACCCTGAGCGGCTGGTCGTCGGCCATCCGTTCAACCCGGTCTATCTGCTGCCGCTGGTCGAGATCGTCGGCGGCGAGCAGACCTTTCCCGAAGCAATCGAAGTCGCCAAGGAGATCTACGCCTCAATCGGCATGAAGCCTGTCGTCATTCGCAAGGAGATCGAGGCTTTCGTCGGTGACCGCCTGCTCGAAGCGGCATGGCGCGAGGCGCTGTGGCTGATCAAGGACGGCATCTGCACGGTCGAGGAACTCGACGACATCATGCGCTATGGCTTCGGCCTGCGCTGGGCGCAGATGGGCATGTTCCAGGTCTATCGCGTCGCCGGCGGCGAGGCCGGCATGCGCCACTTCATGGCGCAGTTCGGCCCGTGCCTGAAATGGCCGTGGACCAAGCTGATGGACGTGCCAGAGTTCAACGACGAATTGGTCGACCTGATCGCAACGCAGTCGGACGATCAGGCCCATGGGCTGTCGATCCGCGAGCTGGAAAAGATCCGCGACGACAATCTGGTCGCAATCATGGACGCGCTGTCGAAGCAGAACAAAGGCAAGGGCTGGGGCGCCGGCGCCTTGCACAAGGACTATACCAAGCAGTTGGCCAAGCTGGCGGCGAAGAAGCCGACCGCCTCCAGGGCGGCAGAGAAGGCCAAGGCAAGCAAGCCGAAGAAAAAGACCGGCAAGAAGAAGGGCTGACCCCATGGATTTCGGGCTGTCGGAGGAACAGAAGCTCATCGTCGAGACGACGCGAGCCTTCGTCGAAAACGAGCTTTATCCGCATGAGCGCGAGGTCGAGCGCACCGGCGTGCTGCGCCGCGAACTCATCGAGGAGATCAAGGTCAAGGCGATCGAAGCCGGCCTGTACGCCGCCAACATGCCGACGGACGTCGGTGGCGCCGGGCTCGATACGGTGACCTGGCTGCTTTATGAAAAGGAGCTCGGCCGCGCCAACTATGCGCTGCACTGGACCTGCGTGGCGCGGCCTTCCAACATCCTTTTGGCCGGCACGCCGGAGCAGCGCGAAAAATATCTGTTCCCTTGCATCCGTGGCGAGAAATGGGACTGCCTGGCGATGACCGAGCCGGGCGCCGGTTCCGATCTGCGCGGCATGAAGGCGACCGCGGTGCAGGATGGCGACGACTGGGTGCTGAACGGCACCAAGCACTTCATCAGCCATGCCGATCTCGCCGATTTCGCCATCGTCTTCATGGCCTCGGGCGAAGAGGATTCGCCGCGCGGCAAGCGCAAGAAGATCACCGCCTTTTTCGTCGACAAGGGCACCAAGGGCTTTGCCGTGCGCGACGGCTATCGCAACGTCTCGCATCGCGGCTACACCAACGCCATCCTCGAATTCGATGATTGCCGGCTTCCCGCGAGCCAGGTGCTCGGCGAGGTCCACAAGGGATTTGACGTCGCCAATTCCTGGCTCGGCGCCACCCGGCTGCAGGTCGGCGCCACTTGTCTCGGCCGCGCCGAGCGGGCGCTGGGCCATGCCGTCGAATATGCCGCGCAGCGCCAACAGTTCGGCCAGCAGATCGGCAAGTTCCAGGGCGTGTCGTTCAAGCTTGCCGACATGGCGACGGAGCTGAAGGCGGCTGACCTGATGGTGTTCGAAGCCGGCTGGAAGTACGATCAGGGCACCGTCACCGATCAGGACATGGCCATGGCCAAACTGAAGGCCACCGAGATGCTTGCTTTCGTCGCCGACGAAGCGATCCAGATCCATGGCGGCATGGGGCTGATGGACGACCTGCCGCTGGAGCGTATCTGGCGCGACGCGCGCGTCGAGCGTATCTGGGAAGGCACGTCCGAGATTCAGCGCCACATCATTTCACGGGCGCTGCTGCGCCCGTTTGGAGCCTGAGCATGATCGCGAAAAATGGTATCCGGTTTTCTCGGACAAACGATCTCGTTTGTCCCGAGATCATGCTCCAACGAGAAAACCATCATGCATAAACTCGAACGTCTCCTGCGGCCGAAGTCGATCGCCGTCTTCGGCGGTGCGCAGGCTGCCGCCGTCGTCGCTCAATCGATCAAGATGGGCTTTGCCGGCGAGATCTGGCCGGTACACCCGACCAAGGACGAGGTGGCCGGCCGCAAGGCCTATCGTTCGGTGGCCGATCTGCCCGGCGCGCCTGATGCCACCTTTGTCGGCGTCAACCGCCACCTGACCATCGAGGTGGTCAAGGAGCTGGCCGAGCGCGGCGCCGGCGGCGCCGTCTGCTTTGCCGCAGGCTTCCTCGAGACCGAAGCCTATGACGACGACGGCGAACGGCTGCAGGCCGAGCTCGTCGCGGCGGCGGGCCAGATGCCAATCATCGGGCCGAATTGCTATGGCCTGATCAACTATGCCGATGGCGCACTGCTGTGGCCCGACCAGCATGGCGGCATCAGGCTGGCCGAGGGCGGCAAAGGCGTCGCCATCATCACCCAGTCGTCCAACATCGCCATCAACATGACGATGCAGAAGCGCGGCCTGCCGATCGCCTTCCTCATGACCGCCGGCAACCAGGCGCAGACCGGTCTGTCCGAAATGGCGCTTGGCCTGATCGAGGACGAGCGGGTCACGTCGCTCGGCCTGCACATCGAGGCCTTCGATTCGGTAGCCGGCTTCGAACGGCTGGCGGCCCGGGCACGCGAGCTGAAGAAGCCGATCATCGCCATGAAAGTCGGACGTTCCGAACAGGCGCGGCAGGCGACAGTCTCGCACACAGCCTCGCTGGCCGGCTCGGACGCGGCCTCGGGCGCTTTCCTGAGGCGGCTCGGCATCGCCCGCGTCGATTCCATCCCCGCCTTCATCGAGGCGCTGAAGCTGCTGCACGTCACTGGTCCGCTGCCTGGTTATCGTCTGTCGTCGATGAGCTGTTCGGGCGGCGAGGCCTCCGTCATGGCCGACAGTGCCGAAGGCCGCTGGGTCAATTTCCCTGACCTGACCGGTTCGCACCGCGCTCATGTCAAATCGACGCTCGGGCCGCTGGTGGCGGTGGCCAACCCGCTCGACTACCACACCTTCATCTGGAACAACGAGCCGGCGATGACCGCCACCTTCACCGCCATGGTGTCGGGCGGCTTCGACCTCAACATGCTGGTGCTGGACTTCCCGCGCCCCGACCGCTGCTCGGACACCGACTGGTGGGCGACGCTGCGCGCCTTCGAATCGGCGCTGAAGACCAACAGGGCGCAAGGTGCCATCGTTTCCTCCCTCCCGGAGAACCTGCCGGAGGAGTACACGGCCGGGCTGATGGCGCGCGGCATGGTGCCGTTGTTCGGCATTTCCGAGGCCATGGACGCCGCCCAGGCGGCAGCCTTCATCGGCTGGGCGTGGCGCGAACCGCAGGCGCAGCCTATCGACACGTCCGCCTCCGGCGCGCCCGGTGGCGACCACATCACGCCCGATGAAGCCGAGGCGAAATCGCGGCTGATCAAAGCCGGCCTGCCGGTGCCCAAGGGCGAACGCGCTGCCAATGCCGTCGAGGCGGTGATCTCCTCGATGGCGCTCGGCTTTCCGGTGGCGCTGAAGGCGCTGGGCGTCACCCACAAATCCGAGGTCGGTGCTGTCAGGCTCAACCTCAAGGACGCCGAATCCGTCAGTACGGCAGCGCATGACCTGCTGCCGCTCGGCACCGGTCTTTATGTCGAGCGCATGGTGCGCGACGGTGTCGCCGAACTGATCGTCGGCTTCACCCGTGATCCGATGTTCGGCGCGGTGATGACGCTGGGCACCGGCGGCGTGTTGGTCGAGTTGTTGCGCGACAGCGTCACGCTGATGCTGCCGGCAACCCGCGACGACATCGAGGCAGCGTTGCGCGGCCTCAAACTGTTCCCGCTGCTCGAAGGCTATCGTGGCCGACCGAAAGCCGATGTCGCCGCGGCCATCGAGGCTATCTCGGGCATTGCCGCCTTCGTGCAGCAGAATGCCGGCGAGATCGAGGAACTCGATATCAACCCGCTGATCGTCTGCACAGAGGGCAAGGGCGCCTGGATCGCCGACGCGCTGCTGGTGCTGGGAGACAAGAAGAATGTCTGACGTCATTTCGACCCGCCGCGAGGGCACCATCCTGGAGGTCACGCTCGACCGGCCCAAGGCCAACGCCATCGATCTCAAGACCTCTCGGCTGATGGGCGAGACGTTCAAGGCATTCCGCGACGATCCTGATCTGCGCGTTGCCATCGTCAAGACCGCCGGCGACAAGTTCTTCTGCGCCGGCTGGGATCTGAAGGCGGCTGCCGGCGGCGATGCGGTCGACGGCGACTATGGCGTCGGCGGCTTTGCCGGCCTGCAGGAGCTGCGCGACCTCAACAAGCCTGTCATCGCTTGCGTCAACGGCATGGCGGTCGGCGGCGGCTTCGAGCTGGCGCTGTCGTGCGATCTGATCTACGCCTCCGATCATTCCTCCTTCGCGCTGCCCGAGATCCGCGCCGGCACGCTGGCCGATGCCGCGACGATCAAGCTGCCGAAGCGCATCCCCTATCACGTGGCCATGGACCTTTTGCTCACCGGCCGGTGGATGGATGTCGCGGAGGCGCATCGCTGGGGTCTGGTCAACGAAGTGCTGCCGAAGGAGAACCTCGAGGACCGTGTCTGGGAGATCGCCCGGTTGCTCGCCAGCGGCCCGCCGCTGGTGTTTGCCGCGATCAAGGAGACGGCGCGGGTGGCCGAGGCGCTCACCTTTCAGGACGCGATGAACAAGGTGACACGCCGCCAGTTGCCGACCGTCGATGCCCTCTATGGCTCCGAGGACAATATGGAAGGTTTTCGCGCTTTCGCCGAGAAACGCGAGCCGGTGTGGAAGGGGAAGTAGTGGGTAGGGCTGGAACGATGGCGTTCCGTCACGCCCCCCTCTGCCCTACCGGGCATCTCCCCCTCAAGGGGGGAGATCGGCTGTCACAGCGGCGTTCGCCAATCTTCACCATTTCAGGAACGGCAACTGGGCCGAAGCTGCTAATCTCCCCCCTTGAGGGGGAGATGGCCGGTAGGCCAGAGGGGGGTGCCCAGGCTCAACCTTGGCAGCCCTTCCAGCGCCCATGACCGACTACAAAGCCCTCATCGACGCCGAGACCTGGGCCTTCATCGAGCGGACCAATTCCTATTATCCGCCTGATACGATCGACTACACGATCGCGCAGCAGCGCGAGATCTATGACCGGATGTGCCGCGAATTCTTTGCCGGCTACCCCGAGGGGGTTGCAGTCGAAACCTCCGCCATTGCCGCGCCCACGCACGACATCCCGATCCGCGTCTACCGAAGCGCGCCGCAACCGGCGGCGACGGTTCTGTATTTCCATGGCGGCGGCTTCATCCTCGGCGGGCTGGACAGCCATGACGATGTCTGCGCCGAACTCTGCGCCCGTACCGACTATGAGGTCGTCTCGGTCGACTACCGGCTGGCGCCGGAACACCTGCATCCGGCGGCCTTCGACGACGTGATGAGCGCCTTCGAATGGGCCACCGCCAATCGCGAGCATCCCATCGTGCTTTGCGGCGACAGCGCCGGCGGCAATCTTGCCGCTGCCGTCAGCCATGCGACACGCGGCCATCCGCGCACGCCGATCGGCCAGGTGCTGATCTATCCCGGGCTCGGCGGCGACCGCTCGCGCGGCTCTTATGTGACGCATGCCGAGGCGCCGATGCTGACCGTGCGCGATCTCGAGTTCTACAAGAACATCCGCACCGGCGGCGTGGATAGGACCGGTGACATCACGCTGTCGCCGCTCGCCGATGGCGACTTCGCCAATCTGCCGCCGACGGTGCTGATCACTGCCGAGTGCGACCCGCTGTCATCAGACGGCGAAGCCTATCGCGCACGCGTCGCCGCCGCCGGCGGACGGGCATATTGGTTCGAGGAACCTGGGCTGGTGCATGGCTATCTGCGAGCCCGGCACACGGTCGGCCGCGCCCGCGCCAGCTTTACGCGGATCGTCGATGCGGTAGCCGCTTTGGGAACGGGCGAATGGGTCCCCTGAGCGCCGTCATCCATATGCGGCGTATATAATTCAGGCCAAAACCTGCTCTCGAATTCCTATGCGGCGAGCGATTAAGTACTTCCGGGCCGCCGCTCGACGGCGGCCGGAACGACAGACTGGCTTCAAGGACCATGAGAACACATTCAGTCTGGCTGACCTCCAGGGTCAGCCGCAGGGTGCCTACGGAATATTTCGTCCTGGCAAACCTCAGAGAACAGGGCGCGATCATCGGCCGGCTCGCCGGCCATCCGATCGCCGATACGGTCATCGATGCGAGCGGATCCCGATATCGCTATGTCGGCGTTGCAACGCGCGACGCCGATGGGCGTTTCGATGTCGAAGCGCTGCGGACTGGCGAATGGATCGTCCAACCGGGCCTGGTTTATGCCGCCGACGGCAAGGCCGCTCCGTCAAAACCGCTGCTGAGCAGGCGCGACCGCAATCCGTCCTGATTGCATTGCGCTGGGTCCACCCTCGTTCAAAGTCACCATCGCCTCTCGAATTGCCGTCGCGGTTTCAAGACGGACAGGGGTCATTGGCAAGCGGACGTCCGGGCTCAGCCCCAGCGCCAGATGAAGGGCGTATTTGACCGGCACCGGATTGCTCTCCAGCTCGAGCGCCGCGATGAGTGGCCGCAAGCGATGATGGATGGCCCGAGCGGTGTGGTGGTCGTCTTGCCGGGAGGCATCATGCATCTCGACGCACAGTCGCGGGGCGACGTTGGAGACCACGGAGATCGTGCCACGCCCGCCCATCGAGTTGAAGCCGAAAGACGTGGCGTCGTGGCCGGACAGGCAGATGAAACGGCGCCTCAGCACGGCGGGCAGCGAGGACAGGCGGTTCACATCGCCAGTAGCGTCCTTGATGCCGACGATGGTTGGAATCTGCGCCAGGCGTTCGACCGTCTCCTGCGACAGGTCGACACCGGTACGGGCCGGGACGTTGTAGACGATAATCGGTATCTTGACCTTGCCGGCGATGGCTTCGAAGTGGCGGAAAATCCCCTCCTGGCTCGGCCTGTTGTAGTAGGGCGTGACGATGAGGGCAGCGTCGGCCCCGAAAGCCTCGGCGGCTGTCGAAAGAGCAATCGTCGTCTCGGTGCTGTTCGTCCCGGTGCCGGCGATGATCGGCACCCTGCCCGCGGCAATTTTCACGCAGAGCGCGATGATGTCGAGGCGCTCCTCCCACGATAAGGTCGGGGACTCACCGGTGGTGCCGCACGGCACCAGCCCGTTGATCCCTTGCTCGATCTGCCAGCGCAGCAGCGTGGTCAGTTGCTTCAGGTCGACCTCGCCGTCGGTGAATGGCGTTACCAGCGCGGTCATCGCTCCGGTCAGGCGCGTTCGTGCTTGTTCGGGTGTCATGGCAATCAAATTCTCCTTGGTGATTGTTTGAGGACGCCGCCTGTTCGAGGTGCGTAAGAAGCAAAGCCGAGAGCACCGCTGCAGCCAGATCGGTGTGGTCCGCTTCGGCTATGCAGGCGTTGCCCGGCGTCGCTACAGGCGGGGTTTGAATGGTGCAAAACCATCGCTCGCCGATCCTGCTGAGCGACGAAACCGAGCGCTCCGGTTTCGAGAGGGCGACGAGCAGGAGAACGGCGTCGAGCGTGGCGCCGGCCTCGACCAGGCCGGCAAACCGCCGGCCTGGTCGGGACGATCTGTCGAGCGACAGGCCGCGTGCGGCCTCCCACAGCTGGTGTTCGAGCAGCCTGCCGACATGCGGGAGACGATCGAACAATCCGGCCAGATCGGCAGTGTTGGACGTGTCCATGGTCAGACCGTTTCGGAAAGGTGAAAGCAGCCGGAACAGGATCAGTTGAACAGGGAAAGGCACACGCTTGCCGGGGCGAAACGTATCGCGCCAGCCTGATGACCGCTTTCCATCGTGGCGAAACGTACAGCCGAGGTCCTGTCGGCGAAAACACCGCCGGTCATGCCTTCTTCGTCGCGCGCGATCCAGCGGCCTTCGCCGTCGCGCCCAACCACGAAACGGTGAAGGGCGTTTCCGTCAGAGGGGATATGAGAACGTTGCATGATAATCTTCTGCTTTGCGATCAGGAAACTTGAGCAGCGATGGTGGCGGCGACCAGCAAGCCGCCGGCGACCAGGAGCCACCATGTCGGAGTGAAGGGCGCGACCAGTTTGACCGGCCTGCGATTGTTGTTGGCAGCACGCCGCGCTTGCTCAAGCTGCGACGCCGGCAGCGGACGATGGGTGGGCAGATAGAGCCCGTCTGAGAGGAACATCGAAGACTTCTTTCTTTCTTAACTGTCGCCACAAGGTGGTGATTGCCTACAGCGGCTCAGGACCGGCCGCACTCAGAAAGATAAAAGGATCCGCATTTGTATTCGAGGCGGCCGAAAACTGAAAAATATAAAAAAGTCATATGTTTATCGCCTGGGCGTATGTGGCACCCAGGGCTGGAAATCGGATCGCGTTGTCGCCGTTTCACGCCACTGCGGCGGCCGCGGCCCGGCCGGCGCTGCGGCCGGAAAAGATGCAGCCGCCGAGGAACGTGCCTTCGAGCGCCGCATAGCCATGCACACCGCCGCCACCGAAACCTGCGACCTCACCAACGGCATAAAGCCCGGCCACCGGCTGGCCGTCGGCACCCAGCACGCGGCTGTCGAGATCGGTCTCCAGGCCGCCCAGCGTCTTGCGGGTCAGGATGTTGAGGCGGACTGCGATCAGCGGGCCGTTTGCTGGGTCAAGCATTTTATGTGGCTTGGCCGTGCGGATCAGTTTGTCGACAAGGTAAGCACGCGCACCGCGCAACGCGGTGATCTGCATGTCCTTGGAGAACGGATTGTCGAGCTGCCGGTCGCGGGCGCGGATCTCGCGTTCGACCTTTGCGAGTTCGAGCAGCGGCTCGCCGCCGGCCAGCGCGTTCATGCGGGCGACCAGCTTCGGCAGGTCGGCCTCGACGATGAAATCCTCGCCCTTCTCCATAAACGCCTTCACCGGGCCCGGAATGCCCGACGTGGCGCGGCCGAGCACCTGACGCCAGCTCTTGCCGGTCAGGTCGGGGTTCTGTTCGGAACCCGACAGCGCGAACTCCTTCTGGATGATCTTCCTGGTCAGGATGAACCAGGAATAATCGAAGCCGGTGCTCATAATGTGGCTGAGCGTGCCCAGTGTGTCGAAGCCAGGATAGAGCGGCACCGGCAGGCGCTTGCCCCTGGCATCGAGCCACAGCGATGACGGGCCGGGCAGGATGCGGATCGCATGATCTGTCCAGATCGGCGCCCAGTTCTTGATGCCCTCGACATAGTGCCACATGCGGTCGCGATTGATGATGCTGCCGCCGGCCGCTTCGGTGATCGCCAGCATGCGGCCGTCGACATGGTCGGGCACGCCCGTGATCATGCGCTTGGGTGCCGCGCCCAGCCGCTTCGGCCAGTTTTCCCGGACAAGCTGGTGATTGGCGCCAATGCCGCCGGAGGCGACGATCACCGCCTGCGCATGAAGCTCGAAATCACCTGAAAGGTCGCGCGAGCTCTTGTGACCACGCTCGACGGTGCTTGGCTGCAGGATTTCGCCGCGCACGCCGTCGACGGTGGCACCCGTGCGGGTCAATTCGTTGACCCTGTGGCGGAATTTGAAGCGGATCAGCCCGCTTTTCTCGGCTTCGCGGACGCGCTGGACGAAGGGTTCAAGCACGCCGGGGCCGGTGCCCCAGGTGACGTGAAAGCGCGGCACCGAATTGCCATGGCCGATGGCATTGCCACCGCCACGCTCGGCCCAACCGACGACGGGGAAGAATTTCAGGCCGCGCTGCATCAGCCATGAGCGCTTCTCGCCGGCGGCGAAGCCGACATAGGCTTCGGCCCATTTGCGCGGCCAGTAATCTTCCGGGCGGTCGAAAGCGGCGGTGCCCAGCCAGTCTTCGAGCGCCAGGTCATGCGAATCGCGGATGCGCATGCGCCGCTGCTCGGGCGAATCGACGAGGAAGAGCCCGCCGAACGACCAGAACGCCTGGCCGCCGAGCGACTGTTCCGGCTCCTGGTCGACGATGACGGTTCTCTTGCCGGCCTCGGCAAGCTCGGCGGCGGCGACCAGCCCGGCAAGGCCAGCGCCGACAATGATCACGTCCGCATCGTCAGCCATCTTTCCCCTCCCCATTTGCCGGCTAAAGCAATTCCAGCGTGAACGGTTTTCCCTCCGGAATTGCGTCGAACAAAGGGCTGGCTAGACGGCTTCCCAACCTTCCTTGCCGCCAGCGCGGAAGATGGCGTCGATGACCTTCTGGTTGAGCACGGATTCCTCCAGAGTGAAGACCCGCTCCTTGCCACCCTGTGCGGCCCGAGCGAAGGTCTCGACCTCCAGCCGGTACTGCTGGGTGCCGGGAAAGCGGAATACCTGCGCCTCCGTGTGGTTCTGGTTGTGCAGTTCGACGCGGTGATGGTCGTAGAGCCCGGCGTTGAAGGGCGAAAACACCTCGATGAACCCCTTCTCGCCATGGAACACCATGACCTGGCGCGCCGCCATCTGCGTCGACAGGTAGAAGGACAGCTCGAAGTCGCCGAAATCGGCGCGGATCGAGGAATAGATGTCGGTGCCGAATGTCTTGTCGCGCTCTATCGTCGCCTGGACGCGCAGCGGCTCCTTGCCGGTGGAAAAGCGCGTCGAGACGGTCGGGTAGACGCCGATGTCGGGCAGCGCGCCGCCGCCGAGATCGAGCTTGTTGCGCATGTTGTCGGGGTCGACATTGTAATAGGAGAAGGCGCCCTGGACGTGGCGCAGGCGGCCGATCGCGCCGCTGGCGATGAGATCGCGCACCTTGATCCATTGCGGGTGGTAGATGACCATGAAGGCCTCGCAGACCAGCACCTTCTTGGCATCGCGCAGCTTGATTAGCGGCAGGATGTCCTTGGCGTCGAGCGCCAGCGGCTTTTCGACCAGTACGTGCTTGCCGGCCTCGATCGCCTTGGCCGTCCATTCGACGTGTTGGGAGGTCGGCAGCGGGATGTAGACGCCGTCGACCTCGCTGGAGGCGAGCAGGTCCTCATAGGAGCCGAATGCATGGCGCGCGCCGAAGCGCTCAGCCAGGGCCTTGGCCTTCGACAGGTCGCGGCTGGCAATCGCCGACAGAACACCGTTCTCCGCGTCGACCATTGCCGGCAACAACTGCTCGCGGCCGATCTTGGCCGTCGACAACACACCCCATCGAAACATCAGGCTTCTCCATAGCGATTGCAGGCGACGAGGTTTGCCCGAAATCTCAGGAAAAGCCAATGACCAGGACTGCCTGGATCAGCTCCGTTTGCCCGTGAGCGTCATATCGAAGGCGACGATGTTGGAATAGATCGGCGTGCCGACATCCATGCCGTAGCGTGACCTGAGCACCTTGCCGGTGACATGGAATTTTATCGTGCCGGCCTTGAGGTCGCCAAGCTGGGCCGTGAATTCTTCCGGAAACGTCTTGCCGCGCGCCGTCAGGCGGCCGCTGACGAGGGCCGTGGTGTCGCTGGTCCGGGTCACGCTGGTCGAGCGGAACCGGATCTCGGGGCTGTCGGCGGCGTCGAACACCGCGTCCGAGCGCAGGAAGGCATCGATGCGGCCCTGGCCGGTACCGACGCTTTCGGGAAATATGGTGAAATTGACCTGCGAGCGGGCGACGTCGCTGTTGTCGATGCGGATCGAGCCTTTGAAGCGGCCGAAGGCGCCATCGAGGCCGCCACCACCGACCTTGCCGATGGAAAAGTGGATCGAGGAGTTGGCCGGGCTGATCGCGTAACTGCCGGCGGCATCACCAAGCGCGATTGCCGCTGAAGCCGGCATGGCAAAGCAAACGGCGACCGCCGCAAATCCGAGGATACGCGTGTACATTGAGGTGTTCCTTGTTGTAGGCAGCGCATTTCCTGCGCGCCCTCACACAATGAACGAATGACCCGGCCGCTCTATTCCGCACTGTCCGCTGACGAAGGCGTGATCATGCGCGTGAGCACGGGGTCCTTGAGCTGGAAATGATGACGCAGCGCCGCCGCGACATGCAGCACCACCAGGGCCATGCCGGCATAGGCGAGATACCAATGCGCTGACGCCCAGAAGCTTTCGGCCGCATCCGATTCGGCCAGCGGCAGGTTCGGCATGAGGAAAAGATTGAACGGCAGGCTGGGGATCTCCAGCATCGACACCGACACCAGCGCCCAGCCGGACAAGGGCAGGGCCAGTTGAAACGCGTAGAGCGCAATGTGAGCGAGCGGCGCGGCCCGCCGCTCCAAGGTTCCAACCGAGCGCGGCAGCGCCGGCGCCGCATTGCCGAAGCGCCAGGCGATGCGCAGGATCACCAATCCGAGCAGCAGATAGCCGAAGGATTTGTGCAGCTGGATCAGTTCGAAGGCAGTGCGCTGGCTGGCCAGCCGCACCATGATGAAGCCGAGCCCGAACTGGCCGATGAAGATCAGCGCAATCAGCCAGTGAAGAATGATCGCACCCCAGCCATACCGGGTCATGCTGTTGGTAATTGATGCCTGCATGGGACGTGAACGAATGCCGGGGGGACTTTCTTCCTTCGCTTCACCCTGCGCCCTACGAAATCCCCCGCTTCGCAAAAGCCGCCTTGCGGCAGTTGCTGCGCGACCCTCCCCACAAGGGGAGGGTGAAGTTATCCGCTCATCTTGAAGAAATCGACGAAGGCGCGCAGCGCCGGCCGCATCTGGCGGCGGCTGGGATAGTAGACGAAGAACCCCTCGAAAGGCGGGCACCAGTCCTCCAGCACGCGGATCAGTCGGCCGTCGGAGAGCGGCGTGGCGACATAATCCTCGAAGACAAAGGCGAGCCCGGCACCATCGACGACGGCCTGGGCGATCAGATGGTCCTCATCGAGGACAAGCGGTCCCTGCACGGCCATCTCGATCGCCTCGCCACCCTTCTCGAACTCCCACCGGTACACGATGCCACTGGAGAAGCGGAAGCGGATGCAGCGATGACCGGCAAGCTCACGCGGGTGGTGTGGCCTGGGCATGGTTTCGAAATAGGACGGCGCGCCGACCACCGCGCCACGAATGTCCGGCCCGATGCGCACGGCGATCATGTCGCGCTGCAAGCTCTCGCCAAGTCGCACACCGGCGTCGAAACCGCCTTCGACGACATCGGTGAAACGATCCTCGATGACGATCTCCAACACGATGTCGGGATAGACCGCCGCGAACGCACCGAGCCGTGGCGTCAACACCAGATGGGCGGCGGTGCGCGGTACGCTGAGCCGAAGATTGCCGGCCGGCCGGTCGCGCGCCTCGACCGCCGTCTCCAGTGCAAGGTCGATCTCGGAAAGTGCCGACCGCAACCGTTCAAGCAGCTGCGCGCCCTCCTCGGTGGGGGCGACGCTGCGGGTGCTGCGGGCCAGAAGACGAACGCCCAGCCTCGCCTCCAGGCTGGACACCGCATGGCTGACCGCCGAAGGCGCGATGCCAAGTTCGCGGGCGGCCCCGCGAAAGCTGGCGCATCGGGCGACGGTGGCCAACACCGCGAGTTGGGAGAGGTTCGTTCGATTCATTGATCTATTTCTTAGAACAAGCCGTGCAAAAGAGAGACCATTATCGAACGGAAAGCAAGGCGCTATCTCCCCAAGCATGTCGCCCAAAAGTGCGCAGCGGTTTTGGGGGCAACGACATGCTTAAGACTTAAAGCGCGTTGTCGACGCGTTAAGCATCGCAACAAGGAGACGCGTGATGCAAACCCGCAAGCTAGGAACTGAATTGAACGTCTATCCCGTCGGCCTCGGCTGCATGGGCATGAGTTTTGTCTATGGCGGCCAGCCGGAGGCCGAGGCGATCGCCACGTTGCACCGTGCCATCGAGATCGGCGTCAACTTCTTCGATACGGCGGAAGTCTACGGCCCCTACGAGAATGAGATCCTGCTTGGCAAGGCGCTGAAGGCGGTTCGTGACAAGGTGACCATCGCCACCAAATTCGGCTTCAAGATTTTGGAGGAAGGCACCGGCATCGACCGCATGGCCGGCGTCGACAGCCGCCCCGAACATGTCAAGGCGGTCGCCGAGGCGTCGCTGAAGCGGCTTGGCACCGATGTCATCGACCTCTACTACCAGCATCGCGTCGATCCCAACGTGCCGATCGAGGACACGGTCGGCGCCATGGCCGAACTGGTGCGCGAAGGCAAGGTGCGGGCGCTCGGCCTGTCGGAGGCGAGTGCGGCAACCATCCGCCGGGCGCATGCCGTGCATCCGATATCGGCCGTGCAAAGCGAATACTCGCTGTGGAGCCGTGATCCGGAAGACGAGGTGCTCGCCGTCTGCCGCGAACTCGGCATCGGCTTCGTCCCCTACAGCCCGCTCGGCCGTGGCCTGTTGACCGGCACCATCGCCAAGCCCGAGGCTTTGAGCGACGACGACTGGCGCCGTGGCCTGCCGCGCTTCCAGGCCGACGCCATGGCCGCCAACGCCGCTGTCATCGCCACGCTGGAGAAAATGGCGGCTGAAAAGGGCGGGACCCCGGCGCAGCTGGCGCTGGCCTGGGTGCTGCACCAGGGCGATTCCATCGTGCCGATCCCCGGCGCGCGCAAAATCCGCCATCTGGAGCAGAACACGGCAGCGGCCGGGATCGAGCTGAGCGCGGCCGAAGTGCAAACGATCGGCGAGGCGCTGTCGCCGGATAAGGTGACCGGCAAGCGCTACACCGAGGAGTTGCTGGCGCTTGTGAATGGGTGAGCTTGGTCACCGCCGGATAGTTGAAAGGGGGCGCTGCGGCGCCTCCTTTTTGCACCGCGTGGAGGTGCGAGACGTTGGCGCGAAACACCCCCTCTGTCCCGCCGACATCACCAAGGATAGACAGTGATCTCCGGCCAACAGGCCTTCGCACGCGCGCCCTTGGCCTCATGCGTCTGGCGGTTGTCCATCATCCGGTTCGGTGTGATGCGAAACGAGAAGATGTCGTCGAGGCCAAACGGCGCCACGAGGTCAAGCTGCCCATCCGCGTCGAAACGGACGCCGACCGCGTGGGTTTTGGAGGCGAAGTGGCGGACCGAGTCGCTGGAACTCGTGTAGCGCGGGCACGGCTGTCCGAACTTCAGGGGATACCAGAGATGGACGCGAGCCTGGTTGCGCACCTCGACCGGCAGCGGCAGTCCAGCAAAGACCGGAGCGGCAGCGGCGATCACGCCATCCTCAGCCTCATAGGACAGGTCGCTGTCATCGAAATAGAACAGGTCGACATCCCTGACGCCGTAACCCGATGGCTTGCCGGTCAGCTCGTTCCAGACGGTGTTGTAGAGCGCGCCGGAGACCAGCAGCCAGTCGGGCAAGGCAAGACGCCGCGCCCGGCCCAAAGCGTCACTCAGCAACGCATCTCTCGACACGATGTCGAGAAACGCCGCACGTTGTGCTTCGAACGGGAGCCCTGAATAGCGCAAATTGTCCATCGCCCTTTGGAGGGCGATTCGCCACTTGCCCGCAATCCCTCAAGTCCTAAGCACGCCACCCGTCTGCTTGCCGACATTCTCGATGATGCGCTTGGCCAAGGCTTCGAAATCCTCGTCGGCCAGCGTCTTCTCGACCGGCTGGATCGACACCTCGATGGCGATCGACTTCTTGGCCGCGCCGAGTGACGCACCTTCGAAAATATCGAAGACCGAGACAGCGGTGATCAGCTTCTTGTCGGCGGCGAGTGCCGCGCGCACCAGCGTGCCCGCCTCGACCGTCCTGTCGACGACGAAAGCGAAATCGCGCTTGACCGCCTGGAAGGCGGACAGTTCCAGCTTCGGCTTGGTTTTGGTCGGCTTGGCCTTCGGCTCGGGAACGGCATCAACGAACACTTCGAAGCCGCAGAGCGGACCGGAGACATCCAGCCCCTCCAGCGTCTTCGGATGGAATTCGCCGAAGGTGCCGAGCACGGTTTTCGGCCCGAGCTTGATCGTGCCGGAGCGGCCAGGGTGATACCAGGCCGGACCGCCGGCCTCGACCTGCAATCGGTCGACCGGCGCGCCGCAGGCTTCGAGCGCGGCGATCGCATCGGCCTTGGCGTCGAACACGCCGACCGCGCCTGAATTGCCGGCCCAGTTGCGGCCGGAGCCGTCGAGCTTGGCGGTGCCGCGCCGGACGCCGGCAGCAACGCGCCGCTGCTGGTCGGCGCCGTCGCCCTCATAGGTGCCCGACACTTCGAACAAAGCGACGTCGCCGATGCCCCTGTCGGCGTTGCGCTGGGCAGCGGCGATCAGCCCCGGCAGCAGCGACGGCCGCATGTCGGACATGTCGGCAGCGATCGGGTTGGCAAGCTTCAGTGCCGTCTGGCCGCCGCCGAACAGTTCGGCGTGCCTGGCCGGAATGAACGACCAGGTGACCGCCTCCATCATGCCGCGCACGGCAAGCGCGCGCTTGGCCGTGCGGGTGCGGACCTGCAGCGTGGTGAGGATCCTCGCATTGACAGCGTCATGCGCGCCAAGCGGCTGCGGCGCGATGTTGTCGACGCCGTGGATGCGCATGACCTCTTCGACCAGGTCGGCCTTGCCATCGACATCGGGGCGCCAGGACGGCACGGCGACGTCAACAACATCGCCCGAGCCCTGCGGCTTGAAGCCGAGGCGCGACAGGATATCAAGGCTTTCCGCCCTTGGCACCTCGATGCCCGTCAGCCGCTTCACTTCCGACAGCGGGAAAGAAACGATCCTGGATTGGTAGCCGGCATAGCCGGTCACTTCGATCTCGGTTGGCGTGCCGCCGCAGAAATCGAGCACCAGCCTGGTCGCCAGCTCGACGCCGGGCACCATGAATTCAGGGTCGACGCCGCGCTCGAAGCGGTAGCGCGCGTCGGTGATGATGCCGAGCGTACGGCCGGTGCGGGCAGTGGTGATCGGATCCCAAAGGGCCGATTCGATCAGCACGTCTGACGTGTTTTCGTCGCAGCCCGAATGCTCGCCGCCCATGATGCCGGCGATCGACTCGACGCCGTCCTCGTCAGCAATAACGCACATCTCCGGCGTCAGCGCGTATTCGCGGCCGTCGAGCGCCAGCACCTTTTCGCCATCGCGTGCGCGGCGCACGGTCAGGTTGCCGGCGACCTTCCTCGCGTCGAAGACATGCAGCGGCCGGCCGCGATCGAAGGTGACATAGTTGGTGATGTCGACCAGCGCACTGATCGGACGCAGCCCAATGGCGATCAACCGCTGCTGCAGCCATTTCGGCGATGGGCCGTTCTTGACGCCACGCACCAGCCGCAGCGCGAAACCAGGGCAGAGCTCTGGTGCTTCGATCGTGACCTTGACCGGCGTCTCGCCCTTGCCCGGGATCGCGTCGATCGCAGGGCTCTTCAACGTGCCAAGCCCGCTCGCCGCCAGGTCCCTGGCGATGCCGTAGACGCTGGTCGCGTCCGGCCGGTTCGGCGTCAGGTTGATCTCGATGACCGGATCGTCGAGATGCGCATAGCTGGCGAAGCTGGTGCCGACAGGCGCATCTTCAGGCAGGTCGATGATGCCGTTGTGCTCGTCGGAAAGCTCCAGCTCGCGCTCCGAACACATCATGCCATGGCTTTCGACGCCCCTGATCTTGCCGACCGTCAGCGTCACGTCGATGCCGGGCACATAGGCGCCGGGCGCGGCAAAGGCGCCGATCAGGCCCGCGCGGGCGTTCGGCGCGCCGCAGACGACCTGCACCGGTGGCTTGCCGTCGCCGGTGTCGACGGTGAGCACGCGCAGCCGGTCGGCATCGGGATGCTGCACCGCCGTCAACACCCTGGCGATGACGAACGGTTTCAGGCTCGACTTGTCGTCGACATGCTCGACTTCGAGGCCGATCGAGGTCAGCCGCTCGACGATTTCGTCGAGGGTGGCGTCGGTCTCGAGGTGATCCTTGAGCCAGGAGAGGGTGAATTTCATGGGACTGTTCCGTCTGGTCTTTTGACGCTTGTTTTCAGATGTCTCGGCAGATCGTCTGATATGTGCAGGAATGGAAGCTGCTCGCTGACATAGGCATGCAGCGTCGGCGGGAAATCGGCCGGCATATCCATGGCGCCGAGCGTGAAATAGATGACGTCCTCCAGCCGCTCGTCGACATAGGCGATCGGCGAGCCGCAGACGCCGCAGAACGAGCGCGTCACCGGCCCGTTCTCATACATCTTCAGCGCCTTGCCGGTGAACGCCACCTGACCGACCAGGAATCCGACAAAGGCCGATACCGGCGCGCCGCTCGCCCGCCGGCAATCGCCGCAATGACAATAGCTGACGTGGTGCGGTCCGGCCGAGGCCTCGAACCGCACGGCGCCGCAGCGGCAGCCGCCGGCGTGGGCGGCTGTCATGCGCTCAAGCCTCCGAACAGCGTCGGCATGTCGAGCGGCCTGAATCCGTAATGTGACAGCCAGCGCACGTCGGCATCGAAGAAGGCGCGCAGGTCCGGCATGCCGTATTTCAGCATGGCGATGCGGTCGATGCCCATGCCCCAGGCAAAGCCCTGGTATTCGTCCGGGTCGAGCCCGCCATGGCGCAGCACATTGGGATGCACCATGCCGCAGCCGAGGATCTCCATCCAGTCGGAGCCTTCGCCGAAGCGCACCTCGCCGGGCCGCGAACGGTCGCACTGGATGTCGACCTCGAGGCTCGGTTCGGTGAACGGGAAGAAGGACGGCCGGAACCGCATCTTGACCGAGGGCACTTCGAAGAAGGCCTTGCAGAACTCCTCCAGCACCCACTTCATGTTGGCGACGTTGGCCGTCTTGTCGATCACCAGCCCCTCGACCTGATGGAACATCGGCGAGTGGGTGGCGTCCGAATCCTGCCGGTAGGTCTTGCCCGGAATGACGATGCGGATCGGCGGCTTTTTCGTCTCCATGGTGCGGATCTGCACCGGCGAGGTGTGGGTGCGCAAAAGCTTGCGCTCGCCCTTCTCGTCCGGCTGGAAGAAGAAGGTGTCGTGCATCTCGCGCGCCGGATGGCCTTCGGGGAAATTCAGCGCGGTGAAATTGTAATAGTCGGTCTCGATGTCCGGGCCTTCGGCGATCGAAAAGCCGAGGTCGCCGAAGATCGCTGCGATCTCGTCGATGACCTGGCTGATCGGATGGATGCGGCCGCGCTCGGCGGGCGACTGCCGCACCGGCAGCGTCACGTCGACCTTTTCGGCGGCCAGGCGGGCGGTGATCGCCACATCCTTCAGCTCGGCCCGACGCAGCGAGAGTGCATCGGTGACGCGGTTCTTGAGGCCGTTGATAACAGGGCCCTTGAGCTGGCGCTCCTCGGCGCTCATCGCGCCAAGCGTCTTCAGCATCTCGGAAACCGAGCCCTTCTTGCCCAGCGCAGAAACGCGTACCGCCTCGATCGAGGCCTCGTCCGCGGCCGATGCGATATCAGCCATCAGGGAATTTTCGAGAGTTTCCATGTCACTCATGTTCCAGACCCGACAACAGGCATAAGAAAAACCCGCGCCAGCCGTGCCAGCGCGGGTTCCCCAAATCAGAATTTCGAATGCTTGGGAAGCGCTGGCTTAGGCGACAGCGCTTTCAAAAGCGTTCGGCGTGGTGTTCTTCAGATATTCGAGCGCAACCTTGGCCTTGGCCACGAGTGCGGCGAAAGCCTGCGGCTCATGGATGGCCATGTCCGACAGGATCTTGCGATCGATCTCGATGCCGGCCTTGTTGAGGCCGTCGATGAAGCGGCCATAGGTCAGGCCGTGCTCATGGGTCGCGGCGTTGATGCGCTGGATCCACAGGGCGCGGAACGAGCGCTTGCGGTTCTTGCGGTCGCGGTAAGCGTACTGCAGCGACTTTTCCACCGCCTGCTTGGCGATGCGGATGGTGTTCTTGCGGCGGCCGTAGAAGCCTTTGGCGGCTTTGAGGACCTTCTTGTGCTTGGCGTGCGAGGTGACGCCTCTCTTTACGCGTGCCATGTCATGATCTCCTTAAAAGCAATTCCAGGAAAAGTGCCTAGCGGTTTTCCGTTCGGAATTGCGTAAAACAAATGCGTGTCCGGACCGAATGCCTTAGAGGCCGTTCGGCAGAAAATTCTTGATGACCTTCTTGCCATCCGGTTCAGCCAGAACCATCGTGCCGCGGGCATTTCGAATGAACTTGTTGGAACGCTTGATCATGCCGTGACGCTTGCCGGCCGCAGCCGACAGGACTTTACCCGTACCTGTGATCTTGAACCGCTTTTTGGCGGCGGACTTGGTCTTCATCTTGGGCATTTTGCTACTCCGTTTCTATGAGGTCGCTGTCCGTGCCTCTGGCACGCAGCACCTCTTGTTTTGTTCGCTTCAGGCCGACCAAAGCCCGAAAAGCAAATGAAACCGCCACGGCATGCCCTGCCGGGCGGTTTTTTGGAACGCGGTCCTATACGTCAAAGCAGGCGGCTGTGCAACACCCACTGCGCCGCTCGTTCGCGGAATGCTCCGCCCTCGATCAGGGAAGCGTGAACCAGACCGGCAGCATGCCCGACTGCTGGGCGCCGTCGATCAGCTCGAAGGCCGGCAGCGCCATCAGGAACACCAGGCCGTCGAGCAGCGTGTTCAACAGGAGGCGCGGCTTGAAGCTGCCCGTATCGCCCTCCTGGTAGAGGGAAAGGTTCGGAAAGAAGCGCGGCACCCTCGCCAGATAGGCCTGATAGGGCGCACCAAGCGCTTCCTTGAGGAATTTCTCCTCGCGCAGGATGACGATATGGAAGGCACCCGCGCACAGCACAGCAAAGAGAATGATGCCGGAGAACGAACCGATCTGCGCGCCGACGCCGGCCGCGGCCACGGTCGAGAACACATAGAGCGGATTGCGGGTCATCGAATAGGGTCCGCCCGTCACAACTTCGGAAGATTTGCGCCCGCCTATGTAGAGCGTCGACCAAAGGCGGCCGACGATGCCGAGAAAAATCAGCAGCACGCCGAACATCTCGATCGTCTCATGCATCGCGGTATCGGGCGGGAAGGTCGATTGGCCAAACAGCAGCGCGGCGAACAACACGACCACGAGCACGGCAAGCACTATTCTGCGCGTGCGCTGGTAGTTACCCAGCCCGTATTTGAGTTCTTTGTCCAAGGGAGGAATCCGATCGTCGAGGAGCCTAATGCATGTCGCCCAAAAGTGGCCCCGGTTTTGGGAGGACGACATGCATGAAAACAGAGCCGGCGATCGCAGCTGTGGCCAGGAAGCAGGCGTCCCGCCGATCGCCGGGACGCCCTGTACTACAATTCAGGCGGATTTAGAGCGCGGTGACCAGGCCTGACGTCATCGTGATCTCGATGTGTTGACGTTCAGGTGATGCCGGCCTGCAAACGGCAGCTTCCTGTGCTTCCCACCATTTTCGGCTCGGCCTGACCTCAATCTCACTGCACCCTAGCGCGGCGCCAGCACCATCATCATCTGGCGGCCTTCGAGCTTCGGTTCCGCTTCGACCTTGGCAATGGTCGCCACTTCCTCGCGAACCTTGTTCAAAAGCTGCATGCCGAGTTCCATATGCGCCATCTCGCGGCCACGGAAACGCAAGGTCAGCTTGACCTTGTCGCCTTCCTCGAAGAAGCGGCGAACCGCCTTCATCTTGGTCTCGTAGTCGTGGCTGTCGATGTTGGGGCGCATCTTGATCTCCTTGATCTCGATGACCTTCTGGTTCTTGCGCGCCTCGGCCGCCTTCTTCTGGTTGGCGTATTTCAACTTGCCGAGATCGAGGATTTTTACGACGGGGGGCACCGCATTGGGCGATATCTCGACGAGATCGAGCCCAGCCTCTTCGGCGAGCAGCAATGCGTCGTTGATTGAAACATCGCCGCGGTTCTGACCTTCGGCGTCGATAAGCTGGACCCGGGGAACCCGGATGTCACGGTTGGAGCGCGGGCCATCCTTGGTCGGCGCCGCTGCTTTGAAAGGTCTGCGAATGGTCGTGGTCTCCTTGGCCGTTTCGTTCAGGGTTTGCGGATATTGATGCGTGGACGCGCCAATGTGGTAAGCGCGCGGGCGAAGTCAATAGCACAGCATTGACAGGAAATCACCCTGATCACTGCCCTGCACCGAACAAAGAACCATCGCGAGCACTTTTCGCCACGCCATTGGCTGTGCCACAAGACGCCGTGCGCCAAAAGACGGGCGTGAGGAAGAAACCATGACCGACACGCCTCCTGTCTTTCTGGATGTCGACGGATCGAGCATCGCGGTGCGCCATACGACAGGTGCCGCGCCCGGCATCGTCTGGCTCGGCGGCTACAAGTCCGACATGCTGGGCACGAAGGCGCAGACGCTGTCGGACTGGACGGCAAGAGAAGGCCGCGCCTTCGTGCGCCACGACTATTCCGGTCATGGCGAATCCGGTGGCGCCTTTGCGGACGGCACCATTTCGAAATGGCTTTCGCAGAGCCTCGCCGTGTTCCGGCATTTCACCCAGGGCAAGCAGATCCTGGTCGGCTCCTCGATGGGCGCCTGGATTGCGCTGCGCATGGTGCAGGAATTGCACAAGGCGGGCGACAGCAATGTCGCGGGTCTGGTGCTGCTGGCGCCGGCGCCCGATTTTACCGCTGAGCTGGTCGAGCCGGCGCTGACCAAGGCGCAGAAACGCGCGCTCGCCGAAAAAGGCTTCTTCGAGGAGCCGTCGGACTATTCCGCCGAGCCTTACATCTACACAAGCGCGCTGATCGAGGATGGACGCAACAACCTGGTGATGACGGGCCCGATCGACACGCATTGCCCGGTGCACATATTGCAGGGGCTGGCCGATGCGGACGTGCCGGCAAGCCACGCGCTGAAGCTGGTCAGCCGGCTGCCGTCCGACGACGTGACCCTGTCGCTGATCCCCGAGGGCGACCACCGCCTGTCGCGTCCCCAGGATCTCGACATGTTGGTGCGGGCAGTCGACGCCATGGCGCAGAGGGGAAACTGATGCGCCTTTCCATTCCGATATCCGCTTTTGTCGCGGCAATCGTCGGCTTCGGCGGCACGCTGGCCATCGTCATCGCCGCCGCCAAGGCGGTCGGCGCGACACAGATCGAGACCGCGAGCTGGGTGACGGCGATCTGCCTGGCGATGGCAATCGAATGCCTGTGGCTGTCCTGGCGCACGAAGATGCCGGTCATCACCGCCTGGTCGACACCAGGCCTGGCGCTGATCGCCGCGTCGAGCAGCTTCTCGATGGGCGAAGCGGTCGGCGCCTTCATCGTCACCGGCATCCTCTTGATCGCCACCGGCCTGTTCGGACCGCTGACACGGCTGATCGCCAGGATCCCGCCGTCAGTGGCATCGGGCATGCTGGCCGGCATCCTCGTCAGCTTCGCCATCAACGCGATTAAGGCCATCCCCGCCGATCCCTGGCTGATCCTGCCGCTGATCGCGGCCTTCTTCGTCATTCGCCTGTTCAATCCGGCGGTGTCGGTGCTGGTGGTGCTGATCGGCGGCGGCCTCGCCGCTTTCTTGACCGGCCGCGTCGGCGGCTTGCCGACACCGGAACTGTCGACGCTGACGCTGATCGCGCCGCACTTCAGCATCGCCGCGACCATCGGCCTGGCGCTGCCGCTCTACCTCGTCACCATGGCTTCCCAAAACCTGTCCGGCCTCGCCGTGCTGCGCGCCGCCGGCTATCAACCCGAGCCCGGCCCGCTGATCGGCGTCACCGGCCTGCTTTCGCTGCTGTCGGCGCCGTTTGGCGGCTCGACCACAAATCTGGCTGCGATCTCGGCGGCGATCTGCACCGGGCCGGACGTCCACCCCGACCCCGCCGAACGCTGGAAGACCGGCCCATTCTATGCGCTCGCCTATCTTGTCTTCGCCATCTTCGGTGCGTCGCTGGTGGCGATCTTCGCCGTTCTGCCACAGAGCCTGATCGTGCTGGTGGCGGGTCTCGCGTTGATGGCGCCACTTGCCAACGCCCTGTCGATCGCGCTCAAGGACGAAGATCACCGTATGGCCGCCACTGTCACCTTTGCCGTCACCGCTTCGGGTTTGACGCTGTTCGGCGTCGGTGCGGCATTCTGGGGCCTGGTCGCCGGGATGGTCGTGCTTTTCCTCGAAGAACTCAAAAAGCGGCAATCATTTCAGCCGCTTGTCCGGATTTGGCGGACATTGTCCTGAATCGCCGCTTTTCCCTTCCGATTCCACGCAGCCGGAACTGGCTGTCCCTGGATGCCGGCGACCGCACCAAGGATCAGGACGAGTTCGACCGCTTCGTGGCCCACATGCTGCGCCGGACGGGATAGTCGTCAGAGGTCACCTGCCACGCCCTGAGGGCATTCAGCCGTTGCGAAACGTATAAGCATAGCCGTTGATGGCTGGAGCGCCGCCAAGGTGGGCGTAAAGCACCTTCGACCCTTCGGGGAAATAGCCCTTCCTAACGAGGTCGATCATGCCCTGCATGGATTTTCCCTCGTAGACAGGATCGGTGATCATGCCTTCAAGGCGCGCGCAGAGACGGATCGCTTCTTTCGTCTCCTGCGAGGGCACGCCGTAGACCGGATAGGCATAATCCTCGATGAGGATCACATCGTCTTCACTGAGTTCCTTGCCGAGTTCGACCTGCGTCGCCGTGGTCCGCACGATGTCCAGCACTTGCGCCTTGGTCTGCGCTGGGGTGCAGGATGCGTCGATGCCGATTACCTTGCGCTCGCGACCGTCCTTGGCGAAGCCGACCACCATGCCTGCATGGGTCGAGCCGGTGACGGTACAGACGACGATGTAGTCGAAGGCAAGGCCGAGTTCCTTCTCCTGCGCGCGCACCTCTTCGGCGAAGCCAACATAGCCCAGGCCGCCATATTTATGCACCGAAGCGCCGGCCGGAATCGGATAAGGTTTGCCGCCTTTGGCTTTCACATCGGCGATCGCCTGTTCCCAGCTTTCCCTGATTCCGATGTCGAAGCCCTCATCGACCATCTGGACATCGGCGCCCATGATCCGGCTCAAAAGGATGTTGCCGACGCGATCATAGACGGCGTCCTCGTGGGGTACCCAGCTTTCCTGCACGAGGCGGCATTTCATGCCGATTTTCGCCGCCACGGCTGCCACCATGCGCGTATGGTTGGATTGTACGCCGCCGATCGAAACCAGCGTGTCGGCGTTTGAGGCGATCGCGTCAGGAATGATGTATTCGAGCTTGCGCAGCTTGTTGCCGCCGAAGGCGAGGCCGGAATTGCAATCTTCCCGCTTGGCGTAGAGATCGACCTTGCCGCCGAGATGAGCGCTGAGCCGATCCAGTTTCTCGATATGGGTCGGTCCAAATGTGAGCGGATAGCGTTCGAACTTCTCCAACATGAGAGATCCTCCTCTGATTGTGATTTTGATGCTGGAAACACTATCAGTTTTCTCCTGAAAGGTGCTCTCTAAGAACGATCAGAAAATGCCTGAAATCTAACTTTCTGGCTCCAATGTGCTATATTACTTCGATAAACCGCCTCAATAACGGAAGAATCTTCCAGGAAGGCATCGCTCGACCGGATCGACCTCAAAATGTTGCGCCTGCTCCAGGACAATGGGCGGCTGACCAATGCGGAGCTGGCGCAGTCGGTTGCTGTCAGCCCGGCGACGTGCCACCGCCGCACGCAACGCTTGTTCGATGAAGGCTACATCAGCCATGTCAGGGCAGTGGTGACACCGCAGAAGGTCGACAGAGGCGCGCTGGTGATGGTTGGCGTCGTGCTCGACCGCTCGACCCCGGAAAGTTTCGCGGAATTCGAGAAGGCAGTCGCGAAACTGAAGTTCATTCTTGATTGCCATCTGGTGGCAGGCGACTTCGACTATTTTCTGAAGATCAGGGTCGGCGACATGGCGGACTTCAACCGGATCCACGGGGATCAGTTGATCGCATTGCCCGGCGTTCGCCAGACGAGGACGTTCTTCGTCATGAAGGAGGTCGTCGACAACGCGCCACTGGATTTTTGAAAGGAATGGGTTCCCCACCGATGCATCAAACCATAGCACCGCCGGCGGCATTGCCACTGTTCCTCATGGCCGGTCGTGCTTTTCTTCGATACGCTCGAAAAGCGATAATCATTTCATGAGCTTGTCCGGTTTTGGTCGATATTGTCTTGAATCGTCGTTTTCTCCTTCCCATTTCGATTCCACGCAGCCGGATCTTGGCTGTCTCCAACCGAAGGAATGGGAGAAAATGAACACATCTGCATTGATCCGCCCGGCCTGGACGCCGGCAACCATCGCGTTGATGGTGATCGGTTTCATGGTGTTCTGGCCACTCGGCTTCGCCATGCTTGCCTACATCATCTGGGGCGACCGCCTCGATGGTTTCAAGCGTGACGTCAACCGCGCCACCGACGGCATCTTCGCCGGCTGCCGCCGCGGTTCCGACAAGGCGGCGCGCTGGGGCCACGGCTCCGCCCGCACCGGTAATGTCGCTTTCGACGACTGGCGCGAAAAGGAACTGGAGCGCCTCGCCGAGGAACGCCGCAAGCTCGACGAGATGCTGACCGAGTTCGACGACTACGCCCGCGAATTGCGCCGTGCCAAGGACCAGGACGAGTTCGACCGCTTCATGGCCAACCGCAACAAGTCGACGGCGCCGACGAAGACCGACCCGAGCACCGGGACGACAACCACCAAGCGTGGCAAGGGCTCGAACCTGCTTGACGACTGAGGCCCGGCGACAGGCCAAGGTATGATGACGGCGTCGCGCGAGCGGCGCCGTTTCTTTTTTGTTCTATTCGTTTTTCTCGAATCGCGTATCGTCCCGCCATGACCCTCGGATTCTTCCGCAATCTGACAAAGCCCAAGGCCACGCCCGTCGTGGAGCGTGAATATTGCGTCGCCGGCCGTACCTTGCCGCTCAAGATCGTCGAGAACGACCGCGCAAGGCGGCTGACGCTGCGCATCGATTCGGGCGGTAAGGGCCTGCGCATCACGGTGCCGCCAGGCCTGCGCCGCGGCGAGGTGGAAAAGTTCCTCGACCGTCACCAGGACTGGCTGGAGCAGCGGCTGGCCAAGGTGCCGGCGCGGCCGCAGGTGCGGCCGGGCATCAAGATCCCCGTACGCGGCGTGCCGCACCGCATCGTCCATGAGCCTTCGAAGCGCGGCACGGTGACCATTTCAAGCGACGAGCGCGGTCCGCTGCTGATCGTGCATGGCGACCGCGTGCACCTGCCACGCCGCATTGCCGATTTCCTCAAGCGCGAGGCCAAGTGCGAGATCGAGAAGCTGGTGGGCAAACACACGCTGGCGCTGGGCAAGCGCGCCAAGGCGATCCGCTTCAAGGACACGTCTAGCCGCTGGGGCTCCTGCACCTCCGACGGCAATCTGTCGTTTTCCTGGCGCATCATGATGGCGCCGTCGCCAATCATAAACTACCTCGTCGCACATGAAGTGGCGCATCTCAAGGAGATGAACCACGGTCCGAAATTCTGGAAACTGTGCGAACAGCTTTGCCCGGACACCGAGCGCTGCAAGGCATGGCTGAAGCGCAATGGCGGCGCGCTGCAAGCGATTGCGTTCGAGTAGGGCATGGCCGTTAAGATCGACTATCGGGTGGCTGACGCAGGCTGGGCCGACTGCGATGTAGCTATCGACGGCAGCGCGGCCAGCGTTGAAGCATCCTATTTGGGCGATGCTTTGCTCGAGTTGATCGAGGCTACACGCGCTATCGTCGACGGTGCGAACTATTCAGTTGCTCACTTCTACGACGAGCCGGGAGAATGCCGCTTTGTCCTTGAGCCACAAGGCGACACGATCAGGGTTCGCATACTGGAGTTTGGGGAAACCTGGTCAGAAGAGCCGGATGAAGCAGGCACTGTAAGACTTGAGGCGGTATGTCCATTGCAGGAGTTCGCTGAGGCGGTTTTGGCAGCAGCGAGTCAGGTTCTCAATACCCATGGGCTGGAAGGGTACAAGGAAAAATGGCGCCACGACTTTCCATCAGAAGCTGTGTATGGGTTGCGCCGCGCACTGCAAGGAGAGACCCTTCACTGACATCTGACCTCGGCATTGTGCTCAATCGTCATTCGCCGCGTTGAGCTCCTCCGGTCGCAGTCCCTCATCGCCATGATGCGGCCACGGCAGGAAGTTGCCGTCGAATTGATCACCGCCGAAATAATCCAGCGCGCGATGGGCTTCGGCGCCGTTGAAGGCGGCCTTGTCCATCAGATGGGCGATGACCTCGCGCGCCTGCGCGATCTTCTGCCTGAGTTCGGCAACGGTTCTGTCAGCCATGGTCTTGCTCCCGCCTTGTGTCCCTGTCCTTCAATAGGTAGCGCCTTTGGCCTTGCCGGCAACAGCATGCTTTTTCTCGACTCTTCGCGCTTTTCATGCCAATCCCCGCGCCATGGCGCTCGACATCAAGATTTGCGGCTTGAATACCGACGTGGCAATGGCCACGGCGCTGGCCGGCGGCGCCAGCCATGTCGGGTTTATCTTCTTCGCCAAAAGCCCGCGCTATGTCGAGCCGGCCGAGGCTGGCCGCTTGCGCGAGGCGGCGCGCGGCAAGGCAAAAGCGGTGGCCGTCACCGTGGATGCCAGCGACGCCTTCCTGGATGAGATCGTGGCAGCGATGCAGCCCGACATGCTGCAGCTGCACGGCTCGGAAACGCCGGAGCGCGTGGCCGAGGTGAAAGCCCGCTACGGCTTGCCGGTGATGAAGGCGCTGTCGGTCAGCGAGGTTGCCGACCTCGAGCGGATAAAGCCGTTTATCGGCATTGCGGACCACTTCCTGTTCGACGCCAAGCCCCCCAAGGGCTCCGAGCTGCCCGGCGGCAATGGCGTGGCCTACGACTGGCGCATCCTCACCGGCCTTGACGCCGGCGTCGATTACATGCTTTCCGGTGGGCTCAACGCCGCCAATATCGGCGATGCCCTTCGGCTTGCCAACCCGCCCGGAATAGACATTTCCTCAGGCGTGGAAAGCGCGCCGGGCGTCAAGGATCCGGCGCTGATCGAACAGTTTTTCCGAGCCGTCAGGGCAGCGCGCGACAACCGCGCCGCCTGACCGGCTCAAACCAGAGCATGTCCCGGAAAAGTGGGATCCGGTTTTCCGGCAAGGACATGCCCCCACATCGAGACCAGGAGATCGGCGATGGACAAGCCGGCGACACCCAATTCCTTCCGTACCGGACCCGACGAACAGGGCATGTTCGGCATTTTTGGCGGTCGTTTCGTCGCCGAAACGCTGATGCCGCTGATCCTCGACCTTGAGCGGCACTGGAACGAGGTCAAGAACGATCCGGATTTCAAGGCTGAACTCACCGACCTTTCGACCCACTATGCCGGGCGGCCGTCGAAGCTCTATTTCGCGGAAGGGCTGACCAGGCATCTCGGTGGTGCAAAAGTCTACTTCAAGCGCGAGGATCTGAACCACACCGGCTCGCACAAGATCAACAACTGCCTCGGCCAGATCCTGCTGGCCAAACGCATGGGCAAGAAGCGCATTATCGCCGAGACGGGCGCAGGCCAGCATGGCGTGGCGTCGGCCACCGTCGCGGCCCGCTTCGGCTTTCCCTGCGTCGTCTATATGGGCGCGACCGACGTCGCCCGCCAAAGCCCGAACGTCTTCCGCATGAAGCTGCTCGGCGCCGAAGTGCGGCCGGTGACCGCCGGCCACGGCACGCTGAAGGACGCCATGAACGAGGCGTTGCGCGACTGGGTGACCAATGTCGAGGACACTTATTACCTGATCGGCACCGCCGCCGGGCCGCATCCCTATCCGGAGCTGGTGCGCGACTTCCAGTCGGTGATCGGCACCGAAGCGCGCGCACAGATCCTCGAGCAGGAAGGCCGGCTGCCGGACACCATCATTGCCTGTGTCGGCGGCGGCTCGAACGCCATCGGCCTGTTCCATCCCTTCCTCGACGACAAGGATGTTCGCATCATCGGCATCGAGGCCGGCGGCCGTGGTCTTGACGGCATCGAACACTGCGCCTCGATGAGCGCCGGCGCGCCTGGCGTGCTGCACGGCAACCGCACCTATCTCCTGCAGAATTCCGACGGCCAGATCATGGACGGCCATTCGATCTCTGCCGGTCTCGATTATCCCGGCGTCGGCCCAGAGCATTCCTGGCTGCGCGATTCCGGCCGCGTCGAATATGTGCCGATCCTCGACGACGAGGCGCTGGAGGCCTTCAAGCTGACGACGCGCGTCGAAGGCATCATCCCGGCGCTGGAATCGGCGCACGCCATTGCGCACGCGGTGAAGATCGTGCCGGCCATGGACAAGGACCAGATCGTCATCGTCAACCTGTCCGGCCGTGGCGACAAGGACGTGCATACGGTTGCCAGCATGCTGGGCATGGAGATCTGATCATGACCACCCGCATTGACCGCCGCATGGCCAAGCTGAAGACCGAAGGCCGCCCGGCCCTCGTCACCTATTTCATGGGCGGCGACCCCGACTATGAGACGTCGCTGTCGATCATGAAGGCACTGCCTGGAGCAGGCGCCGACGTCATCGAGCTCGGCATGCCGTTCTCCGATCCGATGGCCGACGGCCCGGCGATCCAGGCGGCGGGCCTGAGGGCGCTGAAAGGCGGCCAGACGCTGGTCAAGACGCTAAAGATGGCTTCGGAATTCCGCACCGGCGACAATGAGACGCCGATCGTGCTGATGGGCTATTACAATCCGATCTACATCTATGGCGTCGACCGCTTCCTCAAGGACGCGATCGCCAGCGGCATCGATGGGCTGATCGTCGTCGACCTGCCGCCGGAAATGGACGAGGAATTGTGCATTCCGGCGCTCAAGGCCGGCATCAACTTCATCCGGCTGGCAACGCCGACCACCGATGATAAGCGCCTGCCCAAGGTGCTGCAGAACACGTCGGGTTTTGTCTACTATGTGTCGATGACCGGCATCACCGGTTCGGCGCTGGCCGACACCGGCAAGGTGGCGGCGGCGGTGCAACGCATCAAGGGTCACACCGATCTGCCGGTCTGCGTCGGCTTCGGCGTCAAGACCGCCGAGCAGGCCCGCGTGATCGGTGCCAATGCCGATGGCGTCGTCGTCGGCACCGCGATCGTCAACGCGGTGGCCAATGTGCTGGGGCCGAAAGGCGAAAAGACCGCCGACCCGGCCGAAGCCGTCGCCACGCTGGTCAGCGGCCTTGCGCAAGGTGTGCGCTCGGCCCGCCTTGCTGCCGCCGAATAGTTCTCCTACCTCTCTTTCCCAAATCTTCGTCAGGACAGGAGCCGAAGCGATGAACTGGATCACCAATTACGTTCGCCCGAAGATCAATTCGATGCTCGGCCGGCGCACCGACATGCCCGAGAATCTCTGGATCAAGGATCCGGAGACCGGCGAGATGGTGTTCCACAAGGATCTGGAATCCAACCAGTTCGTCATTCCGTCCTCCGGCCACCATATGAAGATCTCGGCCAAGGAGCGGCTGAAGTTCTTCTTCGACAACGGCAAGTACGAGACCCTGGACAACCCCAAGGTCATGCAGGATCCGCTGAAGTTCCGCGACGAGAAGCGCTATGTCGACCGGCTGAAGGACGCAAAGGCCAAGACCGGCTTGGAAGACGCCATCATCAACGCACTGGGGACCGTCGAAGGCCTGCCGGTGGTGGTGACCGTGCAGGACTTCGCCTTCATGGGCGGCTCGCTCGGCATGGCCGCGGGTGACGCCATCGTGCACGGTTTCGAAGTCGCCTTGCAGCGCAAGCGGCCGCTGATCCTGTTCGCCGCGTCCGGCGGCGCCCGCATGCAGGAAGGCATTCTGTCGCTGATGCAGTTGCCGCGCACCACGGTTGGTGTCGACCGGCTGAAGGAAGCCGGCCTGCCCTACATCGTCGTCTTGACCAATCCGACCACGGGCGGGGTAACTGCCTCCTACGCCATGCTGGGCGACGTGCACATCGCCGAGCCCGGCGCGCTGATCGGCTTTGCCGGGCCGCGCGTCATCGAACAGACCATTCGGGAAAAGCTGCCGGACGGCTTCCAGCGCTCCGAATACCTGATGGAACACGGCATGGTCGACATGGTGGTGTCGCGCCTGGAGATGCGCCAGACCATCGCACGGCTGCTGAAGATGCTGCTCAAGCTGCCGGAGGAGCAAAAGCCGCTTGAGCCGGAGATCCTGCCGCCGGCGACAATTCCGGCCGAGGCGCGGCCACAAGCCTGACGCGACACTCTTCGCCGCGAACCGCGATTGCGCCGTGTCCGTGGCGCGCTGTAGCTTTTTGATTGCCATGGCCATTGTGAAACCGATTCTGGTTCCCGGGCCATGGGCCAGGATTGTGCCATGAAAACGCTTGCCGCCGACCGCGAAATCGAAGCCCTGATGGCGCTTCACCCGAAAGGCTTCGACCTTTCGCTCGACCGCATTTCACGGTTGCTGGAGCGACTCGACGACCCGCAGGACCGGCTGCCACCGGTCATCCATATCGCCGGCACCAACGGCAAAGGCTCGTGCGCCGCATTTTCACGCGCACTGCTTGAGGCGGCGGACTACCGCGTCCATGTCCACACCTCGCCGCATCTGGTCAACTGGCACGAGCGTTACCGGCTGGCCGCCGATGGCGGCGGCAGGCTGGTCGACGACCGGGTGTTCGCCGATGCCATCGCCCGTGTCGCCAGGGCCAATGAAGGCGAGCATATCACCGTCTTCGAGATCCTCACCGCCGTCACCTTCCTGCTGTTTTCCGAACACCAGGCCGATGCCGCCATCATCGAGGTCGGGCTCGGCGGCCGTTTCGATGCCACCAATGTCATCAAAGAGCCGGCCGTGTCGGTGATCATGCCGGTGTCGCTCGACCACGAGGCCTATCTCGGCGACCGTGTCGAACTGATCGCAGCCGAAAAGGCCGGCATCATCAAGCGCGGCTGCCCAGTGGTCATCGGCGCGCAGGAAAGCGAGACGGCACTGCAGGTGCTGATCGAGACCGCCGAGCGGCTTGAATGTCCGACCTTCGTATACGGCCAGGATTTCCTCGCCTTCGAGGAGAACGGCCGCATGGTCTACCAGGACGAGGACGGCCTGATGGACCTGCCGCCGCCACGGCTGCCCGGGCGTCACCAGTTCGCCAATGCGGCGGCGGCGATCGCGGCGGTCAAAGCGGCCGGCTTCGAGATCAGCCATCGCGCCGCCGAGAAGGCGATGACCAGCGTCGCCTGGCCCGGCCGCATGCAGAAGCTGGCGCAGGGCCGGCTGGCCGAACTGGCGCCGAAGGGCGCCGACATCTGGCTCGACGGCGGCCACAATCCGGGCGCCGGCGTGGTGGTTGCCGAAGCGCTGGCGGAGCAGGAAGAAAAGAACCCGCGACCACTCTTCCTCATCTCGGGCATGATCAACACCAAGGACCAGAGCGGCTATTTCCGCGCCTTCAAGGGCCTCGCCCGGCATGTCTACACGGTGCCGGTGAGCCTGAGCGACGCCGGCGTGCCGAACGACGAACTGGCGATCCGCGCGACGGAGGCCGGGCTGACGGCCGAACCGGTGAGTTCCGTCGCCAGCGCGCTGATGTTGCTGCGCGACACCTGGGACGGCCCGGCGCCGCGCATCCTGATCGGCGGTTCGCTCTATCTGGCCGGTGCGGTGCTCGCCGAAAACGGCACGCCCCCGACCTGAGATCGGTTTCGGCGATCACCGCAAGGAGCAGTCATGATCAAGGTCAAGCAGCTCGCTCACGTCTGCATCTTCGCCAATGATCTGGATGCGACGCGAAGCTTCTACCGCGATGTCCTCGGCATGGACACCCAGTTCAATTTCCTGCGCGACGGCAAGATTTTTGGGTTCTACCTCGATTGCGGCGGTCGCAGCCACGTCGAGGTGTTCCAGAAGGACGGGGCCAGCTATGGCGACCTGAACCAGATCAACCACCTCTGCCTCGAAGTGGAAAGCATAGATGCAGCGATCGCCCATATCAGGTCGAAGGGCGTCGACGTCACGGCAAAGAAACTCGCCTGCGACGACACCTACCAGGCCTGGATACGCGACCCCAACGGCGTGAAGATAGAACTGTTCGAGTATACCGAAAAAAGTGCTCAATTCGCCGGAGGCGATCGTATCGCCGACTGGTAATGGCGCCTGCCGCCCGATGGCCTTCGCGGTTACTTCAACTCGATCTCGATGAAGGCGTATTCGCCCTCATTGGCGTTGATGACGTCGTGTTCGACGCCCTCCTTGCGGAAATAGGGCGCGCCCTTCTTCATCTCGGCGAAGGATTCGCCGTCCTTGGTCAACAGCTTCACCTTGCCGTCCATCAGCGGCACGACGACATAGTCGTGGCCGTGGCGGTGCCAGCCGGTGTTGTCGCCGGGCGCAAAGCGATACTCGGTGACGATGACACGCTCATTGTCGATGAAGACGGTGGCCTTGGCGGATCCGGTCATGGGCGTTCTCCTTGCTTCTCGTGACAACAGAAGACATGGAGTGCGCAGGCGTGAGGGCCAGAACCACCCACCGATGACGCCAACAAAAAGCCCGGCGCGAGGCCGGGCTTGATGTCAGGAATTTGGGACGGATCACGCGAGGCTGCCATTGATCCAATGCGACAGCGCGGTCTTGGGTGCGGCGCCAACCTTCATGTCGGCCACTTCGCCGCCCTTGAAGATCATCAGCGTCGGGATCGAGCGCACGCCGAACTGCGCGGCGAGCTCGGGATTCTCGTCGATGTTCAGCTTGGCGATCTTCACCTTGGCGCCGAGTTCGGTGGCGATGTCTTCGAGCGCCGGAGCGATCATCTTGCACGGACCGCACCATTCCGCCCAGAAATCGACGACGACCGGCACGTTGGCGTTAAGTACATCGGCCTGGAAATTGCTCTTGTCGACCTTGACGGTGGTCATGCGGAAAATCCTTTCGAAAGTTTTTGTCGCACCAAATGTGGTGGTGATCGCGCCCTTCTTCAAGCAGGTGTTGTGTCACGCTCCTGTGAGTCGAGCAAGGGCGTCATCCATGGTACCGGCCGGCAGTTCGATCAGCCGCGGCGCTTCGGTGAACAGCAAGGCCGCCTTGACCGCGCGTCCGGGATAAAGCGGCTGCAGCAGGGCGCGATAGAGCGCGAGCTGCAGGACATAGGCCGGCGGGACCTCGGCCAGGGAGGCGGGTGCCGGCCGGTTGGTCTTGTAGTCGACGATAGAGACCGCGTCCGACGTCACCGCCAGCCGGTCGATCTTGCCCGAAATCGAGCGCTTTTTGCCCTTGACCTCCAGGCTGCCCATGATCGCGACCTCGGCGCGCGACGATGGCGCAAACAGCGGACCGAGGCCGGGATCGGCAAGGATCGCCGTGACCGATGCCAGAGCTTTTTCACGCTCTGATTGAGACCAGTCCGCACCCGTTCGCGCGAGATAGCGTTGCGCCGCGCCCTCGCGTTCACCCTCGGCAATGCCCGGCAACATCTGCAGCAATTTGTGCAAAGCGAGCCCGCGCACCACGGCAAAGCCTGGCTCGGCATCTGCATCGAGCACCGGCGAAGCCTTGTCGACCACCGCTTCCTTGCCTTCGTCGATGAGCGCCGAGGCGCCGGATGGCGACAGCGGACGCGGCAAATCCTCGAAAGGCGGCAAGGGCCGGAACAGGGTCATCGGCAGTGGCCCGAAACTGTGCGCCTGCCGCGCCTGCTCGCTGGAAACCGGTGCGACAGGCGGCAGCTTGGTGACGTGAAAACGATGCACCGGATCGCCGCCGGCGGGGTGCGGGCGCTCCACGCTCTCAGGCGCGCCGATCAACGCTCGGCTGACGATCGAATGCCAGGTGCCGGTGTTCGGCGCCCGCTTGCCGTGATAGCCGCAGACGATCAGCCGGTCCTCGGCGCGGGTCATGCCGACATAAAGCAGCCGGCGGTATTCGTCGTCGGCGAGTTCCCGTGCCCGCACCGCCGCAGCCTTGGAAAACCCATTGGCGACGTCGCTGGCCGAGCGCCAGAGATAGCCCTTGCCGTCCCAGCCCGAGCCTTCGAAAGGCATCAGCCGCGGCAGATGCTGGTCGCTGAACGGCGCAGAGCCGCCGTCGACCAGGAACACGACCGGCGCTTCCAGGCCCTTGGCCGCGTGCACGGTCATGACGCGGACCTCGTCGCGGGTCTGGTCCATCTCGCGCTTGATCTCGGGACCGGCATTCTCCAGCGTCGACAGGAAGGCTTCCAGCCCCGGCAGGCCGGTTCGTTCCTCGGCAAGGCAGAAGCTCAGGAACTCGTCGAGAATGTCGCCGGCCTCAGGCCCGAGCCGCGCGATCATCCTCTTGCGCACGCCATCGCTTCTGCCCACGCCATCGCGCGCCAGCAGGCCGGCGTAAAACTCGAACACCGGCTTGAAGGCGGCCTCGTTCGTCCAGATGTCGAGCTGGGTGACGACCGCCGCCAAAACCTCGCTCTCGCCGGCATGGGCGCGAAGAGATGCAAACAGCGACAGGCCGGTCGGCCTCTCCGCCGCAAGCGCAAAAAGCCCCTCCTCCGGCAGATCGAAGATCGGGCTGCGCAGGACGGCGGCGAGCGACAGATCGTCCTGCGGCTGGATGAGGAGATGGCCGAGCGCAATCAGGTCCTTGACCGCAATGTGTCCGGGCAGGCTCAGCCGGTCGGCGCCGGCGACCGGAATGTCGCGGCGTTTGAGCGCCCGGGTCAACGCGTGGACGAAGCGATCGCGCTTGCGCACCAGCACCAGCACGTCGCCCGGCCGCAGCCGCTTGCCACGGCCTTCGACGATCTCGCCGGCGCCGATCCAGCCGGCAATGGTGGCCGCGACATGCTCGGCAACGCGCACCGCCGGCGCATGCGCATGGTCGATGGCTTGCGTCCAGTCGTCGGGCTCGTCGACGACGTCGGCATCGACCGACGGCCAGACCTCGACATAGCCCGGCGCATCGGTGCGGATGGCCTGGTGGCGCAGCGGATCAGGATCATGGCTGATGCCGCGCCGCACGACAGGATCGGCAAAGACGCGATCGACCGCGGTCAGAACGTCATCGGTCGAGCGGAACGACCAGGTCAGCTTGAGGTCGGCGAAGGATGCCTCGGCATCACGCACCCGTCCCGCGAACAACAGCCGGCTGTCGGCGAAGGAGTCCGGCGCGGCGCCCTGAAAGGAATAGATCGACTGCTTTTCGTCACCGACGGCAAAGACCGTGCGATGGACCCTGTCGCGGGCGCCTAAGCCGGCAAAAAACTCTTCCGCCAGCCGCTTCACCACTTCCCATTGATCCGGGCTGGTGTCCTGCGCTTCGTCGAGCAGGATGTGGTCGATGCCCTGGTCGAGCTTGTACTGCACCCAGGGGCCGGCATCGGGCCGCGCCAGAAGGTTGACCGTGCGGGTGATCAGGTCGTTGAAGTCGAGAAAGCCGCGGCTGCGCTTCAACACCTCGTAGCGGGCAATCAGCCAGTCGGCGATGGTCAACGCGGCGCGCGTGCCTTCCAGCATCCGGAACAGCGCCAGCCTGTCGACCGTTTCGACGATGGCATTGGCCGTCGAGAGATAGCGTTCCGCCAGATCCGGCAGTCGGTCGACCAGGGCTTTCTTGAAGGCCTTTGCCGGATCGTAGGCATCGCCATCGGTCTTGAGGAAGGCTCTCGCAAGCTGTTGCACACGGCGAACAGGGTCGGCCTCGGTGAAAGCCTGACGCGCATAGGGCAGGATGTTGTTCAGCACCGTCCTGGCATCGGTGGCATCCGCGGCCTGGGCGAAGCCGGCAAAATAGTCGGGCAAGAAACTCGGCAACGGCCAGACCGATGCCGCTATGCCTTCGGCGGTCTGGCCGGGGCGGAAATGGAATTCATCGAATAGCGCCTGGAAACGCGTGCCATCGCGCCCAATCATGTCGATGAAATTGCGCAAGCCGTCGCGCTTGCGCACGATCTCGCCCAGCAAGGCATCGAGTCCGGCTTCGCCGCCACGATCGAGAATGGTGGCAAACGCCTCGGCCAAGTCCATGTCGCCGGCGGCCGTTCCAGAAATCATGTCGCGGCGCGCGGTGGCGAACAGCGATGCCTCCATCGGCGGATCGAGCATCTCGAAATGCGCCGGGATGTTGGCCTCCAGCGGGAACTGATGAAGCACCGATTCGCAGAAGGCATGGATGGTCTGGATCTTCAACCCGCCGGGCGTCTCCAGCGCCTCGGCAAACAGGCGCCGTGCCCGGCGCATGGTCTCAAGATCGGGCCGGCGACCTTCCAACGTTTCGATCCTTGCCGCCAATTCCGCGTCGCCGAGTGCCGTCCACTCCGACAGCGTCGAAAACACCCGGTTCGACATGTTGGCGGCGGCGGCGCGTGTATAGGTCAGGCACAGGATCTTCGACGGATCGGTGCCGCGCAGCAGCAGCCGGATGACGCGCTGGGCCAGCACATGGGTCTTGCCGGAGCCTGCATTGGCCGACACCCAGGCGGAATTCTGGGGGTCGGCGGCGCGGGCCTGGCTGGTCGCGGTGTCGCTGGGGATGGGATAGGCCTTCTTCATGCCTCCCCTCCCTCGTCGCCGGCATCGCCGCCGGCGGACCATTCGAGCACGCGGGCAAGATGGTCGTAATCGCCATCGGTCTCGCCTTCGCGAAACGGCAGCGCGCGCGACAGATAGCCGGTCGCCGGGTCGGCATAGTGGATCAGGAGCTTTTCCAGCCGCGCCCAGGCTTCTTCGGCGAGATCGGTGGCGGTGCGCGGCTGGCGATTGTGTTCGAGGATCGATTCCTCGAACACCTCGCCATTCGGCTTCAGCCGCACGAACGCCAGTTGCGAAGGATCGCGCGCGCCCAAATCCTTGAAGGCGCCGCGCCTGAGCAGCGCGCCCTCCAGCGCCAGTTGCGGCGCAAGCAGGGTGTGCGCCTGCGCCTTGGACGGCGAGGAGCCTGTCTTGTAATCCAGTATGTCGGCCATGCCGCCGGCCAGCAGGTCGACGCGGTCGGCATAGCCGGACAGCGTCACGCCGGACTGGCCGACGACGGTCTTGCCGGCGCGTTCCTCGGCATGCCGCCGTATCACCGCGTCGGCGCGCGTGCGCTCCCACTCGATGATGTTGGCGGCGAGTTTTTCGAAACGCGGCCACCACACCGCCTCGACATCGGCCGGAAGTGCGGCTTCGGCAAAGCAGGCGCGGCCGGCAGCGATGAGGCCGGCGAGCGCGTCGGCTGCGCGCGGATCGGCAACGCGCGCCGAGAACAGATGCAGGATGGCGTGAAACAGCGTGCCGCGCTCGGCCGCACCGGGATCGCGAATGACCGGATCGAGCGGCATCAGGCCGAGAATTTTTCGTGCATAGACGGCGTAGGGATCACGGCGCAGGGTCTCGATCTCGGTGACCGAGAAATGGCCCGGGCGAACAGACAAAGGCGGCGTCGGCTGCGGCCGTGGCGCGAAATCCTGCCTTGGGCCGGTGTCGAGCGCGCGTGCCCAGGCGAGCAATTCTTCGCCGCGCCGGCGCAGTTCAACCGTCTGGTCGTTGCCTATGAATGTGAGCAGGCGCTGCAGCCACCGCGACGGCACGGCAGGCGCGTCGCCGGCACGCGCCGAGCGGGCCAGCACCACCTTCTTCGCGCCCAAGGCCATCTGGAAATCATGCGCGGCAAGGCCGATGCGCCGTTCGGGTGGTTCGAGATCGATGCCGGTCTTCATTAGCCGCGACATGAAGCGGTCGCTCTCGGGCTTGCGCGGCCACACGCCCTCGTTGAGCCCGCCGATGACCAGCGTGTCTACATCCTGCAAGCGCGCTTCCAGCGCGCCCCAGATGGCGATGTTCCTGTCGGTTCCCTGTGCCGGCTTGACCGTTTCAGGCGCGATCAGCCCCGCCATCACGTCGGGCCACTCGTCCGCGGCGAATGAGAGCGGCGCGGAAGCCGCGACCAGCCCACGCAGCAATTCGGCAAGCTTCTCGCCGGCGTCACCCGCATAGAGCAAGCCAAGGCCGCCATCGGCGGTGCGGCCGAGATTTTCGAACGCCACGATGCTTGCTCCGACCAGCGCGCCAAGGTCGGCGTCCGCCTGGCCGCGAAACGCCGCGAGCGGCGCCAGCGCCTGTGTGAGACGTTCGAGCAAATTCTTCGCGGCTTCGAGGGAGCGCAGGGTGAGACGGGAAAACCAGAAGGGCTGCCGGCTGCCGCTGGCAAGGCCGGTGAGACGGGTTTCGAACAGTTCCGGAAGCGAAACGATGTCGGGGCGGCCGGTGCCGCCGCGCAGCGCCACCAGTTCGACCAGCTCCGCCGCGTGGCGCACATCGGCCCGTTCGAGGCCAAGCCCAAGCAGCGGATGTTTGAGCAGCGACAGCAGGCCGACCGGATCGCCTGGCCGGTACACCGCCTCGAGCGCCAGGCCGAGCAGGCTGGCCGCCGGGGTGTTGGCGAGCGGCGTGCCACCGGAATCGTCGGCGACGACGCCGAACCGCAGGAGTTCCACCGAGACGCGCCGCGCCAGCGCGCGGTCACCGGTCACGAGAGCCGCCCGTTGGCCCGGCTCTTCGACCGCGCGCTTGAGCGCGACGGCGATCGCGACGGCTTCATCGCGTTCGCTGGCCGCTTCGAGCAGCGTCACGCCGGCAAAGGCCCCGGCAATGTCGGAGGCTGAAAAGCCGTTGCGCGTCTCGGCCCACAATTCGGTGGTTTCGGCCGGCCGCAGCGCTTCGCCGACCAGGGCGGCGCGGAGCGCAAGCCGTGGCTCGGCTGCGCCAATCTCCTCGACATCGCCGCGCAGCACACCGATCTTACCGATCAGCCTGGCGAGACCGTATTGCGGGTGCCCGAGCACGGCCGGACGCGCGCCGGGCGCCGCGATTGCCTGGAACGACGCTTCGTCCAGCGTCCGGTCGAGACCGGGCAACACGATGGCGCCACCGGGCAAGCGGGCAATCGCGGCAAGCAACTCGGCCGTGGCCGGTATCGAGCCGGTCGAGCCCGCAGCGATGACCGGCCCGGCTGGCGGATTGCGCTGCAGCCGTGCGGCTTCAGCGCGGATCAGCGCGCTGCGATGTGCGGCAGGGTTGGAGCGATCGCGTTCTTCAAGGAATTTCGGCCACGCATCGGTGACGATGCCGAGAAATTCAAGCGTCACCTGCCACCATCCGGCAAGGTTGCCGGTCACCAGGTCGGTGAGCTTGGCCCAATCCGTGCCTTCCGTCTCGATCTCGTCCATCAGCCGGGCGAGATCGCGCGCCAACCAGATCGCGTCGGCGGTAGAGGCAGGGATGACGATCTCCTCGGCGAAGAGCGCCGCGACATGCGCCGGCAGCCGGCGTTTCCAGGCGCGGACCAGCGGCGCCAGCAGCAACAGGCGTTCGCTTGCCGAAATCGGCGGCGCGAGGTCGATGGCGGCGGACGCCTCGGTTTCGAATGCAGCCTCATCCTCATCGAACTCGCCGAGCGGACGGATGACCGGCAGGATCGCCGACCCGCCGCCGCCGCGTGCCGCCAGGCTGTCGACGAAAACACCCCGCAAGGCGCGCGCCGCGCGCCGCGTCGGCACATAGATGGTGACGTCGGCCAAAGCGAGCGGGTCGCCGTCAAACCGGAACCCCGGAACAAGGCGCCCGGCTAGCAGCGCCTCGGCAAGCGTCGGCAGGAACGGCGCTCCGGAGGGAATTGAGAAAACGCGGCTTGAGCCGCTCATTTCAACTCGGCTAGCGCGCCAGCCACGGCCGCCTCGGCGAGCGGAATGGCATCGGGCGTGCCGACGGTGATCCAATGACCCTGCATCGGCATGCCGAACAGCCGGCCGGCAGCAATGGCGGTGTCGAAATAGGCGTTGAGCGAGTGCGGCCCGGACTGGGCATCCTCGAACAGGCGCGGATGGACGATCGCCGCTCCGGCATAGATCAGTCCGGCCGGATCACCTTTTGATCGCCGCAAGCTACCATCCGGCGCCACCAGGAAATCGGTGCTGCCGCAGTGTCCGGTCGCCTGATGGAGATCCGCCAGCATCAGCAGAATATCCATTTTCGCAGCGTCCCATGCAAGGGCAAGACGGCCGAGATTGAGAGGACCCTGGTCGATCCAGAAGGTATCGGCGTTGAGGATGTAGAAGGGTTTTCCGCCCAGCTCCGGCAACGCCTTGACGATGCCGCCGGCGGAATCGAGCAGCTTTTCGCTCTCATCGGAGATGATGATTTTTGGCGTGCGGCGCGCCGCGACATGGGCAACGATCTGTTCGGGGAGATAATGGACATTGACGACGGCCTTGCCGACACCGGCGGCGGCCAGGCTGTCGAGCCCCCAGTCGAGCAGGGTCTTGCCGGCGATCTTGACCAGCGGCTTGGGAATGGTGTCGGTGATCGGCCGCATGCGCTTGCCAAGCCCCGCGGCGAGCACGATGGCGGTGTCCGGTTTTGCTGTCACAGTGCCCGCTCCTCCAGCAAGCCGTTGGCGTTGTAGAACTCCCGCAGGCTGGCCAGCCCCGGATGAGACAGCGCCCGACGCAGATAATCGCGAATGCGCGGCAGGTGCTTCAGATAATATGGCTTGCCGTCGCGCTTTTCGAGGCGGACGAAGATGCCGAGGATCTTGGAGTTTCGCTGCGCCGCCATGATCGCGTAGGATTCCAGGAAGCCTTCTTCGTCGAAGGCGCCGGCTGCGTGGCGCGCCGCGACATAGGCGTCGAGCGTCTCTCTCTCGATCTCGGGCGACATCGTAACACGCGCGTCCATGGCGAGCGAGGCGACGTCATAGGCGCACGGACCGATCAGTGCGTCCTGGAAATCGACGATCCCGAGCCGATCATGCCCGGCGCGGTCGCCGCGCCAGATGATGTTGGGCGAATGGAAATCACGCAGCATCAGCGTGGTTTCGCGGCCTCGCAGCCGGTCGAGGAGCGCGTTCCATTGCTGGTGGTAACCGGCACGCAAGGCATCGCTGGCCGGGCTGCCTGATATGGCCGGCACGTACCAGTCTACTAGCAGATCGGCCTCGATCATCATCGCATCGCGGTCGAAAGGCGGCACGTCGTGGAAGCCGCCCTGCCCCGTTGCCAGGCGCTGCGGCCAACTCCTGCCATGCATCATGGCCAGCAGTTCGGCCGCCGCCGCATAACGCTCGGCCACCGGCTGGCCATCGCCGTTGAGAAATCCTTCCGAACCAAGATGCTCAAGCAGCAGGAACCCCTGATTCTGGTCCTCGGCATGGATTTCCGGAACGCTGACCCCACCCGCCTTCAAAGCCCGGTCGATGGCGACGAAGGCGGAGACCGACTGCGCTGTATGAGCGATCTCGGCATAGGGCTTGCCGTCGCGGACCGGCGGCCCCAGCACCAGCCGCGGCGAGTTCATCAAGACCTGCGGCTTTCGGCCGGCAAGCGAGACAATCTCATAGGAGCGGGCCGAGGCATCGCCGATGAAATGGCGGCGCCTTGCGTCGCCCCAGCCGGCAGTTTGGAGAAAGTCGCGCATGGCCAGCGATCGCGCCACGCGGTCGAAGGCGGCGCCCTCGCCCGACAGCCGGGCCAGCCGTCCCTCGCCATGCTGGACGAGTTCGATCAGAACCGAGGTTTTCGGCAGGTAGTCTTCGGCTCGTTCGGGCCATTCGACCAGGGCAGCGCCTTGCGCCAGGGCTTCGTCGAAACCAAGTTCGTCAATCTCAGCCGCCGAGGACAGGCGGTAGAGATCGAAATGATGGACAGGGATGCGGGTGTCGTAGCTCTGCACCAGCGTGAAGGTTGGGCTTGGAACATCGAGACCGGCATCGTCCGCCAAAGCCCTGATCAACGCCCGCGCCAGGGTGGACTTGCCGGCGCCGAGGTCGCCCTTGAGCGCCAGGACGTCTCCTGGTCGCAAAGACAACGCCAGATCCTCGCCCAGCAATGCTGTCTGTGTCTCGTCGGCGAGTAAACGCTCCAGCACCAATCCCGTCATCGAGCGCGCTACTCGGCCGCGGCGCGGATGCCCGGCATGTCGGGAAAAGTGCAGATGACGGTCGTGCCCTTGTCCTTGCCGGTTTCGATGCGAACGCTGCCGCCATGCAGCTCGACAAAGCTCTTGACGATCGACAGGCCGAGACCGGCACCGCGCCGGCGGCCGCCATTGGCACGCGGCTCAAAACGGCGGAACACCGAATCGAGCAGATCCGGCGGCATGCCGGGGCCGTCGTCATGAACCGAGAATTCCACCCCGTCCGCCAGATGGCGGCAGGTTAGCCGGATGGTGCTGGCTTCCGGCGCATAATTGGCGGCGTTGCTGAGCAGATTGTAGAGGATCTGGCGGACGCGGATCTCGTCGCCGTGGAACGTCTTCGGCGCAGCAGTGGCGTCAACCTCGAGCCTGATCGAATGCTCTTCCAGCCGGTCGGCCACCAGTTCGGCCGCGGCCGCGATGGTACGATCGACATGCACCTCTGAAATGTCGAGCTGCATGATGCCGGCGTCGACCGTCGCCAGGTCGAGGATGTCGTTGACGATGGTGAGCAGGACCGAGGAGGACGATCCGACATGCTCGACATATTCGCGCTGCTTCTGCGTCAGCGGACCGGTCGCCGGCAGCGACAGAAGTTCGGTGAAGCCGATGATGTTGGTCAGCGGCGAGCGCAATTCGTAGGAGACGTGCTGGACGAATTCGTTTTTGAGCTGATCGGATTTCTGCAGCGCCTCGTTCTTGTCCTTCAGCGCCCGCTCGACATTGACGCTGTCGGTCACGTCGACGAAGGTCATCATCACTTGCCCGTTGGGCAGCGGGATCATGGCGTAGCTCAGCACATTGCCATTGTTGAGTTCGGTCTGGCCGTGACGGTCACGGCGCTCGTCGTCGAACCCGGTGATGGCGGCAACGAAACCCGGCCAGGGACTGTCCGCCGCCGCCTGCCGGTCGCAAAGGTCGCGGATCGCGGACACGTGCACATTGGGCTTGGCCGCATCGCCGCTCAGGCCCCAGAGCTTGGCAAAGGCAGGGTTCGACAGACGAAGCCTGCCATCGGGGCCGAACACCGCCACGCCTTCGGCAAGATTGTCGAGCGTCTCGCCCTGCACCCGCACCGCTGTCTGGTAGCGGCTTTCGAGGTCCATCTTCTCGGTCAGGTTCTCGAACACCCAGGTCACGCCGCCCTTGGGCTGCGGGTTGGCGACGACGCGGATGGTCTTGCCGTCCGGCAGATGCCACCAATGTTCCTGCGATTCGACGGCGCGATAAGCGCCGAGCAGGCCTTCCTTCCACCGGCGCCATTCCGGCTGTTCGGCGATCTTGCCCGAGCTGCGCAGCCGGTCGAGCAGCAGAGCATTGTCGGGAGCGCTGTGCAGGAAGCCGCTGTCGAGGCCCCACAGCTTCTGGAAAGCCTGGTTGAAGAACCGCAATTTCTCGTCGGTGTCGAAAATGGCGACAGCCGTGTTTAGCTGGTCGAGCGTGTCGGCGTGGCTCCTGACGGTCCGTTCGTACTCGCTGCGAACGGTCTCGATGGCGCTGGTGTCGCAGGCAAGGCCGGCCGAGCCATCCGCGCCGGCAAAATCGGTGACCGCAAACACACGGCGATCGCCTTCGATCACGGTGGAAAGCGACTGCTCGAAGACCGGATGCGTCTTGTGCTGGGCGGCAATCGCATCGCGTGCCTGGCCGCCGAGGAACTCCTTTGCCTCGCGAACCGCGGCTTCGGCACTTTCGGCTTCGACCGCATCGGCATAGGCCCGGTTGACCCACTTCAGCCGCCCATCCTCGCTGCGAAGCCATGCCGGCATGTTCAACGCGTCGAGCAGGCCGATCATCGTGTCATGGTCGGCCGCCAGCCGCTGGTTCTCGATCTTCAGCCTGGCCTGGCTGCGCTGCGTCTCCGAGAGCGAGACGAAACGAACCAGCACGTGGGCTGCGCTTTTGCGGCCATGCACTTCGAGCGGTGCGCCGGCCTGCGATTCGATGACGAGGTCGAAGTGTTTCGCCTTCTCGCGCAATCCCGCGACGGCATGTTCGAGCGCCGCCGCCGAACGCGGCATCAGCCAGCGGCCGAAAGCGAGGAAAGCGGCACGGTCCTCGGGGGCACCGCTTTCCACGGGCAATGTGCCGATGAGTTCGGGCTTCTTGTTTTCCGCGGCCCAGACGACCAGGCGCTGGTCGCGCAGATTGAGCAGCGCCTCCGAGCGGCGCAAGGCCGCGTTGATGTCGGCGAGGCGGCTCCTGAGTTCGACATTGTCCGCCGAGGTGCGGGCTCTTTCGCGGATGAGAACGATGGCCGACAGAAGTGCCGCGCCGGTCACGCCGACAAACACCGCAAGCTGCATCACCTCGATCGCGCTGATCGACATCCCGGCCGTGGTCACGCCGGCGGCTTCGGCATGTGCAACCGCATAGGCCAAGGGGCAGGCAAACGCGGACGTGGCAAGGAACAGTGCCGCGCGAGCACGCCATGACAAGCTTCCGCCTTGCAAGGCAGAGCCAGTAACCCCCGAATCGTCTTGGCCGCCGGAAACGGCCCGTCCCGCTCTGTGCGGGTGTTGCCCCGGCATGTCTTGGTCCTCTCCGCCGCCTGAATGCAAGACCGCCCTGATGCGCGCCTCTCTTGATCCCCTCTCGGGCCGGAAGCGTCGCGAATCACCTGACAATAAACCCTCGCCGAATCGCCGTGAAGGCTGGCGGCGCGCAAAAATAAAGCCGGGCGAAAAGTCAATCGCCCGGCATCAATATCTGGTAGCAATTTTAGCTTTGGTTAATAGCGGTAGTGTTCCGGCTTGAACGGTCCCTGCTGGGTCACGCCGATATAGGCGGCCTGCTCGCCGGACAACTCGGTCAGGCGGGCGCCAAGCTTGTCGAGATGCAGGCGCGCGACCTTTTCATCGAGATGCTTGGGCAGGACATAGACCTGGTTCGCGTACTGGCCGGGCTTGGTGTAGAGCTCGATCTGGGCCAGCACCTGGTTGGTGAACGAGGCCGACATGACGAAGCTCGGATGACCGGTGGCGTTGCCGAGATTGAGCAGCCGGCCTTCCGACAGCAGGATCATCCGCTTGCCGTCAGGGAAGGTGATCATGTCGACCTGCGGCTTGACGTTGGTCCATTTGAGGTTGCGCAGCGCGGCCACCTGGATCTCATTGTCGAAGTGACCGATGTTGCCGACAATGACCATGTCCTTCATCGAGCGCATGTGGTCGAGGGTGACGACGTCCTTGTTGCCGGTGGTGGTGATGACGATGTCGGCGGTGGGTGCCGCATCTTCCAGCGTGACGACTTCAAAACCGTCCATCGCCGCCTGCAGCGCGCAGATCGGGTCGACCTCGGTGACCTTGACGCGGGCGCCGGCGCCCTTGAGCGAGGCCGACGAGCCCTTGCCGACGTCGCCGTAGCCGCAGACGACCGCGACCTTGCCGGCCATCATGGTGTCGGTGCCACGACGGATGCCGTCGACCAGCGATTCCTTGCAGCCATATTTGTTGTCGAACTTCGACTTGGTGACCGAGTCGTTGACGTTGATGGCGGGGAAGGGCAGTAGGCCCTTCTTCTGCAACTGGTAAAGCCGGTTGACGCCGGTGGTCGTCTCTTCGGTGACGCCGCGGATCGCTGCCTTCTGCTTGGTGAAGAAGCCGGGCGAAGCCTTCAGGCGCTTCTTGACCTGGGCGTAGAAGTATTCCTCTTCCTCGCTCTGCGGGTTGGACAGCACGTCCTCGCCGGCCTCGGCGCGGGCGCCGATCAGGATGTACATGGTGGCGTCGCCGCCATCATCGAGGATCATGTTGGAGGTGCCGCCGTCGGCCCACTGGAAGATCTTGTCGGTGTAGTCCCAATACTCCTCGAGCGACTCGCCCTTGACGGCGAACACCGGGATACCGGCCTCGGCGATGGCCGCGGCCGCATGGTCCTGGGTCGAGAAGATGTTGCAGGAAGCCCAGCGGATATCGGCGCCGAGCGCCTTCAGCGTCTCGATCAGCACCGCCGTCTGGATGGTCATGTGCAGCGACCCGGTGATGCGCGCGCCCTTCAGCGGCTTCTTGTCGCCGAATTCCTCGCGGCTGGCCATCAGGCCCGGCATTTCGGTTTCGGCGATCTCGATTTCCTTGCGGCCCCAGCCGGCAAGCGAGATGTCGGCGACCATATAGTCCTTGCTACCCGTCATGGCAGTGCTCCGATGCGAATTGTTAGCTTGCGAATTGGTTGCGGATGCGCCCACGCCGGTCGGCGCGTCGAAGGGCGCGAATTGCCGGTCTGACTAGCAGATCGGGGCTCGGACGACAATGGGATATAAAGAAATCTTTATCCCTGCATGTCCATCGGACATGCTTTGGCGATGTAGAAGATCAGCTTTCCTCGCCGAAGCGGGACGCCACCAATTGCTCCAGCGCGTCGATGACCTGCAGCGCCTGCGGTCCGCTGGCGGTGACACGGATCGAGTAGCCCGGGCTTGCCGCCAGCATCATCAGGCCCATGATCGAGGTGCCGCCGACCTTGACGCCGTCCTTCTCGACATGCACCGAAGCGTCGAAGCCGCTCGCCAGTTGGACGAATTTCGCCGAGGCGCGCGCGTGCAGGCCGCGCTGGTTGATGATGGGAAAGTCCCGGACGATCTGATCTTCTTCCGGGGACAGCGCGTTCATTTGCTGCTCAAAAGCTGGCTGGCGACGTTGATGTATTTGCGGCCGGCCGCCTGCGCCTCATCAAGTGCGGCCGCCATGTTGTCGCCCTTGCGGATCGAGGAGAGCTTGATCAGCATCGGCAGATTCATGCCGGCTATCACCTCGGTGCGGCCGGACTCCATCACCGAAATGGCAAGGTTGGAGGGGGTGCCGCCGAACATGTCGGTCAGCACGATGACGCCCGTTCCGGTGTCGACACGGGCGACGGCGTCGACGATGTCGCGACGACGCTGCTCCATATCGTCATCGGCGCCGATCGCCACGGTTTCGAAATTGTCTTGTGGCCCGACGACATGTTCCACGGCATGTCGGAACTCGGCGGCCAGTTGACCGTGCGTTACAAGCACGAGTCCGATCATTCTTTGGTGGCTCCCGTCATCGCCGCTTCACAGGCGCATATTATGCTCGCCAGCCATTCCAGGCGGCGGGAGCGCTATCTTGTCGACGCGCGGCCGGTTGACAAGCCCCAAATTGCGCCGGCCCATGCCATTTTGACGCATTGCAGCAAGAAATCCCAAGCGGATCATAGAAAAGGCGCGATCGACAGCCGCGCCATCACGGCGGGCAGGGCAGTGGCGGCGTTGCGCTCGGCAAGGTCGATACGCGGCACCGGGCAGCCTGCGACCGGCTCGCTGATTTCCTCCTGGAAACGGGCCATGTCTGCCTTTGGCACCAGCCTCACATGCAGGTCGATCACTCCGCCCGGCTCGAACGGCAGCGGGCGCGGCATGAACCCAGGTACTTCGGCGAGACCGGCGATGGTCGCCGGCACGCGACACACCAGCCGCCCGGCGCGGGCCGCGGCAAGCAGCCTGTCATCGCCGATCAGCCGCGAGAACAGCCCGCGCGCGCGGCAATGGTCCAGGAGTGTCAGCGCCAGCGTCGTCTTGCCGGCGCCGGACGGCCCGGTGATAAGGACGCCGCGCTCGCCGATCAGGATCGCGGTTCCGTGAATGTTTTCAGGCTGCGCAGCCGGATCAGGCACGATCTTGGCCAATCATGCATTTTGAATGAAGCATGAACTTGCCCGAAAACCGCTTCCCACTTTCCGGGATCATGCTTCGGCCGGTAGCGTCACGACAAAACGCGCACCCTTGATTTCGCCGGGCTTGGTGCCGGGGATGTTCTCGGCGGTCAAGGTGCCGCCATGGGCCTCGACGATCTGCCTGGATATCGACAGGCCAAGACCCGAATTCTGGCCGAACGCCTCGCCTGCGGGCCGGTCGGTGTAGAAACGTTCGAAGATGCGGTCGATGTTGTCGGCGCGAATGCCGGGACCATTGTCGTCGACGGTGACGATGTTGAACTTGCCCGCACGGGCCAGCGATACGCTGATGTGGCCATGGTCCTCGGGAACGAAGGAGCGGGCGTTCTCGATCAGGTTGGTGATGACCTGGCCGATGCGCAGATCATGACCGACGACCACATAGCCTTTGACGCCCTGCGGCAGTTTGGCGACCTTGAACTCGATCTCGACCGCCTTCTTGTTACGCGTGGCTTCACGCGAAACGGCGACGAGATCGGTGATGAATTTCTTCAGGTCGACCGTGCCGGCATCTTCACGCGCCAGCTCGGCATCAAGACGGGAGGCGTCGGAAATGTCGGTGATGAGCCGGTCCAGTCGCCTGACATCGTGCTGGATGATGTCCATCAGCCGGCTGCGCGAATTGTCGTTCTTGGCCAGCGGCAAGGTTTCCACGGCGCTGCGCAGCGAGGTCAGCGGGTTTTTCAATTCGTGCGACACGTCAGCGGCAAAGCTTTCGATCGCCTCGATGCGGGCGTAGAGCGCGTTGGTCATGTCGCGTATGGCGATCGACAGATTGCCGATCTCATCCTGGCGGTCGGAAAAGTCGGGGATTTCCTCGCGGCTCTTGACGCCGCGCCGCACCCGCACGGCCGCCGCCGACAGCCGGCGCAGCGGATTGGCGATAGTGGAGGCGAGCAGCATCGACAGGATGGCGGTGACAAGCGCCGCGATGCCGAAGACGCGCAGGATCGCCTTGCGCTCGGCGGCGACGATCTTGTCGATGTCGCCGCCTTCGGTCGACAGCATCAGCACGCCGAGAACGGCGCGGAAGCGCTGGATCGGCACCGCCACCGAAACGATCTGCTCGCCCTGTTCCGAGATGCGCACGATGGTCGACGGGCTGCCGGTGAGCGCCTTGACCACTTCCGGGAAGGCGGCGCCATTGCCGCCCGGCTGCTCGCGATAGACCGGCAGTTCGGTGTTGCGGAAGAAATCGAAGACGAATTTCTGGATGCGCTCGACCAGATCGGGCTCTTCCTCTTCGACCGGCGGCAGGTCGTAGCGCAGGATCTGGCCGCGCGAATAGAGATGGCGCGAATCGAGCAGCAGATTGGCGTCGCGGTCATAGATGCGGGCGCGCGTCCGGGTCGGCGAGATCAGCCTTCGCAGCACCGGCGCGACACGTTCCGGGTTGATCGGGAAGTCGAGATTGTCGAGCTGGTCGGAGCCCGGCCCGAGGCTTTCCCCGGCCTGCAGCTCGAGCAGCTTTTCCGGGTCGATGCTGATCGAATCCGTCTCGACCGTCGCCGACGCGGCGATGGCGCCGGCGATGATCTCGCCCTGGGTCATCAGGCTCTCGACCCGGGCGTCGATCAGCCCGTCACGGAAGGTGTTGAGATAGAGGATGCCGGTGACAAGGACGGCCAGGCCGGCGAGGTTGAGGAAGAGGATACGCCGCGTCAGGCTGGAAAAGATATGATGGCCGAGGAAGCGGCGCATCGGCACCGTGATTTTCGAGAGGAATGACGGCATGATACGCGACGGCCGCCTCGCAGCGCCCGCCGGTCTTGCTCGCTGTGCTTCCACTGCCATCGAATAGCAGCTCCCGCCTAGTCTTTGCCTTGATGCATGTCGTTGTCCCAAAACCGGGCCCACTTTTGGGCGACATGCATTACCTTGCTTTGACGCATGTCGTTATCCCAAAACCGGGATCACTTTGGGTGACATGGATCGACTTACGCTTCGCGGAACCGGTATCCGACTCCGTAAAGGGTTTCGATCATCTCGAAGTCGTCGTCGACGGCCTTGAACTTCTTGCGCAGCCGCTTGATGTGGCTGTCGATGGTCCGGTCGTCGACATAGACCTGTTCATCATAGGCCGAATCCATCAGCGCATCACGGCTTTTTACGACACCGGGGCGCTGGGCCAGCGAGTGCAGGATCAGGAACTCGGTGACGGTCAGCGTCACCGGCTCGCCCTTCCAGGTGCAGGTGTGGCGCTCCTGGTCCATGACCAGCTGGCCGCGCTCGAGCGACCGGGCCTGCTGGCTGGGCGTCTTTGCCGCAGCCTCGCGGGCACTGGCACGGCGCAGCACGGCACGCACCCGCTCGACCAGAAGGCGCTGCGAGAACGGTTTGCGGATGAAATCGTCGGCGCCCATCTTGAGGCCGAACAATTCGTCGATCTCGTCGTCCTTGGAGGTCAGGAAGATCACCGGAAGGTCGGACTTCTGGCGCATCCGGCGCAGCAGTTCCATGCCATCCATGCGCGGCATCTTGATGTCGAGGATGGCAAGGTTCGGCGGGCGTGCCGCCAGCCCTTCCAGCGCAGACGCACCATCCGTGTAGGTCTCGACGCGATACCCCTCGGATTCGAGGGCGATCGACACCGATGTCAGAATGTTGCGGTCGTCATCGACAAGCGCGATTGTTGCCATTTCAAGCGGCTCCCTCATGAGCTGTCCCTTCTTTCGTAGAGAAGGGGCTTTTGCAGGACAAATTAGGTACAAAATGTGGCATAGGCCTTGTCCGCTGTCACGCGCGGCATGCCGGAGGCCACAATCCTACCCCGATATGGATTGGACGAACGAACACTGCCAATCCTTTGGGCAACCACCAAAGTTTTTGCACATATAAACGATTTAAACAACTTTCAAAATTTTTAAATCGATTAATGATTTGATATCATTTGGCTTTTCTGGTTCTGACGATCTCAGCCTGCTAGTGGGCATGCCGGAATATACGCCGGCAAAGACGCGGAAAACGAAGAGGGACACTTGATGTCGGAAGTCGGAAAACGCAATTCTGCCTGTGCGATCGATCATATCGGCCTGAAGACCACCGGCGTGGTGCGCTATAATTTCGGCGCGGCAGCCCTTTACGAGGAATCGATCCGGCGCGGCGAAGCCCGGCTCACCGCACATGGCGCACTGGTCGCCGAGACCGGCCAGCACACCGGCCGCTCGCCCAAGGACAAATTCGTCGTGCGCGACGGCGCAACCGAGCCGCATATCTGGTGGAACAACAACAAGGCGATCTCGCCGGCCCAGTTCGACCTTCTGCTTGCCGATTTCCGCGCCCATGCCGCGGACAAGGATCTCTATGTGCAGGATCTGGTCGGCGGCGCTGACGAAGGGCTGAAGCTGCCGACCAGGGTGGTTACCGAACTCGCCTGGCACTCGCTGTTCATCCGCAATCTGCTCATCCGCCCGGATGCCGCCGAGCTCGAGCATTTCGTGCCCGAGATGACCATCATCGACCTGCCGTCGTTCCGTGCCGATCCCGCCCGCCACGGCAGCCGTACCGAAACGGTGATCGCTGTCGACCTGACGCGCAAGATCGTGCTGATCGGCGGCACCTCCTATGCCGGCGAGATGAAGAAGTCGGTGTTCACCATGCTCAACTATCTGTTGCCGGCGAAAGGCGTGATGCCGATGCATTGCTCGGCCAACGAGGGTGCGAGCGGCGACGCCGCCGTCTTCTTCGGCCTGTCGGGGACCGGCAAGACCACGCTGTCGGCCGATCCGTCGCGCACGCTGATCGGCGACGACGAGCATGGCTGGGGACCGCACGGCATCTTCAATTTCGAAGGCGGCTGCTACGCCAAGACGATCAAGCTGTCGGCGGAAGCCGAGCCTGAAATCTTCGCCACCACGCAGCGCTTCGGCACAGTGCTGGAAAATGTCGTGCTCGACGCCGACGGCGTGCCGGATTTCAACGATGGAAGGCTCACCGAAAACACGCGCTGCGCCTATCCGCTGGATTTCATCCCCAATGCCAGCAAGACGGGACGCGCCAATCATCCGAAGAACATCATCATGCTGACCGCCGATGCCTTCGGCGTGATGCCGCCGATCGCCCGGCTGACCCCGGCGCAGGCGATGTATCATTTTCTGTCCGGCTACACCGCCAAGGTGGCCGGAACCGAAAAGGGCGTGACCGAACCCGAAGCGACGTTTTCGACCTGCTTTGGCGCGCCGTTCATGCCGCGCCATCCCTCGGAATACGGCAATTTGCTGCGCGAACTGATTGCCCGCCACGACGCCGACTGCTGGCTGGTCAACACCGGCTGGACCGGCGGCGCCTACGGTACCGGCAAGCGGATGCCAATCAAGGCAACGCGGGCATTGCTTGCGGCGGCACTCGACGGCTCGCTGAAGGCGGCCGAGTTCCGCACCGACCCTCATTTCGGTTTCGAGGTGCCGGTGGCGGTTCGCGGCGTCGACAGCGCCATTCTCGACCCGCGGTCGACCTGGGCCGACAAGGCGGGTTACGACCGGCAGGCGACAAGGCTGGTCGGCATGTTCGCCGTCAACTTCGAGAAATTCGAAAGCCATGTCGACGCCGTAGTGCTGGGTGCCGCGCCGCGCATGCAGGAAGCGGCGGAGTAATCAGGTCATTGGGCTGAACTCAGCCTGTCGTTGAAAGGCCCGGTTTCGATCGGGCCTTTTCTTTTTCGATCCGCCGCGCCATGACTGCGGCATGGCGAGCGACGACGACATCATCATTGCCGACGATGCGGTGATCCATCCGGGCGACCTGCACGAGGACTTCATCCGCTCGTCCGGTCCGGGCGGCCAGAACGTCAACAAAGTGGCGACGGCGGTACAGCTGCGCTTCGACGCGGCCAACGCAATGGGCCTTTCGGAGCGCGTACGCGAGCGGACGATCAAGCTTGCCGGCCAGCGCGCCACCAAGGACGGCGTCATCGTCATCGAGGCAAGCCGCTTCCGCACGCAGGAACAGAACCGGGCGGACGCACGGGCAAGGCTAACGGCGCTGGTCGCCAAGGCCGCCGAGCCGCCACCGCCGCCACGCAAGAAGACGCGGCCGTCGAAGGGCGCGGTGGAGCGGCGGCTGAAGAGCAAGGCCGGACGCGGCACGATCAAGAAACTGCGCGGCCGGGTCGGCGACGACTAAGCCGTCGGAAGCGTCTGGAGATACGGTTTTCGGGTCGCTGCCGGTGACCCGTCATGGCATCATGTTTTCGCACGACCAATGTGATTGAACAGCCTCATGCTCGTCCTGCCCAAAGGCGTCCGCCACATGCCGGCCTATCTGCCTCGCACCGTGCAGGAAGCGCTGGTCGAGGCGGTGAGAGGCATCGTGCAGCAGGCGCCGCTGTTCGTGCCGGCGATGCCACGCACCGGCAAGGAGATGAGCGTGCGGATGACCAATTGCGGTCCGCTCGGCTGGGTCACCGACAAGGAGCATGGCTATCGCTACCAGCCGACGCATCCGGTGACCGGATTGCCGTGGCCGTCAATTCCGGACGGGCTGCTCGAGCTGTGGCGGCAGGTGTCGGGCTACCCACATCCGCCGGAAGCGTGCCTGGTCAATTTCTATACCCCGGAGGCCAGAATGGGCCTGCATCAGGACCGCGACGAGGCCGATTTTTCGGCACCGGTGGTTTCCGTTTCGCTGGGCGACGATTGCCTGTTCAGGGTCGGCCAGACGACGCGTGAGGGCGGCACAAAGTCGTTCAGGCTGAAAAGCGGCGACGTCGTGGTGCTCGGCGGCGAAGGACGCCTCAGCTTTCACGGCGTCGACCGCATCTACCCCTCGACCTCGGCACTGCTGAAGAATGGCGGCCGCATCAATCTGACACTGCGGCGGGTGACGAAACCAACCTCCGCTGGGACCAACGAAGTTTCGGGAGACTGACGCGCTGGGCGGACGTCGTCACAGCTTCCTGAGCGCCACTTCCTCGATCAGGTGATCGGCGCCCTTGCGCAGGATGAGGTCGGCGCGAGCCCGCGTCGGCAGGATGTTCTCACGCAAATTTTTCAGATTGATGTTGGTCCAAAGGCCTTCGGCGATGGCGCGGGCCGAATCCTCCGAGAGCTGCGAATAGCGGTGAAAAAAGGAATCCGGATTGCGGAAGGCGGTCTCGCGCAACCGCATGAAACGGGCGGTGTACCATTGATGGATCAGCTTCTCGTCGGCATCGATATAGATGGCGAAGTCGAAGAAGTCCGACAGGAAGGGCACGATCTTGCCGTCCTGCGGCAGCTTGCCGGGCTGCAGGACATTGATGCCTTCGAAGATCAGGATGTCTGGGCGGTCGATGGTGACGAACTCGCCGGGAATGACGTCATAGGTCAGGTGCGAATAGACCGGCGCGCGGACATTGCGCTGCGCCGACTTGATGCCGGACAGGAAGCGCAGCAGCGCGCCGACATCGTAGCTATCGGGAAAACCCTTGCGCTCCATCAAATTTTCGCGGCGCAGCACCTCGTTGGGCAGCAGGAAGCCGTCGGTGGTGATGAGATCGACCTTGGGGCTCGACGGCCAGCGCGCCAGCAGCTCCTTCAACACGCGCGCGGTGGTCGATTTGCCGACCGCGACGGAGCCGGCAATGCCGATGATGAACGGCGTCTTTTCCACGTCGACCGCGTTGAAGAAGGCCTGGCGTTGCCTGAACAGCAGCTGGCTCGCTTCGACATGCGCCGATAAGAGCCGCGACAGCGAGAGGTAGATGCGCTTGACCTCTTCGAGGTCGACCGGGTCGTTGAGCGAGCGCAGGCGGCGGAATTCATCCTCGCTCAGCGTCAGCGGCGTGTCGGCGCGGAATTGCGACCATTGCTCGGCGGAGAAGAAACGAAAGGGAGAATATTTCTCGGTCGGCGCGAGCTGATCCATCGAGATACCTGCCCTCCCTCACGGTCAGCCCTTGGGCCGTGACGCCTTCTCGGCAATGCCCGAACGACCGGTGCGGTCTTCGAGTTCCCTGAGCACGTCGCTCAACGGAACCCCTGAGATGCCGAGAACGACGAGCCAATGATATATAAGATCGGCACTTTCCGAAACGAGAGCCTGTTTGTCGCCCTTGACGGCGGCAATCACCGTCTCGACCGCCTCTTCGCCGAGCTTCTGCGCCGCCTTGTCGATGCCGCGTGCGAACAGCTTTGCCGTCCAAGACTCCGGGTCACCGGAATGGGCGCGTTCCCTGACGATTTTTTCCAGATCGGAGAGCGAAAACTCGGTCATGGCGCCTAGAGCCTTTTCTTAGCCGGAAAGGCTCTAGGGCCGATCCGCGGGCGAGTCCAGCCGCATCGGCAGCCCGGCCTGGGCCATATGCGCCTTGGCCTGCCCTATCGTGTAGGTGCCGAAATGGAAGATCGAAGCGGCCAGCACCGCGCCGGCATGGCCGTCTCGAATGCCTTCGACCATGTGATCGAGCGTGCCGACGCCGCCGGAAGCGATGACCGGCGCGCGCACCGCATCCGCAATCGCGCGGGTCAGTGCGATGTCGTAGCCAGCCTTGGTGCCATCCCGGTCCATCGAGGTCAGCAGGATCTCGCCGGCGCCGCGATCGACCATCAGCCGAGCGAATTCGACCGCATCGATGCCGGTCTTCTCGCGCCCGCCATGGGTGAAGATCTCCCAGCGGTCGGCTTCGCCGGCGCCGGATACTTTCTTGGCGTCGATGGCGACGACGATGCACTGGTTGCCGAACTTGTCGGCGGCCTCGGCGACGAAATCCGGGTTCTTCACCGCCGCCGTGTTGATCGACACCTTGTCGGCGCCGGCCAAAAGCAGCTTCCTGATGTCGGCGACCTGGCGCACGCCACCGCCGACCGTCAGCGGCATGAAGCACTGTTCGGCGGTGCGGGCGACGACGTCGAAGATGGTCTCGCGATTGTCCGATGAAGCCGTTATGTCGAGGAAGCAGAGCTCGTCGGCGCCGGCCGCGTCATAGGCCTTGGCCGCCTCGACCGGATCGCCGGCGTCGATGAGATCGACGAAGTTGACGCCCTTGACGACTCGGCCGTTCTTGACGTCGAGGCAAGGGATGACACGGGCTTTCAGCATCACCTTCCCTCTATCGTGGCGATGAGATCGTTGAGCAGCTGGCCGACCAGCGGTGGAACATCGCCCTTGGCGTCGAAGGCCGGATCGTAGGCGGAAACGGTGATGCCGACGACCGGCACCGCTAGCGCCATGGTGCAAGCCGCGCCGCGCAATTGTTCCGGGTTCGGCCCGCCCGAACTGACGTAACGGTTGGCCTGCAGCTCCTCCGGATCGTGCACGTCCAGATCGAGATGCATGTGAATGCGTTTGGCGCCGGCGGCCTTCAGCTTTTCGGTCGCCTGGGCCACTCCAGGACATTCCGTTCGAAGGATCGGCAATGTCTCGAGAAGCTGTTTTTCAGCCGGATCGAGATCGCGTGCGTTGACGAGCACGCAACGTGACGGATCGATCGGCTGGAACCCGGGAATGGCCGCCGCCATCGGACGCCAGCACAGGCCGAGCACGGTCGCCAGCGCCATGCCGTCGAGAAAGCCATAGACGGATGTCTCGGGCGTGTTGAGATCGCCATGCTGGTCGGCCCAGACGATCGCATCGGCACCTTCGCCAGCGACCGCGCCGGCGCTGGTCAGGCAATTTCCTGAGAGAACGATGGGAAAGCGGCCGCTGTCGCGAGCAAGGCGAACCTCGGCCGCGACCGCGTTGCAGACGGCAAAGCCGGTGGCGATCTCGCGCTCCTGGACGTCGCCTACCCTGCCTATGTCTTCGACGACAACGTCATGACCGGCTATGGTCAGGGCTTCGACCAGCCCGCCGGATATCAACGCGTCGGGACCCTGGCCCATGCCGCCATGATAGTGGCCGCTGTCATAGGAGGCCAGGATGATGGAGATCTTCACGGCCGCGTCTCCACCGCCGGCCTGCCTTGCAGGATCGCCAGCGCCTCGGCCGGATCGATGCGGCCGTCATAGAGCGCCCGGCCGGAGATCGCGCCTTCGAGCTTTTGCGCATCGGGCATGGTCATGCGCACGATGTCCGCTATCGAGGCGAGGCCGCCGGACGCAATGACGGGAATGGACACGGCGTCGGCGAGGTCGATGGTGGCATCCCAGTTGATGCCGGTCAGCACGCCGTCGCGGTCGATGTCGGTGTAGATGATGGCGGCGACGCCGGCACCTTCGAATTTCTTCGCCAGTTCGATGACACCGAGGCTCGATGCCTCGGCCCAGCCCTCGACGGCGACCTTGCCGCCCTTGGCGTCAATGCCGACGGCCACCTTGCCAGGAAACGCCTTGCAGGCCTGCTTGACCAGATCGGGATCGCGCACCGCCACCGTGCCGAGGATGACACGGGCGAGCCCGCGGTCGAGCCAGTCTTCGATCTGCTCCAGCGTGCGGATGCCGCCGCCGAGCTGGACCGGGTTCTTGGTCCCCTTGAGGATGGCTCCGACCGCCGCGCTGTTGACGCTCTGGCCCTTGAAGGCGCCATTGAGGTCGACGACATGCAGCCATTCGAAGCCCTGTTGCTCGAACGCTTTTGCCTGGGCGGCCGGGTCGTCGTTGTAGATGGTCGCGGTCGCCATGTCGCCGTGCTTCAGGCGCACGCACTGGCCGTCCTTGAGATCGATGGCTGGAAACAGGATCAATTTTCAGGCGCCTTCAACGATGACGAAATGGCCGGTCGAGGCGGCGAGCCGGAACTTCGAGGCCTGCTGATATTCCGGCGAATGATAGCATTCGACCGCCTTGTCGTAGGATTCGAACTCGACCAGCACATGCCGGTTGCCGGTCGGTCCTTCGGGATTCTCGTAGCGACCGGCCCGCACCGGGAATTTCGCGCCGTATTTCGCAAAGGCCACCGCATTCGCCTCAATGTACTGCTTGTACACAACGGGATCGCGGACATCGATCATAGCCATCCAATAGCCCTTCTTGCTCATGATTCTTCAGGGCCTCCAGCGCAGGAAATTGGTGATCAGCGCCAGCCCCAGCGCCTGGCTCTTTTCGGGATGGAACTGCGTGCCGACGAGATTGTCGCGAGCGACGGTGGCCGTCACCGGGCCGCCATAGTCGGCGACCGCCAGAACCTCGTCGGACCTCCGCGCATCGAGATGGTAGGAATGCACGAAATACGCATGCAGTCCGCTGTTTCCGGTCGGAATGCCCGCAAACAGCGGGTGTTGACGCTTGAGTTCGATCGTGTTCCAGCCGATCTGCGGGATCTTCAGCGCCGGATCGGCCGGCATGATCTCCTTGACGTCGCCGGCGATCCAGCCAAAGCCGTGGGTCACGGTCTTTTCCAGGCCGCGCTCGGACATCAGCTGCATGCCGACGCAGATGCCAAGGAAAGGCCGGCCCTTGACGATCGCGACTTCCTCGACCGCTTCCCACATGCCGGCGACGGCGCGCAAGCCGGCCGCGCAGTCGGCATAGGCACCGACGCCGGGCAGGACGATGCGGTCGGCGGTGCGGACCCGTTCGGCGTCGGCGGTCAGATCGATTTCAGCCGATATGCCTGCTTCACGCGCGGCGCGCTCGAAGGCCTTGGTGGCCGAGCGCAGATTGCCCGAGCCGTAGTCGATGATCGCAACCCGCATGTCAGGGTCTTCCCGGAATGTGAGTCAGCCCCAGCGCCATGCCCGGCTGCGCCGGGCGCGCCAAGGCGGCATCCGGGACCAGGCGCGGCGCCGGCACGGTTTGACCGGAAAATGCTTCCGCCTCCAACGCGTAGCGCCCGTCGGCATCGTCGAGCCGACCGGCCTCGACCACGCCCCATTCATGCCAGCCGCGGCGGCGAAGTGCCGCGATGCGCAGCCCCTGCCCCTCCAACCCGACATAGAGTGAAACCAGCAGCGACAGCAACGAACCGGTCAGGCCGAGGCCGAGCTTTTGGCCAAGCAATGAAAGCAGGGCCGCGACGACGAAGGCGAACGCGGCTTCGATCCACAGCCGATGCCAGGCAAACCAGAGCGGCGGCACCAGGAAGCCGAGCCAGGTGAAGCCGTCGCGGACAAAGGCCGTTGCGTCGAGCTTCTCGCTGCGGCCGGGCGGTTCCATCACGACATAGATGGCCATGACCTTATCCCTTCAACGATCCCTTGGTGGAAGGAACCGCGTCCGGCTGGCGCGGGTCGCGTTCGAGCGCTGTGCGCAGCGCACGCGCCACCGCCTTGAAGCAGGTCTCGGCGATGTGGTGGTTGTTGGCGCCATAGTGGTTGGTGACGTGCAGCGTGATGCCGGCATTCTGCGCCAGCGCCTGAAAGAATTCACGCACAAGTTCGGTGTCGAACGTGCCGATCTTCGGCGACGAGAAGGAAACGTTCCAGACCAGGAACGGCCGGCCGGACACGTCGATCGCCGCGCGCGTCAGCGTCTCGTCCATGGCAAGGTCGATCGAGGCATAGCGCATGATGCCGCGCCGTTCGCCAAGTGCCTTGGCCAGCGCCTGGCCGAGCGCGATGCCGGTGTCCTCGACGGTGTGGTGGTCGTCGATATGCAGATCGCCCTTGGCCCGAACCGTCATGTCGATCAAGGAATGGCGTGACAGCTGATCCAGCATATGGTCGAAGAAACCGACGCCCGTCGAAATGTCTGACTTGCCCGAGCCGTCGACATGGACCGATACAGCGATATCGGTTTCCTTGGTCTTGCGGCTTGCTTCGGCGGAACGGGGCGACATGATCTTGTCCTTGTCCCAGGGTTTGATGCGTTCCAAGCCTTCGCCGGCTTGAAAACGAAAGCCTTCTAGCAGCATGATCCGGCGATTGCCAGTTGCCATCCGGGTCGCTATCGAGCCGTTTGCAATCACCGGGCCCATGCATACATATGGCCGATCAAGTCACTCGTACCGCGCCAATCGCCTTTTGGGATGGCGCGAATCGGAGCCAGGAAATGTCTGAAAATCTGACCATGCACGCCACGACCATCGTGACGGTGCGCAAGGGCAACAAGGTGGTGATCGCCGGCGACGGCCAGGTCAGCCTTGGCCAGACCATCATGAAGGGCAACGCCAAGAAAGTGCGCCGCATCGGCAAGGGCGGCAATGTGATTGCCGGTTTCGCCGGCGCCACCGCCGATGCCTTCACGCTGCTGGAGCGGCTGGAAGCCAAGCTCGAACAATATCCCGACCAGCTGACGCGCGCCTGTGTCGAGCTCGCCAAGGACTGGCGTACCGACCGCTATCTGCGTCGGCTGGAAGCGATGATGCTGGTTGCCGACAAGTCGACCTCACTGGCGCTGACCGGCACCGGCGACGTGCTCGAACCCGAATATGGCGTCATGGCCATCGGCTCTGGCGGCAACTACGCGCTGGCCGCCGCACGCGCGCTGATGGACACCGACAAGGACGCCGAGGAGATCGCCCGCAAGGCGATGCAGATCGCGTCCGACATCTGCGTCTACACCAACAACAACTTCGTCGTCGAAACGCTCGATGCCGGTTGATCCGGCCATCCTTTATGATTTTCGGCCGGTGACCGAGAAAGACCTGCCGATGATCGCCGGCTGGCTCGCCGAGCCGCATGTTGCGGAGTGGTGGGACGACCCCGAGACGGAAATCGCCGAGATTCGCGACCATATCGACAGCATTTCCGTCGAGCCGCTGATCGTCGAACTCGACGGCAAGCCGATCGCCTACCTGCAGAGCTACGACCCGCATCTGGAAGACGACCACCCCTATGCCGACCAGCCGTTCGGAACGCTCGGCATCGACCTGTCGATCGGCCGGCCGGAGCTGATCGGCCTCGGCCACGGCTCGGCGATCGTGCGGCAATTCGTCGAGCAGCTGTTCGAGGAAGGCGTGCCGCGCGTCATCATCGACCCGCATCCGAGCAATGCACCAGCGATCCGCGCTTATGAGAAAGCCGGCTTTGTCGCTTTTGACACCCGGACAACGGAATACGGGCCAGCCCTGATGATGGCGCGCGACGCACCACAGGGGGCCGGTTGATCAGCGCTGAAACACTCGACAAGGCAGTCGCAGCAGGTCTGATCTCGCAAATCACGCGGGATCAGCTGGAGGTCATGGAACGCGCGGTCGCTCTCACCCCCGAGGCCGGGCGCGCCGATGACGAGGGTGACGAGGAAAACCTGCGGCTGGTCGGCGGCGGCAACGATCTGTTCGTCACTGTGGGAACCGTCCTGCTCAGCGCCGGCTTCTTCTTTGTCCTCACCACCTTGCTTCCAGGCCAGACATTCTGGATCGCTGGCATCCTGGCGGTTTTCGCCTGGGGGCTCGCGGAAATTGTCACGCGTCAGCACCGGATGAAATTATCGTCGTCCGTGCTGGCCCTGATTTTCATGGCCGCCATTCTGGTCGCTCTGGCGCTACAAGTGGAGGCCAGCTTCGGCATACGCAAGCCGGAGACTATCTGGCAGCTATTGGCGTTGCGCCAGACGGCGTCCCGGGCCGGATATCTGTTCCTGGGCGGAGGAATAATCGCGGCGGCGGTCTATTTCTGGCGCTTTCGCGTCCCCATCATTGCCGGGGCTATCGCCATCGCCTTCACACTGCTTGCCTTCCTGCAAACGGCGATAATCCTGTATGACAGTGTGACAACGGGCGCGATTGCGCCGCCGCGCCTTGAGGATGTTCCCGAATTGCTCCGAGCGGCACTTTACATGCCGCTGATCTGCGGCCTGATCGTGTTCGCAACGGGTGTAGCTTTTGACATTTACGATAGGGATCGACGCAAGATCTGGTCCGATTGCGCTTTCTGGCTGCATGTCGTCTCGGCGCCCATGCTGGTGCATCCGCTCTTTATCATGGCAACCGGCCAGAACGTGGTATTCGGACATATCGCACCGGACGCCAATGCAACCATTATGCTGACGATCCTGATCCTTGGCTTCCTCTATGTCGCGCTCGCCATAGACCGCCGTTCGCTTCTGGTTCCTACGTTGGCTTACTTCGGCTCGCTGGGCATCTATTATCTGGTGAATTCCGCCTCCGATTCGACGGGCGTCCCGCCTTTTGCCTTGATCCTGGTCGTTGTCGGCGCGCTGATTATTCTGTTCGGGGCTGGCTGGCAGCGTATCCGGCGGATTGTCGTCAAACCCACCTTGCCTGCGGCCGTGATCCGCCGGCTACCGCCGCTGAAGGCGTGACGGGCTTTGTGATGGTCGAGACGGCGACGCGGAAGAGAGGCAATAGGCATGAATCCATCGGGCGACGACAACAGCTACTCGGCCTATGAAGACAGCTGGCGAATGGGGCTGCTGCTTGTACTGGCCCTGCTCATCTTCCAGGCCGGAGCCCTTTACGGCATGGGTCATCCGCCGATCTGCACCTGCGGTTACGTCAAGCTCTGGCACGGCGTGGTGAACAGTTCCGAGAACTCCCAGCACATTTCGGACTGGTACACGTTCTCGCACATCATCCACGGCTTCCTGTTCTATGCGTTGGCGCGGTTCCTGTTTCCGCGTTCGCCGATCGGCTTGAGGCTGGCATTCGCGGTCCTCATCGAAGGCGGCTGGGAGTTGCTGGAAAACAGCCCGTTCATCATCGAGCGCTACCGCGCCGGCACGATCTCGCTCAACTATTACGGCGACAGCATCATCAATTCGGTGTCCGACACACTGGCCATGGTGCTGGGATTTGTGATGGCGCGAAGGCTACCTATATGGGTGATCGTCAGCCTCGCCATCATCTTCGAACTCGGTACCGGCTATCTCATCCGGGACAATCTGACACTCAACGTGATCATGCTGCTGCATCCGTTCGAGGCCATCAAGCAGTGGCAAAGTGGAATTTAGTGATATGAGCACATTCTCCCCCCGCGAAATCGTTTCGGAACTCGACCGCTTCATCATCGGCCAGAAGGACGCCAAGCGCGCCGTGGCCATCGCCCTGCGCAACCGCTGGCGCCGCCAGCAGCTGGAAGGCCAGATGCGCGAAGAGGTGATGCCGAAGAACATCCTGATGATCGGGCCGACGGGCGTCGGCAAGACCGAGATTTCACGCCGCCTTGCGCGCCTTGCCGGGGCGCCTTTCGTCAAGGTCGAGGCAACCAAGTTCACCGAAGTCGGCTATGTCGGCCGCGATGTCGAACAGATCATCCGCGACCTGGTCGAGATCGCCATCGGCCTGGTGCGCGAGAAGATGCGCGAGGACGTCAAGGCACGCGCCCACATCAACGCCGAGGAACGCGTGCTGGAGGCGCTGGTCGGCAAGACGGCGAGCCCGGCCACGCGCGACAGCTTCCGCAAGAAGCTGCGCGACGGCGAACTCGACGACAAGGAGATCGAGATCGAAGTGGCCGACACCGGCAATGGCGGCATGCCCGGCTTCGAGATTCCCGGCATGCCGGGCGCCAATATCGGCGTGCTGAACATCAACGACATGCTGTCGAAGGCGATGGGCGGCAAGAAGACCAAGACGCGCAAGACGACGGTCAAGGAATCCTACGCGCTGCTGGTCGGCGACGAGTCCGACAAGCTGCTCGACCAGGAGGAGGTGGTGCGCCGGGCGCTGGACGCGACGGAGAATGACGGCATCGTCTTCCTCGACGAGATCGACAAGATCGCGTCGCGTGAAGGCGGCATGGGCGCCGGCGTTTCCCGCGAAGGCGTGCAGCGCGACCTGCTGCCGCTGATCGAAGGCACCACGGTGGCAACCAAATATGGGCCGTTGAAGACCGACCACATCCTGTTCATCGCCTCCGGGGCGTTCCATGTCTCGAAGCCGTCGGACCTGTTGCCGGAATTGCAGGGCCGCTTGCCGATCCGCGTCGAATTGCGGGCGCTGGAGAAGGACGATTTCGTCCGCATCCTGACCGAGACCGAAGCCAGCCTGATCAAGCAGTATATCGCGCTTATGAAGACCGAAGGCGTCGACCTGACCTTCACCGACGACGCCATCGATTCGCTGGCCGGCATCGCCGTCGACCTCAATGCCAGCGTCGAGAACATCGGTGCAAGGCGGCTGCAGACAGTGATGGAGCGGGTGCTGGACGAGATCTCCTATGACGCGCCCGACCGCAACGGCACTGCGGTCACCATCGACGCCGCCTATGTGGAAAAGCATGTCGGCGACCTCTCCAGAAACACAGATTTGTCGCGATTCATCCTTTAAAGGACGGCGCCGGGTCACTCCGGCGCCGGCTTCTTCAAAGTGAAGCAACATGCTTTCCAAGAATCGATACCGATTTTTGGGCCGATGCATTGCAACACAGTCCGGCAAACAGAATCATGTGTGGCCAGATGGCACCATCTGGCCACCTTTCGTCTTGCCGGCGGATGGGGCGCTCTCGACTCGAGAAAGAGCACTACCTAGTTTGCGCGGCAACATCTGCAGGCGGCGGCGCATGAAAAAACTGATCCTGGGCATTCTCGGCTTGACGCTGGCTGCGACGCTGTTCGCCGCCGATGCGGCGACATTGGTGCCGCCGGGAAACCGCAACGCCGAGCAGCCGGATATTCCCGGCGCTTCGAGCCGGCGCACGCAGGCCACCAACACAACCTTCCAGGCGAAGTATCGCAAGGTCTACGCCTTGCTGAAGAACGACGCCGATCTGCGCGGCAAGATCAAGAAGGCCGCCGCGGCCTACGGCATTGATCCCCTGCACATCGTCGGCGCCATCGTCGGTGAGCACACCTACAATGTCGACGCCTACGACCGGCTGCAGACCTACTACGTCAAGGCGATTTCCTATCTCTCCAGCAAGCTGACCTTCGCCTATGACGGCGAGGACATCACCGATTTCGTGCAGCGGCCGGAATTCAAGAGATGCGCTGGGGTTTCGGACAGCTATGATCTGTGGGAATGCCGCGAGCAGGTGTGGAACCATTCGTTTCGCGGCCAAAGCGTCGGTGGCGAGAGTTTCCCGGACGACCGTTTCGGCGCCACCTTCTTCCAGCCCTACTATGCCGGCCAGACCTTCGGCCTCGGCCAGCTCAACCCGCTGACGGCCTTGCAGATGAGCGATCTCGTGCACAAGGTTTCGGGCTTGCCGAAGCTCGACGTCGCCGATCCCAACTCGGTCTACAAGACCATCATGGATCCCGACCTGACGCTGCCTTACGTCGCGGCGACGATCCGGAAATCGATCGACGCCTACAAGAACATTGCCGGCTTCGACATTTCGGGAAATCCGGGGCTCACCGCCACGCTCTACAATGTCGGCAATCCGGAGCAGCGCGCCGAAGCGCTGAAGTCGGAGAACGACAGGCGCCGCGCCGCCGGCGAGCCTGAAAAGCTGCCCGAGGAGAATTATTACGGCTGGCTGGTCAACGACAAGCTCCCGGAGCTGAGGGCGCTTTTCTAAGGTGCGGTTTCAGGCTTTTGAGCCGGAACCGACGTCCTGCACCGTAGCTTTCGCTACGCCGCCAGCAACGACTTCAACTTGATGGCCTGCGAGCCAAGTGCTTCCGGCGCCGGCTTCGCCCGTTTGCCGATCAGCATTTCGGCGAGCCTGACGTCGCGGGCGACCGCATTTCCGGGACCGATGCCGCTGGCCGCCACCAGCCTGCCGTCTGCGTCCAGATGGAAGAGGATAAAGGCGCCGTCGCCGAGATCGCGACGCACGACGCTGCGGCCTTCGTCGGAAAGCCCGGCGATCTGCAGGGACAGACCATATTGATCCGACCAGAACCACGGCACAGCCGCATGCGCCTCGCTCGCACCCAACATGTTCCTTGCCGCCAGAGCGCCCTGTTCCTGGGCATTGCGCCAGGCTTCCAGCCGCACGCGGCGGCCGCCGTAGGTTGCAAGCGGAAACGAGCAGCAATCGCCGGCGGCGAAGATGTCGGGATCGCTGCTGCGCAGCTCGGCATCGACGGCGATGCCGTTGTCGATGGTCAGCCCTGCTTCGGCAGCCAGCCGGGTCACTGGCACGGCGCCGATGCCGATGACCGCGAGATCGGCTGATATCTGCTGTCCGCCGGCGAGTGCGATGCGGACCTCTTTGCCGTCGTCGTCGACGGACGCTATGCCGTCTCCACACAAGATGCTCACACCCTCGGCAACATGTGCAGCATGGATGATTTCGGCGATCTCGGCCGGCACCCCACGCATCAGGATGCGCGGTTGCGCCTCGATGACGGTGACCGTAGCGCCGAGCTTGCGGGCCGCGGCAGCGAGTTCGAGGCCGATGAAGCCGCCGCCGACAATGGCTATACGCTTGCCGGGGCTGAGATGGGCGCGAATGGCCAGCGCATCGGCGAAGGTGCGGAGATAGACGCAGCGCGAACCCAATCCCGGCATCGGCAGCTTGCGCGGGGTCGAACCGGTGGCCAGCAGCAACTTGTCGTAAGGCAGGGCCGAACCGTCCGACAGACGCACCATATGCGCCGCACGATCGATCGCCACGGCCTGGACGGAATGGATATGGCGGATCGATTTTTCAGCCAGCAACTCATCACTGGCAATCGCCTTGATTTCGGGCGCCTCGCTGGCCATCGCCTCCTTGGACAGAGGCGGGCGCTCGTAGGGCAGATGCGGTTCGTCGCCGACCAGTGTCACCGGACCGTCATAGCCGAGATCGGGCAACGCCAAGGCTGCCCGCCCGCCGCATTCGCCGGCCCCGATGATGACCATCCCTCGTGTCATACCAGTTATCCGATCTGGATGAGGACTTTGCCGGCGTCGACCTTGACCGGATAGGTCCTGAGGTTGACGCAGACCGGCGCGCCGCGGGCGTCCCCCGTCTTGTAGTTGAAGCGGCCATTGTGCTTGGGGCATTCGATGATGTCGTCCATCACCAGGCCGTCGGCGAGATGCACCTTTTCGTGGGTGCATAGACCGTCGGTGGCGAAATAGTCATCGTCCGAGCTGCGATAGATGGCGAAGGTGCGGCCGCCATGATCGAAGCGCATCACATCCTCTTCATCGATATCACCTGCGGCACAGGCCTCTACCCAGTCGCTCATTCAGTCCTCCCGTGGAAATCGGATAGCCGCACGATCACTCGGCCGCCGCGACGGCATCTTTGTGGAATTCCTCGCGATATGGCCTGGCGGTGGGCGGCAGCTCGCGCTTGAGGAAATAGTCTTCGTTGCGCAATTGGCGCAGGAAGGTTGGGATCATCTCGCGATAGCCGGCCAGGATCGACGTCGTCGGCGCCGGCAAATCGTGCTTGATCAGCTCATGCAGCTTCGGCAGCGCGTGGTACGGCACCATCGGAAACATGTGATGCTCGACATGGTAGTTCATGTTCCAATAGATGAAGCGGCTAATCGGGTTCATGTAGACGGTGCGGCTGTTGAGGCGATGGTCGGTGACGTTGTCGGCCAGGCCGCCATGTTGCAGCAGCCCGACCATAACGTGATGCCAGGCGCCGTAGAGCCTGGGCAGGCCGACCAGCGTCAGGGGCAGGAACGAACCGGTATAGAGCGCCAGTGCGATGGTGGCTGCATAGATCGCCGTCCAGATGCGGGCGAAGCGGATCGCCCTTGGCTGCTCCTGCTCGGGAATGAAGGTCTTTTCGGCCGCGCTGATGTTGCCGGCCGCGTTGCGCAGCATGTCGCTCATCGCATGCCAGGCATCGAGCACACCGACAAAGGCCAGGACGACGCGAGCAAGGTCCGGTGGCCGCATGACCGAGATTTCCGGGTCGCGGCCGACGATGATGGTGTCGGTGTGGTGGCGCGTGTGGCTCCAGCGCCAGGTCACCGGATTGCGCATGATCATGAAGCAGGCGATCTGGTAGACCACATCATTCATCCACTGCGTCCGGAAGGCGGTGCCGTGTCCGCATTCATGCCAGCGTGAATCGGTGGATGAGCCGTAGAGCACGCCGTAGACGAAGAAGAACGGCACGCACCACCATGTGCCCCAGAACCAGGCGGCGCCGGCGCCACTGAGGATCAGGGCGGCGAGCCAGATGATGGTGTCGCGGATCGCCGGTCCGTCGGACCGCTGCATCAGCTCCTTCATCTGCTTGCGCGGGATCTCGGTGTGATACCACTCGGCCGCCGACAGGCCGGTCTCGACGGCGAGCTTGGCGTCGCGGCCGATCAGGCTGTAGTCACGCCGGGACGGCGCTGTGGACATGGTTGCCTCCCTCGGCAGGGCATTCGCCAGGCGAATGCCCGATATTCCTACGCTTCGAGGCTGAAAATAGCGCCGACGCATGATAGACTCAACATCACAAAGATAGTTTCTATCATTTCCTATCAGAATGATGTAAGACGGGGCCAAGCAATCCGATGAGGCAAGCATGGCAAAACGGCCGACCATCACCGATCTGGCGCGCATCTCCGGCGTCAGCGTTGCCACGGTGGACCGCGTGCTCAACAATCGCCTGCCGGTGCGCGAGGAGACCGCGCGGCGCGTCTATGAAACCGCGACCGAGATCGGCTATCACGCGGCCGGCTTGATCAAGCAGCGGATGCATCATGAACTGCCGGAGTACCGGCTCGGCTTCCTGCTTTTGCGAGGCAATGATGTCTTCTACGGCGATTTCGCGTCGGAGCTCGAACTGGCGGTCTCGCAATCGCAGCGGTTCCGCGGCGCCGCAACCATCGACTTCGCCAGTTCCCTGGTCCCCGACGAGATCGCCACCCAGATGCGCAAGCTGGCGGCAAAATCGAGGGCCATCGCCGTTGTCGGCCCGGACCATCCGACCCTGACGGCGGCGGTCGAGGCGTTGAAGGCTAGGGGGCAACCAGTCTTCTCGCTGCTGTCCGATTTTGCCGCCGGTATCCGCGAGGGCTATGTCGGCCTCGACAACCGCAAGGTCGGTCGTACCGCGGCCTGGATGATCGCCAGGGCGGCGCGGCAGCCCGGCAAAGTCGCCCTCTTCGTCGGCAGCCACCGTTTCCATGGCCACGAGTTGCGCGAGATCGGCTTCCGCTCTTTCTTTCGCGAGCATGCACCCGACTTCAGCGTGCTGGAAACGCTGGTCAACCTGGAAGCGAACCAAGTAACCCATGATGCGATGATCGATCTTCTGGCGCGCTATCCGGATCTTGCCGGCTGCTACGTCGCGGGCGGCGGCATGGAAGGCGCGGTCTCGGCGCTGCGGGCAGCAAGGCCCGTAAATATGCCTGTGGTCGTCTGCAACGAGATCAACGCCGAGTCGCGCGCGGCACTCGCCGACAACATCCTCACCATGGTGATCTCGACGCCGCTGGCCGCGCTCTGCCGCGAACTGGTCGATCGGATGGTGCATGCCATCGAAACCGGCGCAGCCAACGCCCCTGGCCAAACCTTCCTGCCCTTCGACATCTATCTGCCGGAAAATATCTGACCTTTCCCGCGCGAGTGCCGCGGCGGGGAATGATAGAATCCATCAGAACGATCCGAAAATCCGGCGGCAGGCCGCGGAATCGCACTTGACGTTCCGCTGGAATGGAATAAATATTTCACCAACTGTGCATTTTGGTTCTTTCGTTCCGGAACGTCTGTTTCAAACAGAGGGTTTGGCGTTCCAGTCCAAGCAGGGAATGCCACACGGAGCGAAGCGATATCAGGGAGAGATTCCCCGGGGAGATCGGGGATTCCGGATAGATCGGTGCAACCGGACACCAATATGTGGAGGAGAAACACAATGAAGAAACTGATTTTGGGCGTCGCTTTCGCGGCGCTGATGAGTTCATCCGCCATGGCCGCCAAGGTCGGCGTATCGATGGCCAAGTTCGACGACAACTTCCTGACCGTGCTGCGCAACGGCATGATCGAGCAGGCCAAGGGCATGAGCGGCGTGGAGCTGCAGGTCGAGGACGCGCAGAACGACGTCGCCAAGCAACTTGACCAGATCAAGAACTTCGCCGCCTCCGGCGTCGACGCGATCATCGTCAACCCGGTCGACACCTCGGCCACGCAGGCAATGTCGGACGCCGCGGCGGCCGCCAAGATCCCACTGGTCTACGTCAACCGCGAACCGGTCAATGTCGACAAGCTGCCGGAAAACCAGGCATTCGTCGCTTCGAACGAGGCCGATTCCGGCACGCTCGAAACTAAGGAAGTCTGCCGCCTGTTCAAGGAAGCCGGCAAGAAGGAAGCCAATGTCTATGTGATCATGGGCGAGCTGTCCAACCAGGCCGCCGTGCAGCGCACCAAGGATATTGAAGAGGTGATCGCCACGCCGGATTGCAGCTTCATCAAGATCATCGACAAGCAGACGTCGAACTGGAACCGCGACGAGGCCCAGAACCTGATGACCAACTGGCTGTCGACCGGTAAGCCGTTCGATGGCGTCATCGCCAACAATGACGAGAGCGCCATCGGCGCCATCCAGGCGATGAAGGCCGCCAACATCGACATGAAGTCGGTCGTGGTCGGCGGCGTCGACGCCACCCAGGACGCGCTTGCAGCGATGCAGGCGGGCGACCTTGACGCAACCGTGTTCCAGGACGCGGCCGGTCAGGGCGCGGGCGCATTGGACGCGGCGTTGAAACTGTCCAAGGGCGAGAAGGTCGAACACAAGGTCTACGTCCCCTTCCAGCTGGTGACGCCGGCGAACATCGACAAGTTCCTGAAGAAGAACTGAGCAACGGGCATTAGGAGCGGCGCTTCAGCGCCGCTCCCCTTCCCTCAGCGCCGGCAAGGCAGCGAGGGGCGACCGCGGCTGACGGAGGATAGAAGATTTGGCACAGACATCTCATGGCGTCGGCGGGGTCGGCTACGACGCGAAGAAGCGCGCGTGGCCTGCCGAAATCAACGTTTTCCTGGCGCTTGTCATCCTCGTCGTCGTCTTCGAACTGATCGGCCGGATCTTCCTCGGCGACAGCTTCCTGTTCAACACCCGCAGCGACGTCAGCGGGATCTTCAACGAGGCACGCCTGCAGATCATCATCCTGCAGGTGTCGATCGTCGGCATCATCGCCATCGGCGTGACGCAAGTGATCATCACCGGCGGCATCGACCTGTCCTCGGGTTCAATCGTCGGCGCGACCGCAATGATCGCCATGAGTTTTGCCCAGGTGGCGACCGTCAATGGCAATCCCAACCCCAAGGCGATGTTCCTCGCGCAAGGCTGGACCGACCTGCCTGTCATCGTGCCGCTGCTGGTCGCAATCAGCTGCGGGCTGTTCGCCGGCCTGGTCAACGGCGCCTTGATTGCCTACACGCGCATTCCGCCGTTCATCGCCACGCTCGGCATGATGGTGACGGCGCGCGGCATCGCCAAATGGTGGTCCAAGGGACAGCCGATCTCGTTTCCCACCGACAGTTTCGCGGCAATCGGCAAAGGCCTGATGCCGGTCATCATCTTCCTGTCGCTGGCGGTGCTGTTCCAGCTGATCATGACCTACACGCGGTACGGAAAGCACTGTTACGCGATTGGCTCCAATGAAGATGCCGCGCGCATGTCCGGCATCAAGATCGCCAACCACAAGATCCTCGTCTACGTCATCGCCGGCGTGCTCGCCGCGCTCGCCGCCGTGGTGCTGAGTTCCAAGAACCTCACCGCGCAGTCGGGCATGGGCGTAATGTACGAACTCGACGCCATCGCCATGGCGGTCATCGGCGGCGTCTCCTTGTCGGGCGGCCGCGGCTCGATCGTCGGCACGGTGATCGGCTCGCTGATCTTCGGCGTCATCATCTCCGGCTTCACCTTCCTGCGCCTCGACGCCTATTACCAGGAGATGGTCAAGGGCGTGATCATCGTCGGCGCAGTCGTTCTCGACCAGTGGCGTCAACGCCTTAGGGCAATGAGGGCTTGATCATGGCAGACATCGTCCTGAAGACCGAAAACCTGACCAAGCGCTATGGCGGCGTGCATGCGCTGGAAGGCGCGAACTTCGAACTGCGCAAGGGCGAGCATGTCGCCATCATGGGCGACAACGGTGCCGGCAAGTCGACCTTCGTGCGCCAAATAACCGCCGTCGAGCAACGCACCGACGGCAAGATCTGGTTCGACGGCAAGGAAGTGAACTTCACCGGGCCGATCGCGGCGCGCGAGGCGGGCATCGAGACCGTGTTCCAGAACCTGGCGCTGGCCGATGACCTCGACGTGCCGTCGAACCTGTTCCTCGGGCGCGAAAAGGTGCTGTTCAATCTCGGGCCGTTCTCGATCCTGGACCGCAAATACATGCGCAAGGCGACCGAGGCGGCACTGGTCCGCACCGCGGTGAAGATCCCCAACCTGTCCAACACCATCCGGCACATGTCGGGCGGCCAGCGCCAGTGCGTGGCGATCGCCAGGACCGCGACCTTCGCCTCCAAGCTGATCATTATGGATGAGCCGACGGCAGCCCTTGGCGTGCAGGAGACCGCACAGGTTGAAAACATCATCCGCACGCTGAAGGACAATGGCGAGCCGCTGATCCTGATCAGCCACAACATGCGCCAGGTGTTCGACCTTTGCGACCGCATCGTCGTCTTCCGCCGCGGCCGCATCGTCGCCAACCTGCGCAAGCAGGACACCGACGGAAACGATATCGTCTCCTACATCACCGGCGCCAAGACCGGAGAGGCGGAACTCGTGGCCTAGGGCCGGGCAAGGAGGCGGTGGTCACCGCCTTCCTGTCGATGTCGTCTTGACCGGAAAATCACCCGCGCCCATGACCGGCGCCTTGCTTCGAACCATCCTCAAAGGACATTCCATGGTACTCCGCTTCGCCCTCCTCGGTGCCGGCCGCATCGGCAAGGTCCACGCCCGCGCCGTCGGCTCCAACCCGCAGGCCAAACTGGTTGCTGTCGCCGACGCCTTCGAGAAGGCGGCGACCGAGCTGGCGACGGCCTATGGCGCCGAGGTGCGCAGCATCGACGCCATTGAAAAATCCAAGGACATCGACGCCGTCGTCATCTGCACGCCGACCGACACCCATGCCGATCTGATCGAGCGTTTCGCCAAGGCCGGCAAGGCAATCTTCTGCGAGAAGCCGATCGACCTCGACGTCAAGCGCGTCGAGAAGTGCCTGGCCGTGGTCGAGAAGGCCAAGGCAACGCTGATGGTCGGCTTCAACAGGCGCTTCGACCCGCATTTCGCCGCCGTGCGCAAGGCGATCGACGACGGCGCCATCGGCACCGTCGAGATGGTGACCATCACCTCGCGTGATCCGGGTGCGCCGCCGATCGATTACATCAAGCGCTCCGGCGGCATCTTTCGCGATATGACCATCCATGATTTCGACATGGCGCGCTTCCTGCTCGGCGAAGAGCCGGTGGCGGTCAGCGCCCATGCTTCGGTGCTGGTCGACAAGAAGATCGGCGAAGCCGGCGACTACGATAGCGTCAGCGTCATCCTCGAGACCGCGTCCGGCAAGCAGGCGGTCATCTCCAACTCGCGCCGCGCCACCTATGGCTATGACCAGCGCATCGAGGTGCATGGCTCGAAGGGCATGATCGCGGCAGAGAACCAGCGTCCGGTGTCGATCGAGCTGGCCAACGAGAAGGGCTATACGCGCCCGCCGCTGCATGATTTCTTCATGACCCGCTATCTCGACGCCTATGCCATAGAGATCGCTGCCTTCATCACGGCAGCGACGTCGGGCAAGAAGGCGGCGCCAAGCGGCGCCGACGGGCTCGTGGCGCTGAAGCTGGCCGATGCGGCGCTGAAGTCGGCGACATCAGGCAAGACCGTCCGTCTCGACACGGCAAATTAAGAACAGCAGGTACAGGAGCCCAGCGATGAGTACATCAGCCGGTCGCAATCATGAAACGCGCGCCATCGTCACCGGCGGCGCGCAAGGCATCGGCTTTGCCGTCGCCGAGGCGCTGGCCGACGAGGGCTGCCGGGCGCTCGCGCTCATCGGGCGCTCGCAGGAGAAGGGCGACAAGGCCGTCGCCCATTTCAAGAAAGCAGGCGTCGACGCGATCTTCATCAGCGCCGACGTCTCGAAGGTCGCCGACTGCAAGCGCGCGGTCGCGACCGCAATCTCGCATTTCGGCACCATCAACGCGTTGGTCAATGCCGCCGCGACGTCGGCACGCGGTTCGTTGGTCGAGACGAGCGAAGAGCTTTTCGACCAGATCTTCGACACCAATGTGCGTGGTCCCTTCTTCCTGATGCAGGGGCTGGTCGCCCACCTCCTGGAGCGCAAGGCGCCAGGGTCGATCGTCAACGTGCTGTCGATGTCGGCGCATGCCGGTCAGTCCTTCCTGACGCCCTATTCGACCAGCAAGGGCGCGCTGATGACGCTGACCAAGAATGTCGCCAGCTCCTATCGAAAGAACCGCATCCGCTGCAACGCCGTGCTGCCCGGCTGGATGGACACCGAGGGCGAGGCGATCGTGCAGAAGAAATGGCACGACGCTCCGGACGACTGGCTGGAGAAGGCCGAGGCCGCGCAGCCGATGGGCCAACTGGTCAAGCCGGCGCAGCTCGCCCGGCTGATCAGCTATATGATCAGCCCGCAAGCCGGCGTCATGACCGGGTCGCTGGTCGACTACGACCAGAACATCGCCGGAGTGATCGGTGAGTAGAACCTCGGTTCGATGCATCCATATTGGATCACGCTAAGCGGCCATCTTGGTGTCGGCATCACCGCCCGGTCGGAAGCCGATGCGCAGGAACTCTTCGTGCTTGCCTTCGGGTCCGCCGAGAAAATTGTCAGCATCGAGATCATCAAGGACATTAACGATCTCGAACAAAATCACGTCGTGCCCAATATGGGCGGAGCCAACTGGTTTCGACGCGGCATCTGGTTTCCGCAGGGCCACGAGCACATTTCAAATTGAGGGGGGACGTGACAAGCGCCTCCGCTTCGACTATATGAGCCTCATGATCAACCTGACCGCCACGTATTGGTACTTTAGGAGCTCGCTGGCGGCGGGAGGATTGCGCTCGATCTGAAGATTGCAGCAACAAGATCCGAACAGCCGCCAGACCTGGCGGCTTTTTTGTTTCAGCCGGCAGGTCTCCCAATCAGGAGCAGAAAGCCGTGTTGACCACCACAGATGACCTTCGGGTCAAGGAAATCAGGGAATTGAGTACGCCGGACCAGGTGATGCGGGAGATACCGCGCACGCTGACGGCGACGCGCACCGTTGCCGCCTCACGCAATGCAACCCACGCCATCTTGAACGGGACCGACGATCGACTGCTCGTCATCGTCGGTCCCTGTTCGATCCACGATCCGGTCGCGGCCGTCGATTATGCCAGCCGTCTGGCGGCGCTGCGCGAGACCCTGTCCGACCGGCTCGAGATCGTGATGCGGGTCTATTTCGAGAAGCCACGCACAACGGTCGGCTGGAAGGGTCTGATCAACGATCCCGACCTCGACGGCAGCTTCAACATCGACAAGGGGCTCAGGATGGCGCGCAACGTGCTCTCCGCCGTCAACAACCTCGGCCTGCCGGCGGCGACCGAATTCCTCGACATGACCACGCCGCAATACATTGCCGACCTCGTCGCCTGGGGCGCTATCGGCGCGCGCACGACCGAGAGCCAGATCCACCGCGAGCTGGCATCGGGCCTGTCCTGCCCGGTCGGCTTCAAGAACGGCACCGACGGCAATCTGCGGATCGCCGCGGAGGCGGTGAAATCGGCCGCCCAGCCGCACCATTTCATGGCGGTGACCAAGGGCGGACGCAGCGGCATCGCGACGACCACCGGCAATGAAGACTGCCACGTCATCCTGCGCGGCGGCGTTCAGCCCAACTATGACGCGGCGAGCGTCGAGGCGGCCTCGGTCGAACTCGCCCGCATCGGCGTCGCACCTCGGCTGATGATCGATGTCAGCCACGCCAACAGCTCAAAGAAGCCCGAGAACCAGCCCAAGGTGGCGGCCGATGTCGCGGGCCAGGTCACGGCGGGCGACGAGCGCATCATCGGCGTCATGATCGAGAGCAATCTCGTCGCCGGTCGGCAGGACGTGGTGCCCGGCAAGCCGCTCGTCTACGGCCAGAGCATCACCGACGGCTGCATCGACTGGGCGACCACCGAGACGGTGCTGCACGGCCTTGCTGGCGCGGTCGAGTGGCGCCGCTCGGCGCGCCGCGCCATGATCGACAGCCGCCAAGGGGCAGCCTGACAGGCCGGGGATAAGGCGGCGGTGTTTCCAGGCGCGGGCCTGGAATTCACGCCGCCTTCAAACCTTGCCACGCGGTCAGCACCGACACCGCAACCAGCAGCAATCCAGCCGCCCGGCCGGCAAATGCGGTCGCCCGGGGGTTGGCGACCAGTAGGTTGCGGCTGCGCCCGGCAGTGACGGCAAGCCCGCCATAGACGGCAAACTGCACGGCCACCGTCATCAATCCCATGATGGCCGCCTGTATCCAGATCGGACCATAGGCCGGCTTGAGAAATTGCGGATAGACCGCAAAGACGAAGAGGTAGGCCTTGGGATTGATCAGGCAGATCACCAGCCCCTGGCGAAACGCCTTCCATGCGGAGCGGCTGCCGGCAGGCCCCTCGTGGCCGACCTTGATCGAACTGCGCATCAGCGTCAGGCCGATGAAAGCCATGTAGGCGGCGCCGGCGATCAGCAGCGGATTGTAAAGGATCGGCACGAAATGCCTCAGCAGGCCGACGCCGACGGCGCCGTTCAGCGTGTGCACCATGCCGCCCAGCATGATGCCGCCGGTGGCGGCAAGGCCTCTGTTGCCGCCACCGGTCAGCGCATTGGCAAGCACGAAAAGCATGTCCATGCCGGGCACGATGATGATGCCTAACAGCAGGAGGAAGAACAGCCAGAGATTATCCGCATAGTCCATGTCAGTTGCCTGTCGCCTCACCTGGCGAAGCCGCTGAGGAATGTGTTGATTTTCAATTCGATAGGCAGTCGTATAGGTCAGCCCTACTGACGATGTAGTGTCAGTTGTGATCGGAGCGGGTAAGGAAATGCGCAAGGCATCGCGACTGTTCGAGATCATCCAGATCGTGCGGCTGGCGCGGCAGCCGGTGACGGCGGCAATGATGGTCGAAAAGCTGGAGGTGACGGTGCGCTCCGTCTATCGCGATATTGCCGCTTTGCAGGCGATGCGCGTGCCTATCGAGGGCGGGCGCGGCATCGGCTACATCCTGCGCCCCGGCTTCGACCTGCCGCCGCTGATGTTTTCGATCGAGGAGATGGAGGCGATCGTTCTGTCGCTGGCACTGCTGGAGCGCACGGGTGACAGCGAACTCAAGCAGGCGGCCAAGCGCGTCAGCGCCAAGATCGCCGGCGCGGTGCCGCCGCCCTTGCGCCAGACGTTCGACGCCAATGCGCTGCATGCGTGGGGGTTCGCCGCGCCCTCGGTCGGTGCGGTCGACCTGGCGCTGGTGCGTCGCGCCATCCGCGACGAGGAGAAGCTCGACCTGTCCTATCGCGACGAACTCGGCCGCGCCTCCGAGCGCCTCATCCGCCCGATTGCGCTGATCTATTACGCCGAAACCGCCAACATCGTCGCCTGGTGCGAGTTGCGCCAGGCCATCCGCAATTTCCGCAGCGACCGGATCGAGGATTGCCAGGCGACGGGGCTGCGGTTCAAGGGCGAAGGCGATCGCTTGCGGCAGGTGTGGGTGAACGGGTGGGAGACGAACGTCGCCCAGGCCGCGAGCAACTGAGGCGATCCATCGCGAAGCGGACTACCTCACATCCACCCAGCGCTTTTCGTCGAACGAGCGCGCCATCGCATGCACCGTGCGCTCGATCTCCAGCCCTTCGGCGAACTCGATGATCCGCGCCGGCTTGCCGGCCAGCCGCGTCAACAGTTCGTGGCACTCGATGATCTTGAGATCGTTGAAGCCGAGGCCATGGCCGGGCGCCGGCAGGAAGGCGTCGTAGGGCTTGTGGTGCGGCGCCACCAGGATGGTGCGATACCCCTGCTCGGTCGGGCGATCGGCGGTGAGGTAGAGCTGGAATTCGTTCATCCGCTCCTGGTCGAACAGGATCGATCCCTTCGAGCCGAATATCTGGATGGCGATGCGACCCTTGCGGCCCCAGGCCGAGCGGTTGACCAGCAGCGTGCCGGCAATGCCGTTTTCCAGATGCATCAGCACGCTGGCGATGTCGTAGGTCTCGACGGCGCGGCGGCCACCGGCGGCGAGCTTGCGGTCGGCATAGGGCTTGGCCATGTCGCAGATGACGCTGGCGACGCGGCCGAACAAGGCGGAGACCAGCGACAGCGGATGCACGGCGAAATCGTCGAGCGCGCCATAGCCGGAAGCCGCTTCGTGCTTCCAGAAGAACAGCGCCTCCGGGTCGGCCATGAAGTCCTCGTCCATCTCGATGCGCAGATGATTGACGTCGCCGATGACCTTCTCGTCGAGCAGCGCGCCGATGTGGCGGATGGCCGGGCTCTGGATGTAGTTGTAGCCGAGGGCGGCGACCTTGCCCGACTTCTTCGCCGCCGCCGCCATGGCTTCGGCCTCGGCGAAGCTCGGCGCCATCGGCTTTTCGCACCACAGATGCTTGCCGGCCTCGAGTATGGCGATGGCCATTTCCGGATGGAACTGGTTGGGCGTGGTCAGCGAGACGATATCGACATCCGGGTCGTTGACGACGGCGCGCCAGTCGCCGGACGCCTTGGCGAAGCCGAACTCGCCGGCCTTGCGCCTGGCGAGGTCCTCATTGACCTCGCCGAGATGGACGAGCCGGGGTTTGGGCACGTCGGGAAAGACGGCGCCGACGGCACTCCATGCGATGGCGTGACACTTGCCCATGAAACCCGTGCCGATGAGACCGACGCCGACCATTTTCCATTTCTCCACTGCCTGAAGCGTTGGATGGATGAATTAGTCCATTTTCTCCTGGAATGGAATGTCTGCCTCATTTTTTATGGCGTTCTTGCGCAGGCTCGCTATGATGGGGCAGAGAGGGTACCCATAGATGAGCCTGGACAGAGCGACGATGGACGAACGGGTACCTCGCGACTTCGAGACGCTGCGCGCCACCATCCTGGACCGGCGCGAAAGCCTGCCCAAGCGCATCGCCCAGATCGCCGCCTACGCGCTCGACAATCCCGACGACATCGCCTTCGGCACCGCCGCCAGCATCGCCGCTTCGGCCGGCGTGCAGCCGTCGACCCTGATCCGCTTTGCCCAGCAGCTTGGCTTCGACGGTTTCACCAGCCTGCAGCAGGTGTTTCGCGAGAGGCTGCGCGAGCGCAACTCGTCCTATGACGAACGCCTGCAGGCGCTGCGTGCCAAGGCCGAGGGCGCCGCCGGTCACCGGGCGATCTTCGACGGCTTCGTCGCCGCCGCCAGCACCTCGCTCAACGACATTTCGCGCACGCTGGACGACGCGCATCTGGAAGACGCGATTTCGCTGCTGGCGAAGGCGGAGACCATCTATGTGCTGGCCAAGCGCCGCTCCTATCCGGTGGCGTCCTACATCGCCTATGCGCTGGGCAAACTGAAGATCCGCAACCAGCTGATCGAATCGGCCGCCGGGCTGAACGCCGAGATGATCGCATTCGCCACGCCGGCGGACGCCGTCATCGCCATCAGCTTCTCGCCGTACGCGCCGGCCACCATCGAGGAGGCGCGCAACATTTCGGAACAGGGCGTGCCGATCGTCGCCATCACCGACAGCTCGTTTTCGCCTCTTGCCCAGTTCGCCAGCATCTGGTTCGAGGTTGCCGAGGCGGATTTCGCCGGCTTCCGCTCGCTGTCGGCGACGATGGCGCTGGCCATGGCGCTGACCGTTGGCGTCGGCGAAAAACGGCGCAGCACGGGCCGCAGGCGCAAGGCCTAGCAGGCACCTCAAAGACAATTTTAGACCGGGGAATGCTCATTCCATATTGACTATGGATTGGAATTATTATTTCATATTCCTGGCGCCACGCTGCCGCTCGCGCGTGTACCCCAAAATGCGTTGCTCAAGACAACAAGACTGACGGGAGGTTCCAATGAGCGAAGCCGTGGACGCGAAACAGGCGCCGCTCGACGTCATCACCATCGGTCGCGCTTCCGTCGACCTTTATGGCCAGCAGATCGGCTCGCGGCTGGAGGACATCACCTCATTCGCCAAGTCGGTCGGCGGCTGCCCGGCCAACATCTCTGTCGGCACGGCGAGGCTCGGCTTGCGCTCGGCACTGCTCACCCGCGTCGGCGACGAGCAGATGGGCCGCTTCATCCGCGAACAGCTAAGGCGCGAAGGCGTGTGCGTCGCCGGGCTGAATACCGACAAGGAGCGGCTGACCGCCTTGGTGCTGCTGTCGGTCGAGGATGAAGGCGTGTCGCCGATGATCTTCTACCGCTCAGACTGCGCCGACATGGCGCTGGCGCCGGAAGACATCGACGAGGCCTTCATCGCCTCGGCGCGATCCATCGTCGTCACCGGCACGCATTTTTCCCGTCCCAACAGCGATGCCGCCCAGCGCAAGGCAATCCGCATCATCAAGGCCAAGGGCGGCAAGGTGGTGTTCGACATCGACTATCGGCCGAACCTCTGGGGTCTGGCCGGCCATGCCGAAGGGTTCGAGCGTTATGTGAAATCAGACAGGGTCTCGGCCCAGTTGAAGACGGTACTGCCCGATTGCGACCTGATCGTCGGCACCGAAGAAGAGATCATGATCGCGTCGGGTGCCGATGATTGCCTGAGCGCCTTGAAGACGATCCGCTCGCTGTCCGCCGCGACCATCGTTCTGAAGCGTGGCGCCATGGGCTGCATCGTCTATGACGGGCCGATCAGCGAGGATCTCGAGGACGGCGTCGTCGGCAAGGGCTTTCCGATCGAGATCTACAATGTGCTCGGCGCCGGTGACGCCTTCATGTCCGGCTTTCTGCGTGGCTGGCTGGGTGGCGAAGACCATGCGACGGCGGCGACCTGGGCCAATGCTTGCGGCGCCTTCGCCGTGTCGCGGCTGCTGTGCGCGCCGGAATATCCGACCTTCGAGGAGCTGCAGTTCTTCCTCAAGAACGGCAGCAAGCATCTCGCCTTGCGCAAGGACGAGGCGGTCAACCACATCCATTGGGCAACCACGCGTCGCCGCGATGTTCCCTCGCTGATGGCGCTCGCCTGCGATCACCGCGTGCAGCTCGAGGATGTGGCGGCGAAGGCCGGTGCCGATCCCGCACGCATCCGCGATTTCAAGGTTCTGGCGGTCAAGGCGGCGGCGAAGGTCGCCGCCGGTCGCGACGGCTATGGCATGCTGATCGACGAGAAGCATGGCCGCGAGGCGATGTTCGAATTCGCCCGCCATCCCTTCGCCTGGCTCGGGCGGCCAGTCGAATTGCCGGGATCGCGACCCCTACGGTTCGAGTTCTCGCAGGACATCGGCTCGCAGCTCGTCGAATGGCCGGTCGATCACTGCATCAAGTGCCTGTGCTTCTATCATCCAGACGATCCGGCGGCGCTCAAGGAAGAGCAGCAGCAGAAGCTGCGCGCGCTGTTCGAGGCCGCACGCAAGGTCGGCAGGGAATTACTGGTCGAGATCATCGCTGGAAAACACGGCAAGCTCAACGACACGACGATCCCGCGCGCGCTGGAGGAACTCTATGCGCTCGGTATCAAGCCCGACTGGTGGAAGCTCGAACCACAGGCTTCGGCAGCGGCGTGGGCAAAGATCGAAGCGGTGATCCTGAAGCATGATCCATGGTGCCGGGGCGTCGTGCTGCTTGGCCTGGAAGCGCCGCAGGACGAGCTGGAAGCAGCTTTTGCCGCAACCGCCAAGGCGCCCATCGTCAAGGGGTTTGCCGTCGGCCGGACCATCTTCGTCCACGCGGCCGAACAATGGCTGGCCGGCAAGATGTCGGATGACGAGGCGATCGCCGACATGGCCTCGCGCTTCGAACAGTTGACCGAAGCGTGGCTTGCCGCGCGCGGCCGCAAAGCAGCATAAGAAGGCGCGGCATAGGACTGCGGAGGAAAACCACCATGAGCAAGACAATCCGCCTGACGATGGCGCAGGCGCTGACCCGCTTTCTCAGCAGGCAGATGACCGAGATCGACGGCAAGAAAGTCCCGATCTTCGGCGGTGTCTGGGCGATCTTCGGCCACGGCAATGTCGCCGGCATCGGCGAAGCGCTCTATCAGGTGCGCGACGAACTGCCGACCTTCCGAGCCCACAATGAACAGGCGATGGCGCATGCGGCGATCGCCTATGCCAAGGCCAATTTCCGCCGCCGCTTCATGGCGGCGACCTCGTCGATCGGCCCCGGCGCGCTCAACATGGTGACGGCTGCGGCACTGGCCCACGTCAACCGGCTGCCGGTGCTTTTTCTGCCCGGCGATGTCTTCGCCAACCGCATTCCCGATCCGGTGCTGCAGCAGGCCGAGGATTTCTCCGACGGCACGGCGACGGTCAATGACTGCTTCCGTCCGGTGTCGCGGTATTTCGACCGCATCACGCGGCCCGAACAGATCATCCCGGCGCTCAGCCGCGCCATGCAGGTGCTGACCGATCCGGCCGATTGCGGCCCAGTGACGCTGTCGCTTTGCCAGGACGTGCAGGCCGAGGCCTATGACTATCCCGAGAGCTTCTTTGCCGAGCGCGTCTGGCACCAGCGCCGGCCGCGGCCGGACCGCCACGAGCTTGCCGCGGCGGTGGCAGCACTCAAGGGGGCGAAGAAGCCGCTGGTGATCGCCGGCGGCGGCGTGCTTTATTCGCAGGCCTCGGACGAGCTGGCGAAATTCGTGCAGGGCGCCGGCATCCCGGTCTGCGAGACGCAAGGCGGCAAATCCTCGCTGCCGGACGATCATCCGCTCAACATGGCGGCGGTCGGCGTCACCGGCACCTCGGCCGCCAACCGGCTGGCCGAGGAAGCCGATATCGTGCTGGCCATCGGCACGCGCCTGCAGGATTTCACCACCGGCTCGTGGGCGTTGTTCAAGAACTCCGGCAAGACCATCATCGGCTTGAACGTGCAGCCTTTCGATGCCGGCAAGCACCGGGCGCTGCCGCTGGTCGCTGATGCGGCCGAGGGGCTGGCCGAACTCGGCGCGGCGCTGAAGGACTGGAAAGCGCCGGCAAGCTGGACCGACAATGCGGCCGCCGGCAAGAAGGCCTGGCAGGTGGAGGCGGCCAAGGTGACGGCGTCGACCAACGCCGCCTACCCGTCCGACGCGCAGGTGATCGGCGCCGTGCAGCGCGCGATGGGCTCTGGCGTAACCCTGCTGCACGCCGCCGGCGGCCTGCCCGGCGAACTGCACAAGCTGTGGCAAGCGGGCGCGCCGGGCTCCTACCACGCCGAATACGGCTTCTCGACCATGGGCTACGAGATTGCCGGCGGGCTTGGCACCAAGATGGCGAAGCCTGACGAGGAGATCGTCGTCATGATCGGCGACGGCTCCTATCTTATGCTGAATTCCGAAATCGCCACGTCGGTGATGCTCGGCCTCAAGCTGACCATCGTGCTGCTCGACAACCGTGGCTATGGCTGCATCAACCGGCTGCAGATGGCGACCGGCGGCGCCAACTTCAACAATCTCCTGAAGGACTCGCGCCACGAAATCCTGCCCGATATCGACTTCGCCGCGCATGCAGCGAGCATGGGGGCGATTGCCGAGAAAGTGCCATCGATCGCCGGGCTGGAAAACGCCCTGGAAAAGGCAAGGAAGAACAACCGCACCACCGTGCTGGTCATCGACACCGATCCGCTGGTTTCGACCGATGCCGGCGGCCATTGGTGGGATGTTGCGGTGCCGGAGGTCTCGGCGCGTGCCCAGGTGAACGCGGCGCGCAAGGCCTATGACGAAAAACGGCAGATGCAGACCATTGGCGATTGATGCCAACGCCGGCAAATCCCACCTTTCCCTTCGCGGGGAGGGTGGGCACGAACTGAAAACTGGAGTGACGACTTGAAAGCCAAACTGGGCATGTCCCCCATTGCGTGGTGGAACGACGATCTCGCGGAACTCAGCGATGATGTGTCGCTGGAAGAGTGTTTGCGCCAGTCGCGCTCGGCCGGTTTCACCGGCATGGAGATGGGCCGGCGGTTTCCCAACGATCCCGATGTCATGCTGCCGATCCTGAAGGCGGCCGACGTGACGCTTTGCGGCGGCTGGTTCTCGGGCACACTGATCGATGAGGACATGGGCAAGAACAAGGATCGCATCCAGCCGATGATCGATCTGTTCAAGGCGGTGAACGCGCCTTGCATCGTCTATGGCGAGGTCGGCCGCTCGATCCAGGGCGACCGCTCGAAGCCGCTCGCAACCAAGCCGAAGCTCTCGGACGACGAGATGAAGGTCTATGCGAAACGCCTCACCGAATTTGGCGAATGGTGCGCCGAACAGGGCATGCCGCTTTCCTATCACCATCACATGGCGGCGGTCGTCGAGACCGAGCCGGAACTCGATGCCTTCATGAAGTATTCCGGAGCCGGCATACCGCTGCTGCTCGATGCGGGGCACCTGGCCTTTGCCGGCGGCGACGTCCTGCGCGCCATCGACAACCACTATGCGCGCATCAGCCATGTGCATGTGAAGGACGTGCGCATGGGCGTGATCGACAAGCTCGACCGCACCAAGCAATCCTTCCTCGACGCCGTCGCGCTCGGGGCCTTCACGGTGCCGGGTGACGGCTCGCTGGATTTCGGCGCCATCGTGCAGCGGTTCGCGGACCATGGCTACGAGGGCTGGTTCGTGGTCGAGGCCGAGCAGGACCCGAAGAAGAACCCGCCGCTCAAGATGGCTGAGGTGGGCCACAAGGAATTGATGCGGGTGATGACGGCGGCCGGCTATACGGTCGAGACGCAGGGCTTTCCCAATGCCTAGGGCTTTCCCAATGCCTAGGGCTTCCCCAATGCCTGACGCGCTGGTTCTCGGCGAAGCCGGGTTGCTGTAGGTTGGCCGGATGAGAGATTCCGAGCATCCGTTTTTCCGGCCTTTGTGGCGGCGCGTCGCCGTCGTCGCGGTCTGCGTCATCTGGTCGATCATCGAATTCGCCACCGGCACGCCGTTCTGGGGCGTGATCGCGCTCGGCTTCGCCGGCTACGGCGTGTGGCAGTTCTTCTATCTCTACAAGCCGGCCGACGAGAGGCCGGCCGACGAGAGCAAGACAACGGCCGAGGCCGAACCGAAGGAGTAACCGGATGTCGAAACTGCTGGTGAAGGCCGACAAGGGCCATGGCCGCGTCGCCCATGTGACGCCGAAAACCGCCGGCTGGACCTATGTCGGTTTCGACCTGCATCGGCTGAAGCCCGGCGAGAGCGCGTCGGGAAAAACGGACGATCGCGAGGTCTGCCTGGTGTTCGTCACCGGCAAGGGCAAAGCGACAGCCGGCGGCAAGGACCTCGGCCTGCTCGGCGAGCGCATGTCGCCGTTCGAGGGCAAACCCTGGTCGGTCTACATACCCGAAGGGTCGGACTGGTCGGTTACGGCAGACACGGAGCTGGAGCTCGCGGTCTGCTCTGCACCGGGCCTCGGCGGCGGCCTGCCGGTGCGCGTGATCGGACCGGACGAACTCGGCCAGGAGGTGCGCGGCAAGGGCACCAACACGCGCTACGTCACCAACGTCCTGCCGGAAGGCAAGCCGGCCGATTCATTGCTGGTGGTCGAGGTCATCACGCCCGGCGGCCACACGTCGAGCTACCCACCGCACAAACACGACCAGGACAATCTGCCGGCCGAATCCTATCTCGAGGAAACCTACTATCATCGCCTCAACCCGCCGCAGGGCTTTGCCTTCCAGCGCGTCTACACCGACGCCGACAAGAACGGTCATCGCGCGCTGGACGAGGCCATGGCGATTGAGGATGGCGATGTCGTGCTGGTGCCCAAGGGCTATCATCCCTGTGCCGCCTGCCACGGCTACGACCTCTACTATCTCAACGTGATGGCCGGGCCGAAGCGGACGTGGAAATTCCACAACGCGCCCGAGCACGAATGGTTGATGAAAGCCTAACCGGTCATTCGTTTCGGGTGAAGCTGTTGGTCCAGCTGGGAAAATCGTCGGCTAAGAACCTGCAGGGTCGATTTGCCTTCGAAAACCCTTCAAAGCTTCGTCAATCCGTCATGGAAATCGCCTATGGCAGCGGGGCCAGTGCATGTCGCCCAAAAGTGAGCAGCGGTTTTGGGAGTACGATATGCGAAAAACCAAGACTTAAAGCGCGTCGCAGCATTTCTTCAAACGCGGCGCGCTTTAACGAGGACTTCTTCTCATGCGCTACGCCATCTATTTCACTCCCCGGCAGGACGAGCCGCTGGCGCGGATCGCCGCCAACTGGCTGGGCCGCGACCCGTTCGGTGGCGCGACAAGGCCGGTGGAGACGGTGGCCAATCTGTCGGCGGCGGAAGTTGCCTTCCACACCGCTTCGGCGCGGCGCTACGGTTTTCATGCGACGCTGAAAGCCCCCTTCCGGCTGGCTGCCAACGAGACGGAGACCTCGCTGCGCGCGGCACTCGACCATTTTGCCGAGGCAACGCCGGTGGTGACGATCCCGCGCCTTGTCGTCAGCCAGATCGACAGCTTCTTTGCGCTGGTGCCGGAAGGACCGCTGCCTCCGCTCAACCGCTTTGCCGATGACGTGGTGCTCGGTTTCGACCGGTTTCGCGCGCCGTTGACAGAGGCGGAGATCGAACGGCGCAGCCCGGACTCGCTGAAGCCCGCCCAATTCCGCAATCTGTGCCAGTGGGGCTATCCCTATGTCTTCGAGACCTTCCGCTTCCACATGACGCTGTCCGGCCGGGCGGGGCCACAGGAAAGCCCTCGTCTTCGTGCAGCAATCGACAGCCTGTTCGCGGAGGTGTTGCAACAGCCGGTGCTGGTGGATGCGTTGACGCTGTTTGTCGAAACCGAACCGGGCGCACCGTTCATGGTGCTCTCCCATCACGCGCTCGGGCGCCGCCCTGCCAGAAAAACCGCCTGAACAACCCAGCCGGAATAAACAAGGACTGCCTGAAATGACCGCCGAAACTGTTCTTACCAACGCGCGCATCGTGCTTGCCGACGAGATCGTCGAGGGTTCGCTGGTGCTGCGCGACGGCTTTATCGCCGGCATCGATGCCGGCACCGACCACACCGGCGGGACCATGGCCGGCGAGGACATGGGCGGCGACTATATCATTCCCGGGCTGGTCGAACTCCACACCGACCATCTCGAAGGCCACTACGCGCCGCGGCCGAAGGTGCGCTGGAACCCGATCGCCGCCGTGCTCGCCCATGACGCGCAAGTGGCGACCGCCGGCATCACCACCGTGCTCGATGCCTTGCGCGTCGGCATGGACGAGGACGCCGACCTGACATCGGACGACATCCGCAAGCTGGCCGACGCGATCGAGGACAGTGTCCAGCAGGATCGTCTGCGGGCCGACCATTTCATCCATCTGCGTTGTGAGGTTTCGGCGCCGGACTGCCTTAAGGCCTTCGCCAATTTCGACGGCGACGAGCGGGTCAAGCTGGCATCGCTGATGGACCACGCGCCCGGCCAGCGCCAGTTCGTCAACCTCGAAACCTATGCCTACTACTACCAGCGCAAGCTGAAATTGACCGACCGCGACTTCAAGCTGTTCTGCGAAAAGCGGATGGCGGAATCGGCCCGGAATTCGGGACCGAACCGTGTGCATATCGCCGCCGCCTGCCACGAGCGCGGCATCGTTCTGGCAAGCCACGACGACGCCACGACAGGCCATGTCGACGAGGCGATCGAACAGGGCGTGCGCGTCGCCGAGTTCCCGACCACGGAGGAAGCCGCCAGGGCCTCGAAACAGGCAGGGCTCGGCGTCTTGATGGGTGCGCCCAACGTCATGCGCGGTGCTTCGCATTCGGGCAATGTCTCGGCCCGCACGCTGGCCGGCGACGGGCTGCTCGATATCTTGTCGTCCGACTATATTCCTTTCAGCCTGATCCAGTCGGCGTTCTTCCTCGGCGACGTTGTCGAAGGCATTTCCCTGCCGCAGGCGGTCGCCATGGTCTCGAAGAACCCGGCCGAAGCGGTCGGCCTGACCGACCGCGGCATTATCGAGCAGGGCCGTCGCGCCGATCTGGTGCGCGTGCGTGTCGACGACCATGTCCCGGTCGTGCGCACGGTCTGGCGGCAGGGACGCCGGGTCGCATGATGGTGTCGGCCTTGATCGAGCGCGAATTGTCCGCCGAGAGGTTTCCGATCCGCGACGGCGTCTTCGTCGCCGTCGTCGGCCCGAGCGGCGCCGGCAAGGACACGGTGATCGGCTACGCCCGAGCCCGCTTTGCCGACGAGACCCGGCTGGAGTTCGTTCGCCGCGTCATCACCAGGCCGAGCGATGCCGCGAGCGAGGATCACGACACGCTGGCCGACGCGGCCTTCGTCGAAGCCGAAGCGGATGGCGCCTTCGCTATCTCCTGGGAGGCGCATGGCCTGCGTTATGGCATTCCGGCCGATGTCGACTGGTCGGTCGCCAATGGCCATGTCGCCGTCGCCAACGTGTCGCGCGCGATCATCCCGGTGCTGCGCGAGCGCTATGCCAACCTGGCCATCGTCGAGATCACCGCCTCGCCGGAGGTGCTGGCCGAGCGGCTGGCGATGCGCGGGCGCGAGTCTCGCGGCGAAGTGCTGGCGCGGCTGGCGCGAAGCGCCAGTGTGACCTTGTCGGGACCTGATGTTACCTCGATCGACAACAGCGGCCCGCGCGAGGCGGCCGGTGAACGCTTCGCCGAGGTGCTGCGCAAGGCGATGGCCTTCTCCGACATATCGGGCTTGATCTAGAGCCAATTGGCGCTTCACTTGCTTTTTCGCTGCCACTGGAGCGCTGTATGGTGCTGACGGCATCATGATGCCGGATCGCGATCCCGGGGCAACGACCTTCCAGGAAGAATCTCCATGCAGACTCTGACACCCATCCTTTCGACGATCACGGCGGCATTCCTGGCGTCCTTCGTCGAGGTCGTCGAGGCCTTCACCATCGTGCTCGCCGTCGGGGTGACGCGCAGCTGGCGCCCGGCACTGACCGGCGCAGCACTGGCGCTGGCGCTGCTGGCGGCTTTGGTGCTGACGTTCGGCCCGCTGCTGGCGCTCGTACCCATCACCACGCTGCAGTTCGTCGTCGGGGTGCTGCTGATCCTGTTCGGCATGCGCTGGCTGCGAAAGGCCATCCTGCGCAGCGTCGGCGTCATCGCCCTGCATGACGAGGAGGCGGCCTTCTCCAAGGAAACCGCAGCCTTGCACCAGCAGGCCAACGACCGCCGCGCCGACTACCTCGCCGGGCTGGCGTCGTTCAAGGCGGTGCTGCTCGAGGGCGTCGAGGTGGTGTTCATCGTCATTGCGGTCGGCGCCGCACATGGGCAGACGCTCTACGCCAGCCTCGGCGCGCTGGCGGCGTTCGTCCTGGTGATGCTTATCGGCCTGGCGGTCCATCGGCCGCTGGCACGTGTGCCGGAAAATGCGCTGAAATTCGTCGTCGGGCTGATGCTGACCAGCTTCGGCATCTTCTGGACCGGCGAAGGCATCGGCGCCGACTGGCCGGGTGCCGATCTCGCCTTGCTCGCCATTTTCGCCATCGTCGCGCTGGCCTCGTTTGCCATGGTGCGCTGGCTGCGCGGTGCTTACCCCACACTCAGCGGAGGGCTCGCCCGATGAACGTCATTCGGCTCGCGGCCAAGGAATTCTTCGGTATGTTCGTCGACGACGGCAGTCTGGCGCTGCTGGCGCTGGTCCTGGTGGCCCTCATCACGGCGGCGGTGAAGCTGCTGGCGCTGCCGCCGCTGCTCGGCGATGCCCTGCTGTTGGTGGGCTGCCTCGCCATCCTGTTGCACAGCGTTCGCCGCGCCGCACGCGGGACCAATCGGTAGGGCTGGCGCGTTGCTTCAGGCCCCAAGGGCAAAGGGCATCAGCGACACGGTGCCAGCCGCACTTTCGCCTGGGGCGAGCACGATGATGCCCTCGTCCGGATCGTTCCATCCGCCCCGGTTGAAAGCGCCGGAGGCGTTGGTCTGCGGTTCGACGCAGAAATACGGTTTCGTCGGGTCGGCGTACAGCATCAGGTGTCCGAAGACGGGATCGGCCTTGATGCGCAAGCCTGCGCCGCGCAGGGGAAAGCGAAGCGTCGCCTCGCCCGTCCAGCCACCATAGTCATTGTTGCGCCAGCCGGCGGGCAAAGGCCGGCCGGCGGCGAAGTCGAGTTCGGGTGCAAGCGTGATCGGATCGCCCGCGATGCCTTGCGGTTCTTCGAGATAGAACCGCGTCGCCTCGAACTGCAATGTGACGTCCGGGTCGCGATCGAACCAGGGATGCAGGCCAAAACCGAACGGCATGGAAACCGGCCCCGTGTTGGTCAGCGTCATGGTCACGTTGAGCCCTACCTCGGACACCACGAAAGCCTGCGTCGCGCGGTAGGAGTAAGGTTCGACGCCGGCTGCGATATCCAGCGACAGCGTTGCCTGGGCGTCGCTCGCCTCAGCGACAGTCCAGGCGTGTTTCCAGCCACTGCCATGCACGTTGATTGTTTCGGGTGGATTGTTCGGCTGGACCTGCCAGCGCTTGGCTGCGAAGTCGAAGGCGTTTCCAGCGATGCGGTTGGCGTAGGGCATCATCGGAAACATGGCGACGCCAAGCACGTTGCCCGCTTGCCGATCGTCATCGGAAAGCCGGCGCATGAGGTCGATGCCGCGCCAGCGCAGCGAGCCCACGCTGCCGCCAATGCGCGGCACGAGGTCGACCGCAAGCGCCCCGGCCCTGAGCGTCAATGGTTCAGGAACTGCACCCATCGCCTACCATCCATCCGCCATCGATATCAGGCATTTGGCCCGATGTGCGTGTCCAGTGGATCGCAGAACAACACCACGGCTGCAATCATTTCATCGATACAGAGCTGTGCCGGGGCTGACGGTTATTCCGCGGCCGCACCGGCCACGTTCTTGCGAGCGGCGTCGACCATCAGCCGCCTTGCCCGGAACACGCCCCATTGCTGGTCGACCAGCACGCCGATGAGGATGACGCCACCCATCACCGCGAAATTGAGCGAGGACGGGATGCCGAGCAGGTTGACGAGGTTCTGCAGTTCCTGCAGCAGCACCGTGCCGAGGATGACGCCGATCAACGAGCCCTCGCCGCCGCGCAGCGAGAAGCCGCCGAGCACGGCCGCGGCAATGGCATAAAGCTCGTAGAACTGGCCATGGCTGGCCGGCGAGATCGAGCGCGTGTACATGGCGAAATAGATCGCCGACAGCGCCGTCAGTACACCGCAGATGACATAGGCGGCCATGACGACGCGGCCGGTGCGGATGCCGGAATATTTCGCCGCCTCCTCGTTCTTGCCGATGGCGTAGAGATAGCGGCCGAACACCGAGCGGTGCAGCACCACCCACATGACGATGGAGATGACGATCAGCGCGATGAAGCTGTTCGGCACGCCCCAGGAGCGGCCGGCCGTCAGGAATTCCAGGTCAGGAAAATTCTGGCCGAAGGCGAAGCCGGCGGTGCCGTCGGCGGTGTAGAAGCGGGCGACGCCGCGATAGATCAGCAGGCCGCACAGGGTGACGACGAAGGGCTGCAGCTTGAGCCGCGTGATCAGCCAGCCATGCACCAGGCCGATGATGGCGCCGAGCGCGATGATCAGCACGAAGGCCAGCGGCCAGTCCAGTTCGCGCACGGCGATGAAGTCGATGAACAGCGTTCCCAGCAACGCGACAACCGAGCCGACCGACAATTCGATGCCGCCGGTGATGATGACGAAGGCCTGGCCGATCGACAGGATGCCGAACAGGCCGATCAGGTTCGAGGTGTTGGCGAGATTGATCGGCAACAGGAAGCGCGGGTTGATGATCGCCACCACCGTTCCCACCACCAGGATCAGGATCAGCAGGCCGAGATCTTTCTTGCTCATCGTCTTCTCCCCAATGCCGCCGGAGCAGATCGCGCTTCCCGCGACCCCGCGGCAAAAAACTATTTCGGCTGCTTGCCCACCGCCAGCAGCAGCACGTTTTCCTGGCTGAACTGGTCCTTGTCGAGAATGCCCGAGATCTGGCCCTCATGCATGACGGCGATGCGGTCGGACACGCCGATCACCTCCTCCATGTCGCTGGAGATCATCAGCACGGCGACGCCGGCGTCGGCCAGCGCCCGCATCAGCCCGTAGATCTCCGCCTTGGCGCCGATATCGATGCCGCGCGTCGGCTCGTCGAGGATCATCACTTTCGGGTTCATGGCCAGCCATTTGCCGAGCACGACCTTTTGCTGGTTGCCGCCCGACAGCGTGCCAGTGCGTGTCTGCACCGACGGCGCCCTGATGCCGAGATTGCTCTTCTGCTTTTCGGCGGTGGCGGTCTCGGCACTTGCCGAAACCAGCGAGCGGCGCGCATGCGCCGGCAGATTGGGCAGCGAGATGTTCTGGGCGATCGACAGGTCGAGCAGGATGCCGGTCAGCTTGCGGTCCTCGGGCACCAGGAAGATGCCGTGGGCGACGGCATCCGCCGCCGAGCCCAGTGCAAGCGGCTTGCCGCCAAGCTCGAGCGCGCCGCCAAGGCTGCTGTCGATGCCGAAAAACACGCGCGCCAGTTCGGTGCGGCCGGAGCCGACAAGCCCGGCAAGGCCAAGGATTTCGCCGCGCCTGACATCGAGATCGACAGGCCGGCTCGGATAGGCAGGAGTGCGGATGGCCTTGGCGGCAAGCGCGACCGCGCCGGGAGCCCGCGCGGCCTCGGAGGCTTTTTCGCGCTCCTTCAGCATGCGGCCGATCATCAGCTTGACCATCTGGTCGTGGTTGATGGCGCTCTTCTGCAGTGTGCCGGCCAGCATGCCGTCGCGCAAAACGACGACGCGGTCGGCGACGCGCTCGACCTCATGCAGGCGGTGCGAAATGAAGATGACGCTGATGCCGTCGGCCTTCAAAGCCTTGATGACGTCGAGCAGTTTGTCGGTTTCGGCGAGCGGCAGGCTCGATGTCGGCTCGTCGAGGATGACCAGCCTTGCCTTGATCGACAGCGCCTTGGCGATCTCGACCATCTGCTGCTGGGCCAGCGACAGAGCGGCGACCGGCGTGTCGGCCGAAAAATTGGCACCGACGCGCTTCAGCAGCGGCGCCACCATGGTGCGCAGCCGGGCGCGGTCGACTAGCTTCAGTGCGCCGGCGCGCAACGGCTCGCGGCCAAAGAAGATGTTGGCCGCAACGTCGAGATTGTCGAACAGGTTGAGTTCCTGGTGGACGAAGGCGATGCCGGAACCGAGGCTGGCTTCGACCGAGAGCCCGTCATGGGCGATGCCGTCGACCGTGACGGTGCCGGTGTCGGGCCTGGTGACGCCACCGAGGATCTTCATCAAGGTCGATTTGCCGGCGCCATTTTCGCCGACGAGGCCGATGACCTCGCCCGGCCTGACCTCCATGGAGAAGCCGTCGAGCGCGACGACGCCTGGATAGGTCTTGCGCACGTTCTCGAGCGTGAGGAACGGGGTGGACGCCGTTATGGATGTTTCGGAATAATTCATCACGCCTGACAGCAGCCGGTGGGCCACAGACTGACCGGCCTTCGCCGGCCCGTCAATACGAATGCCGGCCCGGGGCGAACCCCGGACCGGCGCAATTGCTCTGTCTCAGTTTCCGGACATCGCTTTCAGATTGGCGGCATAGGCGTCGACGTCGTCCTTGCCGATGATCTTGGTCGGGATGATGATCAGGCCGCCCTCCGGGATGCCCGACTTGTCGCCCTTGAGATAGGAAGCCATCAGCTTCATGCCCTGATAGGCCCATTCGAAGGGCTGCTGCACGACGGTGGCGGCAACGGTGCCTTCCTTGACGCCGCCCAGCGTGATCGGATCGTCATCGAAGCCGACGACGGTGATCGAGCCGAGCTTGCCGGCGTCGCGCAGCGCTTCATAGATGCGCGGCGTGTTGTAGGAGTAGAAGCCGACCATGCAGGTGACGTCGGGGCTGGCGACCAGCGCGTCCTCGACGTTCTTCTTGGCGCGCGCCTGGTCGATGTCGTCGCCACGCACGTCGACGAGTTCGATCTTGGTGCCGGCGAGGCCGTCCTTCATGCCTTGGATACGCTCCTTGGCATTGTCGGCGCCGAGCAGGCCGACGAAGCCGAGGCACTTGCCACCATTGGGCATCGCCTTCTTGGCGATCTCGGCCGCCTGCTTGCCGGCATCGACGTTGGACGAGCCGATATAGGCGACACGCTTGGTTTGCGGGGCGTCACTGTCGGTGGTGAACAGCGCCGTTTGCGAGGCGATCTTGTTCAGTCCGTCGGTCGAGGTCTTGGGATCGACGGCCGAGACCATGATGCCCTTGACGCCAGCCGTAACCAGGTCATCCATCAGCCGCTGCTGGATGGCGACGGAGGACTGCTCGGGATATTTGAGCTCAAGATTGTAGTCCGGCAGTTCGCCTTGCGCCTTCTTGACGCCGGCTTCGGCGGCCTTCCAGAAATCGGAAGCGCCGTTGACGACGAAGGCCAGCGTCGGCTTGTCGTCGGCGCGTGCGATGGCCGTCGCCGTCAGGCCGATGAGCAGCGCCGCTGTGGCTACGGATGCATTTCGTATCAAGGATTTCATGTTCAACCTCCCGTTTGGCTCAGTCGTTCGACTGACCGATCTTAGTCACCTGAATTTGCCTTCTGCAGCTTGGACGCCCTCCTCCTCAAAGGGTCCCGGCGCCGAAACAACGGCGTCGCTCCAGCTGCGATCATGGACTTTAGAGACTCATCCTTCGTTCGTAAATAGTCCGATTTGTCAGACATATCACTTGTCGGAAACACAGCTTGCGGAGGTAGTATCCGCTCGCCATCGGGCTATTTTCACGCACTCCCACCGCTCCCGGACCGACCGGGCCGGATGCGATGGATTGACGGTACAGCGCATTCTTGTATTAGTAAACAGTATTAGTTTTTGAGCGGTATCCAGGGCAGTATTGCGGTTTCGCGGCGCACCTGCCGGCGAGCCGGCGCGTTGCCTGCGTCTGAGGCCAAGCCTTGTGGATTTTGAGTTCCGGACTGTGTGGCACTGCATGAGAGATGGACCTCCAGAGTGCTAATAGATATAAATGATCGCAGCGATTTCTATAAATCGATAATGTCACGCCATCTTGTCGGCCTCACCGGCTGCCGCTAGACAGGCCTAGGATTGGGGATGCCATGAGCGAGACGACGGATCCGGAAACCCTCGACACGGCGAAGCGGCGCAAGCCGCCGGCAAAGAGCGCCAGGGGTCGCGTCACCATGACCGACATCGCCAGGGCCGCCGGCTGCTCGCAGGCGACCGTTTCCTTCGTGCTCAACAATTCGCCCGGCATCAAGCTGTCGCAGCAGACGCGCGAACGGGTGATCGAGGCCGCGCGCTCCCTCGGCTATGCCGCGCCGGCATTCTCCGCCCTGCGGGCGCCCGTGGCCTCGTTCGAAGGGCTTGACGGCGTGATCGGCTTTGCCGTCGACCAGCTTGCCACCAGCCCCGAAGCCGTCGTCGCCATCGAAGGCGCGCGGCAGGCCTCGTGGAACGCCGGCAACGTGCTTCTGGTGGCGCAGACGCTGGGCGATTCCGTCATGGAGCCGCGCGCCATCGCCGCCTTGACCAAGCGGGGCATTTCGGCGCTGATCTACATGACCATCTTCACCCGCGAGATAACCGCACCCGACTATCTCTACGGCCTCGACATCCCGGTGATCCTGCTCAATTGCTACACGGCGGACTATGCCTTCCCCGCCGTGGTGCCGAGCGAGATCGCCGGCGGCCAAAGTTCCACCCGCCACCTGATCAGCCACGGCCACCGCCGCATCGCCACCATCACCGGCGAGCCGTGGATGCAGGCTGCACAAGATCGGCTGAAGGGCTATCGCCGCGCACTCGCCACCGCCGACATCCCGTTCGATCCCGAACTGGTGGTCGAGGGCGACTGGTCGGCCAGCGCCGGCTATGCCGCGACCGTCAAGCTTTTGGCGCTGAAGGACCGGCCGACCGCCATCTTCTGCCAGAACGACCGCACCGCGATCGGCTGCTACGAAGCGCTGAAGGAAGCCGGCCTGCACATTCCGCAGGACATTTCCGTCGTCGGCTACGACGACGAGGAAATCGCCCGGCATTTGTTCCCACCGCTGACGACCTCGATCCTGCCGCACATGGCAATGGGACAATGGGCGATCGAGCAACTCGAGGTGCCGGCGGCGCCTGGGCGAGGACGCTATCCGATCACCAAGCTGGAATGCCCGCTGGTGGAGCGGGAAAGCGTGCGGGCCGTGGCGGCCGTGTCCTAAAAAGCGCGCGCTTGAAGCAGCAATTCATGTCTTCCATTGCCTTCGCTGCCCGGTTGTCCGCGGCCACGCAAAAGTCCGCCCAGAAATAGTCAAATGCCGCGAATTGACCGCGAGCAAGTCCCGACCTAGCGTCCGCCGCGGTTGGGTTTGGGTTGCCTCAAGAATTTGGTGCTTGAAACGGATGCGCTGTCCCTGGCGCGGCATCCGGGCGGACAGCTGTGTCCTGTCGACGGGCTCCAGCAGGGCACAAGGGGCGGATGACGCTTGAGCAGCAGGTTTTTTCGGATGGCGGGGCGCGATCCCTCGCGCGCCCACGGTCCAGGACGCGGCGCGTTGGCGCATTCCTCTTGCCGACCAGGGTCGGTGGCTAAACCCAGAGGATCAATTTTTGCGGCGAACCCGGCCATCACCGCCAGGCGTCGGTGCGGGCGCTAACGAGGGACGACGATGACCACTTTCACGATTTCCGACCAGGCCACCCTCAATGCGGCGATCACCGCTATCGCGGGCCGCGCCGGGACAGACATCTTCAATTTCACGACCAGCTTCACGCTCAGCGGAAATATGACGCCGCTGTTCCTGACGGCCGGCGAAAACCTGACGATCAACGGCAATGGCCAGACGATCGACGGCGCCAACACCTATGGCGGCTTCGTCATCGAGCACGGCACTGTCGCGATCAACGACCTCGACATCGTCCATACCACCGCAAGAGGCGGTACTGGCGGCGTGTGGCAAGGCAATGGCAGCGGCGGCGGCGCCGGGCTGGGCGGCGGCCTGTTCGTCGGCGCCGGCGCCAATGTGACGATCAGCAATGTCGATTTCACCGGCGACCGGGCCATCGGCGGCAATGGCGGCGGCATCAGCAGCACTTTCGCCAACGGCGGCCTGTGGAATGGCTTCCTCAACGATGGCACCGGCTTCGGCATAGGCGGCATTGGCGGGACTGGCTCAGGCCCTGGCGGCAGTGGTGCAAGTGGTGGCTTCGGCGCCGGCGGCGGCGCGGCCACACCCTCTGCCGGCGCACCCAATGTGCCTGGAAATGGCGGCTGGGGCGCTGGCGGAGGCGGCGTCGGAAGCTTCAGCCATGCCGGATACGCCGGCGGCGGCGGCGGCCTGGGAGCAGGCGGTGCCATCTTCGTCGATACGCTTGGCACGCTGACCATCGCCGGAGGCACGATCTCCGGCGGTGCGGTGCAAGGAGGAGCGGCGGGCCCGAATCAGGGCATCGGGGTCCAGGGTGGCGGCGGCGGCGGATCGTCCGGCTCCGGCATCTTCCTGCACGGCGCGACCATAAACTTCACGACGGCGCTCGGGCAGACCTCGACCATCAACGACGTCATCCAGGACGGCGACGGCATCGGCGGCATCGTCATGAAAGGCGCTGGAACGCTGCAGCTGGGTGGCGCTAACGGCTTTGCCGGCGGCATCACCGTCTACAGCGGCACGCTTTCACTGGCCAACACAACCGCCGCCGGATCGGGCGCCATCAACTTCTTCGGCCATGGCGCGCTGCAGCTCGCTTCGGGTGTGAACATCGCCAACCAGCTCAAGAATTTCGGCACATCCGACACGATTTCACTGCTCGGCTTTGGTTCGGCGACCGGCGTCTCGTATGATTCGGGCACCCACATCCTGACGATCACACGCGCTTCCGGCGGCAGCGAGATCCTGCAACTCGATGTCACCCACAGCTATCTCGGCAATCGTTTCGTGACATCCACCGACGTCAACGGCAACACGACGATCGCGATCTCCAACCTTCTCGCTGACGGCGATTTCCAGCTCATCGATCTGTCGGACACCGGCCCCGGCGTGAGTATCGATCACACTGCCGGCAATACGGTGGCTGGCGTGCTGACGGGATGGACCGGGATCGGCTCATTCGGCGCTTTCGCGCCGACATCAGCCGTTTCGACCGGCTTTGCCGGCAGCAATATCGGTTTTTTGGGCAACGGTGGCAGCGTATCGCAAACGGTCAACGCGCCTGGAAACTTCGACAGCTACAGTGTCGCTTTCGACCTCGGGAGCCGGGCCGACACGGGCAACGGAACCACCGTGCGGGTGCAGGTCATCGCGGGCGGGATCCAGATCGCCTCGCAGGACTACGACACCTCATCGGCTGTGCAGGCCCATGGCAGCGTCGCGCACTACGTGCTGAACACAGCCGCGCTTGACGCGACCACGCGGGGCTTGGCCGTCAAGGTCCTCATCACCGAAATCGGCACTGGCCAGACGCTGTTCGACAACGTCGTGCTGACCGGCATCGACACCACAGCACCTGTCGTGACCAACCACCTCCAGACCGACACCGGCATTTCCAGCATCGACACTCTCACCAACGTCGCCACACTGACCGGGACGGGCGACGCCAACGCGATCGTGCATTTCACCGTCGACGGCACGCTCGTCGGCCAGACGGCGACCGCCAACGCCGCTGGCGTCTGGACATTCACGCCGACCGGCCTCTTGAATGGCCAGCACACCATCATCGCGAGCGAAACCGACGACGCCGGCAACACCGGAACCTCGTCGACGACCTTCACCCTCGACACCACTTTGCCGGCGGTGACCAACCATCTCCAGACCGATACCGGCATTTCCGGCGCCGACACCATCACCAATGTCGCGACATTGACGGGATCGGGTGACGCCAACGCGATCGTCCACTTCACCGTCGACGGCAACCCAATCGCCCAGACGGCGACCGCAAACGGCGCCGGCGTCTGGACATTCGCGCCGACTGGCCTGCTGGACGGCCAGCATACGATCGTGGCGACCCAGACAGACAACGCCGGCAATACTGGGACGGCGTCGCTGACCTTCACCCTCGACACCAGCGTGCCGCCGGTGACCAGTCATCTCCAGAGCGATACCGGCGTTTCGGGAAGCGACACCATCACCAATGTCGCGACGTTGACCGGATCGGGTGACCCCAACGCCATCGTGCACTTCACCGTCGACGGCAATGCCATCGCCGGGACGGCGACAGCCAACGGCGCCGGCGTCTGGGCCTTCACGCCGACCGGCCTGCTGGACGGCCAGCACACCATCGTGGCGAGCCAAACGGACGCCGCCGGCAACACCGCAACGTCGTCGCTGGACTTCACCCTCGACACCAGCGCGCCGACCCTGACGATCTCCAGCGACATCGACCAGATCCACGTCGGCGAATCGGCAACGATCACGTTCACCTTCAGCGAGGACCCCGGCTCGACCTTTGCGTGGGACGGCTCGACGGGCGATGTCACCGTCAGTGGCGGTACGCTCAGCGCGATCACCGGCACGGGCCTGACGCGGACAGCCATTTTCACGCCCAACGCGGTGCATGGCAGCATCGGCGTCGCCGGCGCGACCTATAGCGATGCCGCCGGCAATCCAGGTGGCGCAAGCAATGCGCTGGCGCTGACCGGCCTCGATCACAACATGATCAGCGGCACCGCGTTCGACGACAAAAACGGCAACGGCATCAATGACGACGGTGCCGTGTTGAGCGGAATTACCGTGCACCTTCTAGGCACGGACCATCTCGGCAACGCGGTCAACGTATCGACCACGACCGGTCTCGATGGAGGCTATTCCTTCACCGACATCGTCGATGGCGCCTATTCTGTCCAGTTCGACGCCGACGGTCATATTTTCTCACCGGCGAACCAAGGTGGTGTTGCCGCCCTCGACAGCGACGTCAATTCCCTGGGCATCGCGCCGACGATCGTCCTCGTTGAAAACGCCGACATCTCCAATGTGGACGCCGGCATGGCCGTGCCCGCCACGGTCGGCGATTTCGTTTTCAACGACACCAACCTCAACGGTCGCCAGGACGCCGGCGAGGTGGGAATTGCGGGCGTTTCCGTCTCACTTGTCGACACATCCGCGGCACATAACATCCTGGCAACCGCCACCACCGATGCGAACGGGCACTACAATTTCACCAATCTCCTGCCCGGTTCCTATCAGCTGCAGTTCACGGCGCCCTCGGGATATGTGCTGACGACGCAGGACTCGCCTGTCTCCAACGACGCGACCGACAGCGACGTGTCCGTGTCAACCGGCCTGACAGGTGCATTCAGCCTGATCGAAGGCCAGAACGACACCAGCCGCGATGCCGGCATGTATGCCTTGCCGACCTTTGCCGGTCTCGACGGCGACGCGGCGACTTTCACCGAGGACGGGCCGGCTGTCCATCTCGATACCGGCACCGCCGCTTCGCTGGCCGATGCCGACGGCACGGTCTTTTACACCTACGATTCAAACAATCTGGCGCAGCCCGGGCATCTCACAGTCTCGATCACCGGCGGCGGCACGGCGGCCGAGGACGTTCTTGGCTTCGACACGTCAGGCGATGTTTCGCTTTCCGACGGCCTCACCGCCGGCAGCGTCGTCACGGTCGGCGGGGTAACCGTCGGAACGATCGCGGCCGGTGGCGATGGCCAGAACGGGCATGACCTGACCGTCACTCTCGATCTTTCGCTGAACAACGCGAATTTCGAAACGCTGCTGCATGCGTTGACCTATTCCAACAGCAACGGCGCCGACCCATCGGCCGCCGACCGCACGGTCACCGTGAGCTTCGATGGCGACCTGCGCCCGCATACGGCAACGACGACGGTTCACGTCTCCGCCGTCAACGACGCGCCGGTAGCCGCGAACGACAGCTACAACGCCAGCGAGGACACGCAGCTGACGATTGCGGCGCCCGGCCTGCTGGCCAACGACAGCGATGCCGACCACGATCCGCTGACGGCGCTGCTGGTCAACGGCCCGTCGCACGGCGTGCTGACGCTGAATGCCGACGGATCGCTGAGCTACACGGCCGACGCCAACTACAACGGCGCCGACAGCTTCACCTATAAGGTCGGTGACGGAACGACGACCTCGGACGTCGCCACGGTCAGCATAAACGTGGCGGCGGTCGACGACCCCGGGCTTGCGGCTGTCGATTCCTTCTCGACCAACGAGGCGACGGCGATCGGCCCGGGCTTCAACGTCTTCGCCGACAATGGCGACGGCGTCGATGTCGACATCGACAATCCGCTTTCAGTCGCCGCCGTGAACGGCGTCGCCGGCAATGTCGGCACCGAGATCACGCTGGCCTCCGGCGCGCTGTTGACGCTGAATGCGGACGGCACCTTCGACTACGACCCGAATGGCGTCTTCAACGACCTGCCGGGTGCGTCGGGTGCGAGCAACACGACCGCAACCGACAGCTTCACCTATACGCTCGCCGGCGGCAGCATCGGCACGGTGACCATCACTGTCCATGGCCTCGATGGCGACGGCGACAATCTGATCGGCACGGCGGGAGCCGACACGCTGAATGGCGGCATCGGCGCCGATACCATGCATGGCCTTGCCGGCAACGACACCTACACCGTCGACAATGCCGGCGACCAGGTGTTCGAGGCGGCGGGCGAAGGCACCAATGACACCGTCCGGACCTCGGTCAGCTATGCACTTGCCGCGGGCCAGCAGATCGAGACGCTGGCAACGGACAATGTTGCCGCCACGACCGCCCTCACCCTGACCGGCAATGAGTTCGCGCAAACCATCATCGGCAATGCCGGCGCCAACATCATCGACGGCCTTGGCGGTGCCGACATCATGCAAGGCGGCCTCGGCAACGATACCTACATTGTCGACAATGCCGGCGACCAGGTGATCGAGGCGAACGGCCACGGCACCGACAGTGTCTTCAGCTCCGTCTCCTTCAATCTCTCCGGCCAGGAGATCGAGATCCTGACGCTGACCGGCACAGGGTCCATCAACGGCACCGGCAATCAACTTGCCAACACCATCACCGGCAACAGCGGCGACAACATCATCGATGGTCTTGGCGGCGCCGACACCATGCAAGGCGGCACCGGCAACGACAGCTACTATCTCGACAATGCCGGCGACCGTGTCATCGAGCTCAACGGCCAGGGCATCGACAGCGTCTTCAGCTCCGTCTCCTTCAACCTCTCAGGCCAGGAGCTGGAGAACCTGACGCTGCTCGGCGCCGCAAGCATCGACGGCACCGGCAATTCGGCCGGCAATGTTCTCACTGGCAATTCCGGCGCCAACACGCTCATCGGGCTCGGCGGCAACGACACGCTGGACGGCAAGGCCGGCGCCGACACCATGCAAGGCGGCGTCGGCAACGACATCTATCATGTCGACAATGCCGGCGACCATATCATCGAGGCCAACGGCCAGGGCACCGACAGCGTCTTCAGTTCCGTCTCCTTCAACCTCTCCGGCCAGGAACTGGAAAACCTGACGCTGCTTGGCGCTGCAAACCTCGACGGCACCGGCAATTCCACCGGCAATTTTCTCACTGGCAATGCCGGCGCCAACACGCTCTTCGGCCTGGGCGGCAACGACACGCTGGATGGCATGGCTGGCGCCGATACCATGCAGGGCGGCCTCGGCAACGACACCTACTTCGTCGACAATCTCGGTGACCATGTGATCGAGCTCAACGGCCAGGGCTTCGATACGGTCAACAGCGCCATTTCGTTCAACCTCTCCGGCCAGGAGCTGGAGAACCTGACGCTTCTCGGCACGGGCAACATCAACGGCACCGGCAATTCGACCATCAACGACATCACCGGCAACAGCGGCAACAACATCCTCGACGGCCTCGGCGGCGCCGACACGCTGCGGGGCGGCCTCGGCAACGACACCTATTTCGTCGACAATATTGGCGATCATATCTTCGAGCTGAACGGCCAGGGCATCGACAGCGTCTTCAGTTCCGTCTCCTTCAACCTCTCGGGCCAGGAGCTGGAAAACCTGACGCTGACCGGCGCGGGCAACCTCAACGGCACCGGCAACTCGACCGGCAACACGCTCACCGGCAATGCCGGCGCCAACACGCTCATCGGCCTTGGCGGCAACGACACGCTGGATGGCAAGGCCGGCGCCGACACGATGCAAGGCGGCACCGGCAACGACACCTACTTCGTCGACAATGCCGGCGACCGGGCGATCGAGCTCGACGGCCAGGGCACCGACACGGTCAACAGTTCCGTCAGCTTCAATCTCTCCGGCCAGGAACTGGAGAACCTCAACCTGCGCAGCGGGGCCTCCATTAACGGCACCGGCAACCACATCGACAACGTCATCACCGGCAATTCCGGCGACAACATCATCAACGGCCTCAGCGGCAACGACACGCTGACCGGCGCGCTGGGCCATGACAGTTTCCTCTTCACCACCGCACTCAGCTTCGTCGTCAATGTCGACACCATCACCGACTTCTCGGTGATCGACGACACCATTGTGCTCGATCACGCGATCTTTGCAGCCGTTGCCGGCAATGGCACGCTGAGCCCCGACCAGTTCACCGCCAACGCCTCCGGCACCGCGACCTCCGCCGACCAGCACATCATCTACGAGACCGACACCGGCTGGCTCTACTATGACAGCAACGGCGATGCCGCCGGCGGCTCGAAGCATTTCGCCACGGTGGCGGCGAACCTCGCGATGACGAATGCGGATTTTGTGGTGGTGTGAGGGGGCGAAGGCAGAGGTCACCATCTGAAGGGGGAAGGAAACTGGCCTGCCGCAGGGCATTCCGTGGTCGGCTGCGAGGACGACGTCGCAACCCTCTTCCCACCCCAAAGAAAACAAACCTGGAGCTCTATCCCTAGCCATTCTGAATTGGGCCAGAGAGGGTGCGCCTAATATGACCCAGCTACGAGATTTTGGTAAGTATCTGAAGGTTCTGGCGCACCCGACAGGATTCGAACCTGTGACCTCTGCCTTCGGAGGGCAGCGCTCTATCCAGCTGAGCTACGGGTGCTTCCCGGCGATCCGGAAAACGAACCAGCCGGTGAACCGGCAAGTCACGGCTTCTTAGCGGAAGCCGGGGCAGGCTTCAACGGGCAATTGGAGATTGGCCGTTTCATAGGTCGAGCCGGATAGGCTGATCAGGTGCGTGCTCCGCCCGGCCCTTCGCAGGCTCCCTGCCCTTCGGGCGTTCAGCCACTGGACCTTTCGATCTGCCCGAAGGCGGACCGGAGCTTCACCGTTCGTCGTTCGGAAAGCCGAGCAATTGGCTTTCCGTCCGCTGCCGCTCCTGCGACAGGATCGAGATGTCGCGCGTGGCCACGTCCGTGGGGACCGACTGAAGGGCGGCCCACATGCCGAACCTGGCGGTGCCGCCTTCACGGCGCATGCGCCAGTCGCCGACGGGCGGGCGAGGTTGGACCTCGCCCAGCCCCTCGACCATTCGGTCGAGTGCAGCTGCGATCTGACGATCCATCGAAAGGACCATGGCGGCTTCCTTTCCTGGGCTTGCTTAGCCCCCAACTACGCTGTGATGATCTTGCCGTCCCATTCCCCGCCGGCGGGGGATGAGGCGTGTTCATGGAACAGCTTCCACTCGCCGCCCCGCCGCTCGAAGCAGTCGGTCTGGCGCACCCAGGCGTGCTTGGTCTCGCCGTTCTTGAGCACGATCTTGGCCTTCTGGACCGTACAGACGATCCCGATGTCGCCGCTGATCTTCACATCCTCTTCGAGGATGTCGATGTCGCAGGATTTGAACCCGCTGAACACGCGGTCGAACATCTTCTTCGCCGGCTCAAGGCCCCTTGAAGCGTAGGCCGGAATGTCGAACCACAGCGCATCGTCCGCCCAGTGCCGCGTGCTTTGCTCAGCGGTCATGGACGTAGCCATTTCCTTCACGATGTCGGTGAGGGCCTTCTCGTCGGTGCTCTTGGTCATGGCGATCTCCTTTTCGAATGCGCCAGGGGCTTTCCTCCGGCGGATGAGAAGAGAACTATTCTTTCCTTGAACGAGGGGGTAGAAGGCCAATTGGAATACAATCAATTCCATTCTAGGAATGGATGGAGACGCAGATGGACCGTATGGGCGCCATCAGCCTGTTCGTCCGGGTGGTGGACGCCGGAAGCTTTTCCGCTGTGGCTCGCACCTTAAGCGTCGGGCAGCCGGCGGTGAGCAAGCAGATCGCGGCTCTCGAATCATACCTCGGCGCGCAGCTGCTGCAGCGGACGTCCCGCAGCCTGACCCTTACCGAGGCCGGCCGTGACTTCTACGAGGCCGGCGTGCGACTGCTAGGCGACCTCGAAGCTGCGGAGTCCCGTGTGGGACGCGGCGTCGTCGCGCCATCCGGCCTGGTACGAGCCAATGTGACACCCGTCTTCGGCCGGCTCTATATCGTGCCTCGGCTGAGCGCGTTTTTCGCCAGCTATCCCGGGGTATCCGTCGAACTGGTCGTCACCGATCACCTGGTCAACCTGGTCGAAGGGGGCGTCGATCTCGGTATCCACAATGGCGAACTATCGGATTCCAGCCTGATCGCCAGGAAGATCGCCCAGACGCCTATCGTCACCGTCGCCACCCCCTCCTACTTGGCGGAGCATGGCGAGCCGCGGATGCCCGACGATCTGGAACGACACGCTTGCGTGATCTATGCGCCCGATGGCGCGCCACGTGTCTGGGAGTTTTCGAGCCGCTTCAGTCCCATCGTCCACCACCCAAAGGGCGCCTTCCGCACCAACGACGCGGAACAGATCCGCGCGGCCGTCCTGGCTGGCTTGGGCCTGGCACACACACCGGGCTGGCTGTTCGCCGCGGAGATCGCCTCCGGAACGGTGCGGGAGGTGTTGAAGGATTACTCGCGCCCAAAGCTTGCGATCAGCGCGGTCAGGCCCAACGCAAGGTTCCTCGCTAGCAAGGTCAGGGTATTCATTGACTTTCTGGCTGAAATTTTCGCTGAAGAGCCCAGTCTGGCCCTCTAAAGGTTTTTCGAGAGAGATGGCGCACCCGACACGATTCGAACGTGTGGCCTCCACCTTCGGGCGTTCAGCCCCTTCGAAAGGTCCAGTGGACCTTTCGATCCGCCCGAAGGCGGACCGGAGCTTCACCGTTCGTCGTTCGGAAAGCCGAGCAATTGGCTTTCCGTCCGCTGCCGCTCCTCCCCGCCTCACCCCTTCACTGCCCGCGCCCTGCGTGGCGCGCGCTTGGGTTTCTTGGCGCCGGTCAGTTCGTGCATGGCGTCGAGCTGCATCTGCTGCATTTCGGCCAGGCGCGTCCATTGGCGCGAGATGAGGTAGTCGAGCTTTTCGTGCAGATGGCGCACTTCGAGCTCGGCCTTGAGGTTGACCCGGTATTCGTTGAAGGAGCGCAGGCGGTCCTTGGTCTCCTGCCGCTTCTGGCTCATCATGATGATCGGCGCCTGGATGGCGGCAATGCAGGAGAGCAGAAGGTTGAGCAGGATGAAGGGGTAGGGATCGAAGGCGCTGACCGTACCCTCGAGCAGGTTGAGGCCGATCCACACCAGAAGCACGGTGGCGAAGGAGATCAGGAACCACCAGCTGCCGCCGAAAGCGGCCATGTTGTCGGAGACACGGTCGGCAAATGTCCGGTGCTCCTCGAACTCCTCCTCGCTGTTTTCGGAAATGGTGTCTTGCCTGGCGATCGATTCGACCACCTGGCGGTCGAGCTCGGAGAATTCGCCATGCTCCTGCTGGAGCAGCTCCTCCATGTAGCGCATGCGGTAGCGGCCAAGCTCGGCGCGGCTGATGCGGGCGCCGGCCGGCAGGTCCGGATGGTCGGCATGAATGCGGTCGGCAAGGCTGGGGCGCAGCGTGTCGATGCGAACAAGATCGCGCTTGCGGAATTTGCGGCCCGAGATCGCCGATGGCTTTTTCTTCGCCTTGGCGTGTGATGCGCCTGGGGCCGATGGCTCCGAATCCGGCACTTCGGGCACCTCGGAGTGCTCGTCCGAACCATGCTCGGCCTCATGCTCGCCAATGGTCGGCGCCTCGAAATATTCGCCGCCGCCATCGTTCTGGTTTTCTGCCGACTGCTCCGGCGTTTTCGGGACGGTGCTCATGGTGCGGGCTCCTGATGGGGGTGCTCAGCTTGACGATACGCCTATGCCGCAACATCGCCAGTTTCGCGACGGATTTCGCATGCCGTACAAGTTCTTGTGATCGATCTGAAGGGGCAGCGGCTGGCATGGCCGAAGAATGCAGCGGCGGGATGGAAGCTCGTTCGGTAGCGATCCTTCACACCCCCCTCTGTCCTGCCGGACATCTCCCCCGCAAGGGGGGAGATTGGCAGTTTGCTCTGACGGCGCTTTTTCTTCGACGTTGGGTGTTGGCGAATGCAGTCGTGACATCCAATCTCCCCCCTTTGAGGGGGAGATGTCCGGCAGGACAGAGGGGGGTGCTGTCCCGCCGACATCACACCAACTTCTGCACCGCCGCAGCGCTCTGACGTCGCGGCATGGTTGGCGGCGGCAACAAAAAACCCGCCTCGCGGCGGGTTACTCGTCCAGTAGGTCAGTTGGCGCAAATCAGCACCATATCCCAACCTATAGCACAATTGCCCTCACCGGGCAATCCGTTGGCGGGCAGCCGGGCGCGAAAGTGGCTCGATGCTTGCTACCGCAGCTCGCCCTTCGCAGGCTCAGGGCGTTCGTCGTTCAAAAAGCCAAGCAATTGGCTTTTTGTCCGCTGCGCGGACCACTCCTCACTGCTGTTCGGCGAACATCAGCCTGGTCTTTGTGTCGGCCATCGCGGGCGACAGGCTGCGCTGGATCAGCGCCTCGACATGGTCGTTGCGCTGGCGGGCGCTGTCGGCGCCCATCACCACGACGATCAGCTGGCGGCCGTCGGCGTCGTAGGAGGTGACGATGTTGAAGCCGGAGGCCCTGATGTAGCCGGTCTTGATGCCGTTGACGCCGCGCACGCGGCCGAGCATGTCGTTGTGGCCGCGTACCAGCCTGCCGCGGAACATGAAATCGCTTTCGGAGAAATAGTGGAACTGCTGCGGGAAGCGGGAATGCAGCGCCATGCCGAGCACCGCCATGTCGCGCGCCGAGCTGTGCTGGTCGCCGTCGGGCAGGCCCGACGCGTTGCGGAACACGGTGCTCACCATGCCGAGCTGGCGCGCCTTGGCGGTCATCATGGCGGCGAACTGCTCCTCCGAGCCACCGAGATATTCGCCGACCGCCACCGCCACGTCATTGGCCGACTTGACGACAATGGCGCGGATCGCCGAATCGACGTCGATGGTCTCGCCGCGCCGGAAGCGCATCTTGATCGGCGGCTGCGAGGCGGCGTGGTCCGACACCGGGATCTGCGTCTCCTTGGTGACGCGGCCGGACTCCAACGCCTCGAACAGCAGGTACAGCGTCATCATCTTGGTCAGCGAGGCCGGATAGCGCTGCGCCGTCGAGTTGACCTCGAACAGCTGCTTGCCGGTCCTGGCGTCGACGACGATGGCGGCATATTTCTGCGGCGGCGCCGGCACCGCCAGCACGGCATCGGGCGGCGTCACGGTCGTGCAGCCGGCGAGCAGCAGCAACAGGGCAAGCGCCGCGAAAAGTCTCTGGACGAGCGTAAGGGAACGCGAGTTGAACAAGGGCAAGTCTATTCTGGTCATGCTGTTGCTGAGATGAGGCGAAGCTAACGTAACGCGCCAGCTGCGTCCAACTGGTTAATGGCGGTCTCAGGGCAATTCCCCTGGTTTTGAACGGCGCCAACCGATTCTAGCCCCATCTTCCGGATGTTTGCGCTGCCCTCACCCCTACCCTCCGTGAAGAACGGGGAGAGGGGGTCGCTGGCGCTGGAGCTTCTCCCTTCTCCCCGTTCTTCACGGGGAGAAGGTGCCGGCAGGCGGATGAGGGGCAGCGCCGACTTGGGACAGTGGTGGCGCCCCTATCGAGCAGCCGCCCCGAAATCGCCTGTTTCCTGTCTTCCCTTGCCAAAGCCGCGCTTCCTGTGGGAAGGGGCGTGGCATCTGTCGGCTTGGGGGGCTTGGGCATGACGAACATCGGGGCTGGCGGCGTTGCGCCGTCGCTAATCAAGGCATCACTCAGCCGCACCGGCAAATGGGCTGGCAGCATCGCCTTTGTCGGCGGTGCCGCTTCCGACATCCTCAATCCGCTGGCGCCGTTCGCCGCCTATATCGCGCTGGTCGCCTCGGTGGCGGCGGTCATCATCGCCATTGCCATCGTGCTGCGGCTGGTGCTGGCGGCCAAGGCACTGCCGGCCTTGATTTTCGCCACCAGCGCGGCCGCCGTCGCCGGCGGCGTCTACGGCCTGCAACAGCAGACCAATTCGCAGAACGGGGTGATCGCCAGCCTGGTGCCAGCCATCGCCGGGCTGCAGCAATCGATGGGCATCGTCTCGGAGAAGGTGGCCAAGATCGAGCAGACCGTCACGCAGACGCAAAAGACGGTCGAAGCGGTCAAGCAGTCGACCGACACGGTGGCGAAGAAGACCGACGAGATCGCCTCGGCCCAGCAGCAGCAGACGCAGCAGACCGCGCAGGTGCAGAAGACCGCCGAAGAGGTGAAGAAGCAGACCGAGACGCTGGCCGCCGGCCAGGCGCAGCAACAGGCCCAGACCGAGAAGCTGCAAGCGACGACGCAGCAGATCGCGGCCTCGATCGACACCATCGCCAAGGGCTTTGCCGCCCTTGCCGCGCAGGGCGGGGCGATCGCCGAGCCGAAGCGGCCGGACGAGTTCTATCACAACGCCCGCGTCTACGAATTGTCGGGCGACATGCTCAATGCGCGGCGCTCCTACCTCGCCTTCGCGGGCTTCGATGTCGATGCCATCGATCCCTACACGCGCTTTGCCACGCTGCTTCGGGTGCAGGACGGCAAGGCCGGCGCCCGCGAGGTGTTCGGCGCCCTTTCCGACAAGGGCAAGGCGCTATCGATCAAGCTCGTGCATATCCTGCAGTTCGACGACGCCCAGCGCCTCGACAAGCTCAACGCCTTCATCGCGTCCAATCCGGATTTCGCACCGGCGCATTTCCTGCTGGCGCAGGAGTTCTCGGAAGATCGCCTCGGCGCCCAGACGCTGGCCGACAAGCGCAACGAGGCCAAGGCGCTGACCAAATTCATTTCCTACGAAAAGGACGGCGGACTGCTCAAATATTTCGTCGACCAGACCCAGCTCGCCGACTGGCTGGACCGAAGCCGCAGCCGGCTGGCAGCGCTAGGCGACGTGCTCGATCCCTCCCGCTTCGTGCCGACGCTGACGCCGATGCGCTCGAACCAGGGCTGGTCAATGACCATCTCACTGCCCGAACCGGCGACCGCCATCTCCTGGCGCATGGGCGACAGCGGCCCGTTCACCGACACCGGCTTCCTGGCGCTCAACGACCAGACCACCGGCAAGCCGATGCCCAATCCGAGTTTCGAGCTGCCTAGCAGCACCGCGGCCGGCACCATCGCCGTCAAATATCTCGACATCAGGGGGCGCGAGACCGGCCCGTTCGATATCCGCTTCGACCCGGAGGCAGCACTCCAGCAAGGCGACAAGCAGATCCTCGACCAGTTCTGGACCTCGTGGATCGCCTTCGACTCGGGCGGCAATCACGGCCTGGTCTATTTCACCCAGATGCTGTCCTACCGCTGCGCCATCAAGGAGGTTCATTACAGCCTCAACGGCGCCGCGCTCGACAAGTCGTTCGAGATCCCGCCCTGCGACAAGAAGGACCCCTACGCCATCCCTTACGAGGCCAAGGGCTACATCAAGGTTGCCGACAGCGTGACGTCGATGTCGGTGCAGGTCACCTACACCGACGGCACCAAATCGCCGGTGCGGGAGTACAAGCGGCAGTAAGCCTTTCATGGCGATGGCTTCGGGTCGAGATTTGCCTTGCCCAGCGTTTGCGCCGCCCCTCACCTGCCTGCCGGCATCCTCTCCCCGTATAGGAACGGGGAGAGGGGCGCTGTCGTCAACGGTTTCGCCGATCACCAGCGTTGCAGAGAAAGCGCGGGCCTTGCGGCCAGTTCCCTTCTCCCCGTCAGTATACGGGGAGAAGGTGCCGGCACGCGGATGCGGGGCAGCGCCGACCCGACGGTTTCCATATGCCTGATGCAAAATGCCTTACGCGGTGCTTGCGCAAGCCGCGCCGAACGGGTTCTTGTTCCGCCCATCAGAATCGGTGAGAGCGCTATGACTATCAGCACGATCAAGGCAAAAGGCATTTCGGTCTCGCTCGACCTCACGGTCGGCCACATCGCCGAGATGATCGTCGACAGCGACGGGCGGCAGCTCAAGCCGCTGCATCGCGCGCCGTGGATCGACGAGCCGCGCGAGACGCTGCCCAAAGACCTGCCCGAGGGCACCGTGCGCCTGTCCGGCGACTTTCTCTGCGCGCCGTTTTCGCGCAGCGACGTCGAGGAGGCGCCGCTGCATGGCTGGCCGGCCAACAGCGCCTGGGATGTCACCGACAGCGCCGCGACCAACGATGGCTGGCGGGCCAGCTTCCGCTTGCGGCACAAGGTGATGGGCGCGACGGTCGACAAGATCCTGACGCTGCGCGACAACCATCCGTTCCTCTATCAGGAGCATGTGTTTTCCGGCGGCCATGGCGCGATCTCGGTCGCGCATCACCCGATGACGGCGATGACCGGCGGCGGCAGGCTGGCCTTTTCGCCAAAGCGGTTCGCCGCGACGCTGGACGATCCGCTGGAGCCGGATCCCGCACGCGGCCGCTTCATGCTGGCCTATCCGGCGCGGTCCGCAGATCTCAGCCATTTCCCGGCCGCCGGCGGCGGCACGCTCGACCTGACGCAGTACCGCATGGACGACCGTCGCGAGGATTTCGTCACGCTGGTCGAGGCCGACCATGGCGGCCCGGGCTGGACGGCGTTGGCGCGCCAGGCCGAAGGCGATCTGGTGCTGGTACTGAAGAACCCGGCCGAGCTGCCGATCACCATGCTGTGGCTCAGCAATGCCGGGCGCGACTACGCGCCATGGAGCGGCCGCCATCGCGGCGTGCTCGGCATCGAGGACGGCCGCGCTTCCGTCGGCCATGCCGCGTCGATCGGCGACAACTGGCTGAAGCGCGAAGGGGTGGCGACCGCCTTTGCGCTCGGCGAGGGCATCAGCGTTTCCTTTCGCCATGTCATCGGCGCCATGCCGCTCTCCGGCGGCGAGCCACCACAGGCGGTCACCACGGCGAACGGCCGCATGCTGCTGGCGGCCGGCGGCTCGACCCGGGAGGTTCCCTTCGACAACGATTTCCTGCGCATCGGCCAGCCTGTTCCAGGCTGAGTGCGCGGCATCAATGCGGATTTGAAATTTCCGCCGACTGCCGCCAAGATGTGGCCGAAATCATCATGCGGAACATGGTGGATTTGAAGCTCCTGCCAGAGAGAGGCTCCCATGTCCGAAATCGCCCATCTCGCCGCCACCATCTTCAAGCGCGCCGGCAAGATGCGACGCTTCGTCGTCGCCATTGCCGGTCCGCCGGGTGCCGGCAAGTCGACATTGTCGGCAAGCCTGCATGACCTGCTGCCGGAAGGTGCGGTGGAAGTCGTGCCGATGGATGGCTTCCACTATGACGACATCGTGCTCGAGCGGCGTGGCCTGCGCGCGCGCAAGGGGGCGCCGGAAACCTTTGACTTTGCCGGCTTCGAAACCTTGCTGAAACGCATCCGCGCCGGTGAACCCGACATCGCCATCCCGGTTTTCGACCGCACCATGGAACTGTCGCGCGCCGCCGCCTCGATCGTCGCCACCGAGACCAAGTTCATCCTGGTCGAGGGCAATTACCTCCTGCTCGACGAGGAGCCGTGGTCGCGGCTGGCGCCGCTGTTCGATTTCTCGATCTTCGTCGACGTGCCGCGCGACGAGCTCGAGCGCCGCCTGCTCGAGCGCTGGCACGGTCATGGCCGCTCCGACGCGGATGCCCGCGCCTGGATCGCCTCCAACGACATGCCCAACATCGACCGGGTGCTTGCCCGCCGCCGGACCGCCGACCTGGTGATCGGCGTTTCGGCGTGATTGTAAGGATTCTTCAAGGGGAACCTTAAGACTTTCAGGTCGTTATCTCCCTAGGCAATTCGGCCAGAAGAGGGATTCCATCCGATGGCACAAAAGGCAAGAAAACCCGCGCCCGCCAAGGGCAAGGCAACCCAATCGAAGGCAGGCGCCGGTCCGGCGATCGCCGAGCGTTCCAAGGACGCCAAGCCGTCTTTCGGCAAGGCGCCGCCGAAGAAAGTGGTGCCTGCCGCGGCCAAGACCGCGCCGAAGGCCGCAAAGCCGAAAAAGCCGGCAAGCGCCGACAACTCGGTGTCCGGCAGCGCTATGCGCACGGTCAAGGCGGCGGCCAATGTAGCGGCAGGCGCGGTTGTCATCGCGGCCAGAGGCACCGCATCGCTTGCGGCCTCGGTCATGGGCAAGGGCGGCTCGAAAGCCAAGGCGAAGGCAAAATAGCCGCGTTCTGTCGAGGGCCTGGCCGGCTCAGCCCTTCGCCGGGATGGTCAGGCCCTTTTGCACCGCAGGCCTGGCAAGGCCGCGTTCCAGCCATGTCCCGACATTAGCGAAATCATCGAAGCCGACGAGTTCGCGCGCTTCGTAGAAGCCGATCAGGTTGCGCACCCAGCCGAGCAGCGAGATGTCGGCGATGGTGAAGTCATTGTCCATGATCCACTTGCGGCCCTTCAGCCGGCCGTCGAGCACACCGATCAGCCGTCGCGATTCATCGCGATAGCGCTCCAGCGGGCGCTTGTCGGCGATTTCGCGGCCGGCGAATTTGTGGAAGAAGCCGACCTGGCCGAACATCGGCCCGACCGAGGCCATCTGGAAGAACACCCATTGGATCGTCTCGTAGCGCCGCGCCGCGTCCACCGGCATGAGCAGGCCGGTCTTTTCGGCGAGGTAGAGCAGGATGGCGCCGGATTCAAACAGGCCGATCGGCTTCCCGTCCGGACCGTTCGGATCGATGATCGCCGGTATCTTGCCGTTGGGGTTGAGCGACAGGAATTCCGGTGTCCAGCTCTCGTTCTTGCCGATGTTGACCAGATGCGGCTCGTAGGGCAGCCCGAGCTCTTCCAGAGCGATCGATATCTTCACCCCGTTGGGCGTCGTGGCCGAATAGAGCTGGATCTGGTCCGGATGCCTGGCTGGCCAGCGCGTTGCGATCGGAAAGGCGGACAGGTCGGCCATGGAAAACTCCTGAACGGGGATTGGCGCCGGGGCGGCACTGGTTTTGGCGAGTTCAGCCAAGGATTTAGGCGGACGGCCGATTCTGATCAATATGGCGGCGACAGTTTCGCTGCGCCCGGATGTCCATGGAACCGGGCGGTTCGGGGACGGTAGGGATCGCCTTGGCGGGTGGTAGCCCGCCTTCCTTTCCGTGACTGGCGAAATGCGCCACCTGGCCGTCATAGCACTTTTTAAAGCAGGGCGCGTGCAGGCTCGATCGACGGAGGAGCATACTGCCGGATAATCACTGGCAGCCATCACCTTTGGTATGCGAAGCACGCCGCATCAGGATATCGGCAACAGGCGCTGGACATAGCGAACGTCGCGATCCGTGCTATATCTCCTGCACCTTGGGGGGCTCGATGAACGACACCGACTACGCGCTGGGACATGCAGAGGCGGAGTTGCGCCGACTCAGCACCCAGGCACGGTTGATCGACCCGATCACGCGTCGCTTTCTGGAAGCTGCCAGAATCACCAAAGGCATGCGCATCCTCGATATCGGCAGCGGCGCCGGCGATGTCGCGTTTCTCTGTGGCGAACTGGTTGGGCCGACTGGAGAGGTTGTGGGTACCGACCTTGCCCTTGCAGCCGTCGAAAGGGCGGAGCTGCGCGCCAGGAATGCCGGGTCAGGCACAATCTCCTTCAGACACGGTGATCCGGCTGAACTGAATTTTGACGAACCCTTCGATGCGATCGTTGGTCGCTACGTTCTCCAATTCATGCCCGATCCAGCACAGTCGCTCCGACGGATCGTCCGTCATTTGCGGCCTGGTGGGGTCGTCGTGTTCCACGAACTTGACTGGGATGGCGCTCGTTCGTCGCCCCCGTCGCCGACATACGATAAGGTATGCGGGTGGCTCAGCCGTACAATCGAGGGGGCGGGAGCGCAGGTGCGCCTTGGTGCCCGACTTGCCTCTCTGTTTGAAGAGGCTGGTCTACCCTCGCCTGTCCTGAGGCTGGAGGCGGTCATCTCGTCAGGACCACGGGCAGTTGACGTTGTGCGCCTTGTGACCGATCTCGTGGAGACACAATTGCCGACCATGGAGCGGCTCGGGATCGCATCAGCTTCGCAGGTCGAGCCCCTTACACTCGCTGACCGCATCCTGTCGGAGATCGGTGCCGTCGGCACGTTGATGGGGCGATCGGAGATAGGTGCCTGGACCACCAGGCCGGAGTGAACGCACGCGTCTCGTGCGATGACTGCTCTCCAACCTCTGCCAGGCGATCTTCCAACAGCACAGCATCAAGCAGACGGACCGCCCGGGCAGGCCGGGATCGTCTGCGGCCGGTCGAGACCGGCTAAGATCAGACGGCCTTGAAGGCCAGCACCGCATTGGTGCCGCCGAACGCGAAACCATTGCTGATCGCCGTGCGCACCTTGCGTTCACGCGCCACGTTCGGCGTGATGTCGAGGTCGCAATCAGGATCGGCTTCGCGAAAATTGGCCGTCGGCGGCACCATGCCTTCACGGATCGCCATCACGCAGGCGATCATCTCCAGCGCGCCCGATGCGCCAAGGCAATGGGCATGCATGGATTTGGTCGACGACACCGAAAGTTTGTAAGCATGGTCGCCGAAGACGCGCTTGATCGCCGCCGTCTCGATCTGGTCGTTGGCCTTGGTGCCGGTGCCATGGGCATTGAGATAGTCGACATCCTCGGGATTTAACCCGGCGTCGGCCAGGCAGGCGCGCATGGCGGCCGTCGGTCCTTCGATGGTTGGCGCGACGATGTCGGACGCGTCGGCGGAAAGGCCGGCGCCGGCAATTTCGGCAAGAATGGTGGCGCCGCGCGCCATGGCATGTTCGTAGCTCTCCAGCACCGCCATGCCGGCGCCCTCGCCGAGCGACAGGCCCTGGCGATCGGCCGAGAATGGCCGGCAGGTGTCGGGCGCCAGCACCCGCAATGCTTCCCAGCCCTTCAGGATGCCCCAGACCAGCGGCGCATCGGTGCCGCCGGCGACCATCACGTCGGCGCGGCCGAGCCTGATCTGGTCAACGGCCGAGGCGATGGCATGGTTGGACGACGAGCAAGCGGAGGTGACGCCGAAAACCGGACCGCGCAGGCCGAGACTCATGCTGACCTGGCCGGAGGCCGCACTGGGCATCACTTTCGGCACGGTGAAGATGCCGGCGCGGTTCTTGCCCTCGATCAGGATGGCGCGGTAGTTTTCTTCGATCGCTTCCCAGCCGCAAACACCGACGCCGACGACGGTGCCCATCCGGTAGGTGTTGGCTTCGTCCGAGGCCAGACCGGCCTGCTGCATAGCCTCCCTGGCCGCGATCACCGCCAGCAGGCTGAAGCGGTCCATCGACACCAATTGCTTGCGGTCGATGCCGTGATCGGGAAGCGTCTTGATTTCGCAACCGACCTTGACCTTCAGATCATGCAATTGCGGACTGCTGATCTGGCCGATGGCCGAGCGGCCGGCGCGCATTTCATTCCAGATCGCGGGCGCGTTGGTGCCAAGCCCGCAAATACCGCCCATGCCGGTGATGACAACGCGCTGCCGCATTCAGGTCAGGCTTTTTTCGCGATCAGCGCGCGAACAGCTTCCACCATGTCGCCGACATTCTTCAGATTGCTCCAGGCATCGACCGTGTTCATCTCGATCTCGATGCCATAATCTTCCTCGAGATCGAAGATGATCTCCGTCAGCTCGAGCGAATGGATACCAAGCGAGGTCAATTCAGTGTTGGTCGTGATTTCTTCGCCGCCGGGCTCGGCATGAGCCTTGATCTTCGCGATGATATCCGTTGCCAGCTGGTCGGCCATTCGGTTTCTTCCCCACTATGTCGCGTTTCCCGACGCCAATTGAGCAGCGCCCCTTTTTCTCCCGGTATCAAGCCGCCGTCTTCGCTCTATACCCCCGCCAAGCGCTGCATGACCGTACCAAGGTGGTTCCCTCTATAGAAACCGAAACGTTGTCAAGCAACAAGCTATATCAAGCCATGCATCGACAAAGGCGCCGGAGTGCTTAACGTGCTGGCATGGATAAGACCGAACATGGCAGGATTTCGACGCAGCGCGCCGCGGGCGCGGCTCGGCTTTCCTGCGCCGTCGTCGACGGTCGCACGCGGCTGCGGCGCCTCTATCAGGACGGTGCCGCCAAGATAAGGATGCCGGCGGTCTCGGCCGATCCGCTCGAAGCGGTGCTGATCAACACCGCCGGCGGGATGACCGGCGGTGACCGTATCGCCTGGGAGGTGGATGTCGGTGCGGCGGCCTCGGCCTCGATCACGACCCAGGCCTGCGAGAAAATCTATCGGGCGGCATCCGACCATGCCGAGGTACGGGTGAAACTATCGGTCGGTGAAAACGGCCGCATCGCCTGGCTGCCGCAGGAAACCATCGTCTTCGACCAGGCGGCGTTTGCCCGCACGCTCGACGTCGAGCTTGCCGTCGGCGCCGAGGCGCTGGTGCTGGAGGCCACGGTCTTTGGCCGCCTGGCCATGGGCGAACACGTCACGAAAGGCAATTTCCATGACCGCTGGCGTGTCCGCCAGGACGGCGAACTCATTCATGCCGAGGATTTCCGCATCGGACCCGATATTGCTGCCACGCTGGACCGCCCGGCGATTGCCGGTGGCGCGGTCGCGATGGCGACGCTGCTGCTGGTGTCGCCGCGGGCCGAGGCCCTGCTCGATCCGGTTCTGGAGATCGTCAGCGACCAGGGCAGCGCCAGTGCCTGGAGCGTGAGGAAATCTGGCAAGCTTCTTGCGAGGCTCTACGCCGGGGACGGCTATCGGCTCCGCCAGCGGCTGGTTCCGCTGGTCGAATTGCTCAACGGAAAGGCTGGGTTGCCCAAATTATGGTCACTGTAAGTCTGTCTACGCCAGTCCAGGGAAGCGCATGAACCTGACACCGAGGGAAAAGGACAAGCTGCTGATCGCCATGGCGGCGATCGTGGCGCGCAAGCGGCTCGAACGCGGCGTCAAGCTCAATCATCCGGAAGCGATCGCGCTGATCACCGATTTCGTCGTCGAGGGCGCCCGTGACGGCCGCCCGGTCGCCGAGTTGATGGAGGCCGGCGCCTACGTCGTCACCCGCGCGCAGGTGATGCAAGGCATCGCCGAGATCATCCCTGACGTGCAGGTCGAGGCGACATTCCCCGACGGCACCAAACTGGTGACCGTGCACGAACCCATCAGGTGAGGTGAGAAAAATGCTGGAGCTGCGTCCCAATTGCGAATGCTGTGACAAGGACCTGCCGCTGGAGGCGGCGGACGCGCTGATCTGCACCTTCGAGTGCACCTTTTGCGCCGACTACGTGGAACACATTTTGGGCGGCACCTGCCCCAATTGCGGCGGCAATTTTTCGGCGCGGCCGATCCGCCCGCCGGCGATGCTGAAGAAATATCCCGCCTCGACCAGGCGCGTTCTCAAAGCTGAAGGGTGCGGGCCCCGCAAGGCGGCGTGACACCACCACCCCGCAAACGAAAGGCAAATAGAATGATGTCCGCCAAACGCCTGTGCCTGTCGGCGATCCTGCTGCTGGCAGCAGTCATGCCGGCCTATGCCCATGTCGGCATCGGCACGACCTCCTCCTTTATGGCCGGCTTCATGCACCCGCCCTCCGGCCTCGATCACATGACGGTGATGATCGCGGTCGGCCTGTGGGCGTCGCTCAAGGGCGGCAAGGCAATCTGGGCCTGGCCGGCGGCTTTTATCGGCGTGATGCTGGTCGGCGGCGGGCTCGGCATGCTGCATATGCCGCTGCCGTTCGTCGAACCCGGCATATTGGCGTCCGTCGTGGCGCTCGGGCTGCTGGTGGCGCTGGCAGTCGATCTGCCAGTCTCGGCCGGCGTCGCCATCATTGGCCTGTTCGCGCTGTTCCATGGCCATGCGCATGGCACCGAGGTGCCGGAAAATGCCGGCGGGCTCGAATATATGGCGGGCTTTGCCATCGCGACAGTGCTGCTGCATGCCACCGGCATCGCTGCCGGGCTCGGGCTTGGCGTCAGGTTCCGTGGCCTGGCCCGCGCCGCCGGTGCGGGCTGCGCGGCGGTCGGTGCCGGCCTCGTCTTCGGCATGTTGTGAGGCACGATGATCCCCGGCGAAATCATCACCAAGGACGGCGACATCGAACTCAACAAGGGGCTGCCCACAGTCACCCTGAAAGTGGCCAACAGCGGCGACCGGCCGATCCAGGTCGGCAGCCACTATCATTTCTTCGAGACCAATGAGGGCCTGAAGTTCGACCGCGACCGCGCGCGCGGCATGCGCCTCGACATCGCCGCCGGCACGGCCATGCGTTTCGAGCCTGGCCAGGAGCGCGACGTGACGCTGGTGCCGCTCGGCGGCAAGCGCGAGGTCTACGGATTTCAGCAGAAGGTGATGGGCAAGCTGTGAGATCGATGGCGTCTCATGCATGTCGCCCAAGGATGACTGGCGCTTTCGACTCAGTCCGACGGCTTGGCCGCAGCGTAGATGACGATCTTTCCAGGATCGTCGAATTCGACGGCGAGGACGTCCTGTGCAAGCACGCGCCGCGACTCGATGGCGTTGAACAGCAGCGCGTTGGCCTCGATCTCCTTGCGCAATTCCGCAATGTCGTGCCGATGCTGTTTGAGTTTGCTTTCGATCACCGGCGGCGGGCCGCCTTCGCTGCGCGCCGCGTCGGTGAGGAGCACGATCTCGACCTTGTCGAGCTTGGACGTCTTTCGCACCGTGCCGATGTTTTCACGCGTCCGGTCGATCGCCGTGTTGACGTTGCCGGCTTCGGCGGTGGCGTTGGCTTCTTCCTGCTTGACGTCCGAGCCGACGATACGGTTGACGGTCTCCGGGCTTTCGAGGCCCTGCGCTTTCAACGTGGCGTGGGACAGGCTCGCCGACAGAAACGCAGCCGCTGCAATGGCATGCAGCCATCGGGCGTCGGGCAAGGTGATGATGGTCATCGCTCGCTTTCGAGATTTGTTTCGACACTCAAAAGGCGAAACGAATCCAGCCCTGCCAAGGTTCCTTTCCCTCTGCAGCCGGCGGGCCGGACGCCGGCCCGCCGTGCTGCGTTGTCAGCTCGCCTTCTTGGTGATCAGGGTCAGCGCGCCATTGGGCTGCATGCTGGCGGCGACGACCTGAGCCGAGCTAAGCCCCTTTGCTACCAGCGCGGACTTCACCTTGGGCGTGGCGTCGATCGAACTGCGCAATTTCTGCAGGCCGGCGTCGCCACGCTGGGCGATCACCTGGTTGACCTGCGTCTGGGTGTCCTTTGGCAGCTCCGTGATGTCGACGATGTTGACGCTCTGGATCGTCGGAACAGCCGGCTGAGCCTTGGGCGCGGCCGGGGCAGGTGTGGTCGGCGCCGGAGCGGGCTGTTGCGCGGGTTGCTGCTGGGCACTGGCGGCGCCCGCCAGCATCAGCGTGGCGGCGGCTGCAATCAATATCGTCTTGCGCATGGATTTTCCTTCCATCGATTTGGCAAACGGTCGGTTTGGGGTGACGCCCTAACCTCAACCGTCAAATCGGATGAGAAGGTGTCGGCCAGCGGGTCATTGCGTGACCATTGGATGGCGACAATGTGCGGCCAGGCTTCAATCAAATCGCATTTCGGCAAACCACATTTCGGGAGCAATCGCTGATGGCCAGAGTTACCCGCGCCGCCTATGCGCAGATGTATGGCCCGACCGTCGGCGACCGCGTGCGGCTTGCCGACACCGAGCTGTTCATCGAGGTCGAGAAAGATCTCACCACCCATGGCGAGGAGGTGAAATTCGGCGGCGGCAAGGTGATCCGCGACGGCATGGGCCAGAGCCAGGTGTCACGCGCGCAAGGCGCGGTCGACACCGTCATCACCAATGCGCTGGTGGTGGATGCCAGCGCCGGCATCTTCAAGGCCGATATCGGTCTGCGCGACGGCCGCATCGCGGCAATCGGCAAGGCCGGCAATCCGGACATGCAGCATGGCGTCACCATCATCATCGGCCCCGGCACCGAGATCATTGCCGCCGAGGGCAAGATCCTGACCGCCGGCGGCTTCGACGCGCATATCCATTTCATCTGCCCGCAGCAGATCGAGGAAGCGCTGATGAGCGGTATCACCACCATGCTTGGCGGCGGCACCGGCCCCGCGCATGGCACGCTGGCCACCACCTGCACGCCGGGGCCATGGCACATGGCGCGCATGATCCAGTCCTTTGACGCCTTCCCCATGAACATCGGCCTGTCGGGCAAGGGCAATGCTTCGCTGCCCACGGCACTCGAGGAAATGGTGCTCGGCGGCGCCTGTTCGCTGAAGCTGCACGAGGACTGGGGCACGACGCCGGCGGCCATCGACTGCTGCCTGTCGGTTGCCGACGATTACGACGTGCAGGTGATGATCCATACCGACACGCTGAACGAGTCCGGCTTCGTCGAGAACACGGTGGCGGCGATCAAGGGCCGGACCATCCATGCTTTCCACACCGAAGGCGCCGGCGGTGGCCATGCGCCTGACATCATCAAGGTCTGCGGGCTACCCAACGTCATTCCGTCCTCGACCAATCCGACCCGGCCCTACACGGTCAATACGCTCTCCGAGCATCTCGACATGCTGATGGTCTGCCATCATCTGTCGCCATCGATCCCCGAGGACATCGCCTTCGCCGAAAGCCGCATCCGCAAGGAGACCATCGCGGCGGAAGACATTCTGCACGACATCGGCGCGTTCTCGATCATCTCGTCGGACAGCCAGGCCATGGGGCGCGTCGGCGAGGTGGCGATCCGCACCTGGCAGACCGCCGACAAGATGAAGCGCCAGCGCGGCGCGCTGCCGCAGGAGACCGGCAACAACGACAATTTCCGCGTCCGCCGCTACATCGCCAAATACACCATCAACCCGGCCATCGCGCATGGGCTGTCCAGGGATATCGGCTCGATCGCGGTCGGCAAGCGCGCCGACCTGGTGCTGTGGAACCCGGCCTTCTTCGGCGTCAAGCCGGATATGGTGCTGATCGGCGGCATGATCACTGCTGCCCCAATGGGCGATCCCAACGCCTCGATCCCGACACCGCAGCCGATGCACTACCGGCCGATGTTCGGCGCCTATGGCAAGGCCAGGACCAACTCGTCGGTGACCTTCGTCTCCAAGGCGGCGCTCGAGTCGGGGCTGCATGGCAGGCTTGGCGTCGACAAGCAGTTCGTCGCCGTCGAGAACACCCGTGGCGGCATCGGCAAGCATTCGATGGTGCTCAACGACGCCAGGCCGCAGATCGAGGTCGATCCCGAAACCTATGAGGTCCGCGCCGACGGCGAGCTGCTGACCTGCGAGCCGGCGACAGTGCTGCCGATGGCGCAGCGGTATTTTCTGTTTTGAGGCGAAATTGGCTGGCGAGCCGACCGGTGCAATATTCGTTGCGGCCTCTGGTGGCGCGCAGCAATATGCGGCGGACGAACAGGTTCGATGTGATCAAGCATGGCCACCGAAATCGCTTCTGCCCACGACATCTTCCCGCATATCCGCATCGTCATGGGCATGGTGATCGGGCTTGGCGTCGCCCGCCTGCTGTCAGGGGTGGCACGCATCGTCCAGCATCCCGCCCAGTACCGGCTCTATCCCGTGCACCTGGCCTGGGTCGCCTCGGTGCTTCTGATGCTGGTGCATTTCTGGTGGTGGGAGTTCGGCCTCTACACCATCGAGACGTGGACCTTCGGCAAGTACCTGTTCATCATCTTCTATGCGATCACGCTGTTCCTGCTCTGCGCGCTTCTGTTTCCGGATTCGATGCTGGACTACACCAGCTACGAGGATTTCTTCTATTCGCGCCGGGCCTGGTTCTTCGGCCTGCTGGCCGCGACCTATCTGCTCGACGTGATCGACACGCTGCTGAAGGGACCGGAGCATTTTGCCCGCTTCGGCAACGAATATCTGTTCCGCACGCCGGTCTTCGTCGCGCTGTGCATCGCCGCGATCCTGGTGCAAGACCGCCGTTTCCACGTCGCCTTTGTCGCGGCCGCGCTCGTCTATCAGATATCGTTCATCCTGCGGCTCTTCGACACGATCGTTTGACTACAGCGCCGCGCGTCTTTCCGACGCGCAAAGGACGCTGTAGCACTTTGACTGGCGCCCATTGGGATGAAGTGAGGGATGGTCTAGGCTTCCAGGGAAAGGCAGGTTTGCGCATGTACAAGGCCGTCGGATCGCGTGGATCCCGGGTCAGCCGCGTTCTCTGGATGCTCGAGGAACTCGGGCAGCCCTATGAATTCGTCGAGGTGAAGCTGCGCTCGCCGGAAGCCTATGCGCTCAACCCGTCGGGCAAGGTGCCGATCCTGATCGACGGCGAGCTGACGGTGACGGATTCGGCGGCGATCTGCGTCTATCTCGCCGACAAGCACGCCGACAAGGGCATGGGCGCCAGTCCGGGCGTTGCCGGGCGTGCCGAAATGGATTCCTGGATGCATTTCGCTCAATCGGAATTCGAAGCACCGCTTTGGAACAAGCTGCGCCATCGCTTCCTGCTGCCGAAGGAGGTGCGGGTCGATGTCGGCCCGGCGGCGGCCTACGACTTCGCCTCCGAGCTCAAGGCGCTGGACCGACGACTGGGCGACAAGCCCTTCGCACTGGGCGACCGGTTTTCGGCCGTCGACGTGCTACTCGGCGACATGGGCGGCTGGGCGCGCGCCGGCCGGTTTCCCATCGAATCCGAGCGCGTCGACGCCTATTTCGACCGCGTCTTGGCGCGGCCCGCTCGTGCAAGGGCGCAAGCCAATGGGGGATCCATGAAATGAAGCTCGACATCCGCACCGATTTCACCAAATTTCCCCGCGCCGTCTCGGTGCTGACCGCGGGCAATGCCGGGACCACCGCACCATCCGGCCGCGCCATTCTCGCCCATGACGAGCGGCATCTGCGCCGCAGGGCGATCGAGCTTGCCGACGGCAGCAAGGTGCTGGTCGACCTGCCAGAGCCCGTCGCCCTGAACGATGGCGACCGGCTGGTGCTGGAGGATGGCCGCCACATCGAGATCATCGCGGCACCGGAAGATGTCTACGACATCCGCGCTCGCGACGGCGTGCATCTGGCCGAGCTCGCCTGGCATATCGGCAACCGCCATCTCGCCGCGAGCATCGAGGCCGGGCGCATCCTCATCCTGCGCGACCATGTCATCAAGGCGATGCTGGAGGGGCTGGGCGCCACGGTGTCCGACGTCTCCGAGCCGTTCAAGCCGGTGCGCGGCGCCTATTCCGGCCACGGTGGGCACAGCCATGATCACGGCCATGCGCACGCCGAGGCACACGCGCACAGCCATGGTGAAGCGCATTCCCACTCGCACAGCGAATCGCATTCGCATTCGCACAGTCACGCTGGCCACCACCACGATCATGAGTGACCAGCCTTCCAACATCGCCCTGCTGCGGCTGATGGCGTGGCTGTCGCCGGCCTTTCCGGTCGGCGGCTTTTCCTACAGCCACGGTCTCGAACGCGCGGTGCATGACGGGCTGGTTGCCGACGCGAAAACCCTCGCCCGGTGGCTGGAAACGCTGGTCGAGATGGGTTCGGGCTGGAACGACGCCGTGCTGTTCGCCGAGAGCTGGCGCCGCGCGCGCAACAACGGTGATCTCGACGAAATAGCGACACTTGCCGAGGCGCTTGCCGGTTCGCGTGAACGCCACACCGAGGCCATGCTGCAAGGCGCCGCCTTTCTGAAAGCGGCGGCAGCCTGGCCCAGCCCCGTGCTGGAGCGCCTGCCGGCCGAATGCGCCTATTGTGTCGCCGTCGGCGCCATCGCAGGCGGCAATGCGATTGCGCTTCAGGACGCGCTGTCCGCCTTCCTGCAGGCCTTCTTCTCCAACCTCGTCCAGGCCGCGATCCGGCTCGGCATCGTTGGCCAGAGCAAGGCCACCGCGCTGCTTGCCGGCTTCGAGCCGCTGGCGTTGTCGACAGCCGGCCGTGCCGCGCGCTCGGCATTGGATGATCTCGGCGGCTGCGCCCTTGTCTCCGAAATCATGGCTATGAAGCACGAAACCCAGTATTCGCGGTTGTTCCGTTCATGATTTTTCTCGCCTTCGCGCTATCGTTTGTCCTACTGCTGATCACGGCGCTGCATGTCTACTGGGGCATTGGCGGCATCTGGCCGGGCCGGGATGCGGCCTCTTGCGCCCATGCCGTCGTCGGCTTTCGCGGAGTCGATGAGATGCCGACCCCTTTCGCCAGTTTCGCCGTTGCTGCGTGCCTTGCCCTGGCGACACTGTGGCCGATGGCGCTTGAAGGGGTCTTTGCCTCGCCCTTCCCCAGGGAGGGCCTCGCGGCCACCTCGCTGCTCATCGGGCTGGTGTTCCTGGGGCGCGGCATTGCCGGCTTCACGCCATGGTGGCGGCGGCTGGCACCGGAGCAGCCTTTCGCGCGGCTCGACCTGCGCTATTACTCGCCGCTGTGCCTGTTGATCGGGCTCGGCTTTGCCATCCTCGCCATCACGGAGTTTCCCGCATGACACAGAAAAATGGTCCGCTGCGCGTCGGCATTGGCGGTCCGGTCGGTTCGGGCAAGACGACGCTGACCGAAAAGCTGTGCAAGGCGCTGCGCGACGAATTCTCGATCGCGGTGGTGACCAACGACATCTACACCAAGGAAGACGCCATGATGCTGGCCCGGCTGCAAGCGCTGCCGGAGGATCGCATCATGGGTGTCGAGACCGGTGGCTGTCCGCATACCGCGATCCGCGAGGATGCCTCGATCAATCTGCAGGCGATCGCCGAGATGAACAAGAAATTCCCCGACCTCGACATCGTCTTCATCGAATCCGGCGGCGACAACCTCGCCGCCACCTTCTCGCCTGATCTTGCCGACCTGACGCTCTATGTCATCTCGGTCTGCCAGGGCGAGGAGATCCCGCGCAAGGGTGGGCCGGCGATCACCCGCTCCGATTTCCTGGTCATCAACAAGAGCGATCTGGCGCCCTATGTGAATGTCAATCTCGATGTGATGGAGAGCGACGCCGGCCGCATGCGCGGCAAGCGGCCGTTCGGCTTCACCGACCTGTCGCGCGGCAAGGGACTGCGGGAGGTCATCGACTTCATCGTCGAGCATGGCGGCCTGCGGGCCGTCGCCGCCGCCAGCACGGCGGCATAGGCAAGGACATCGGCGTCGGTCCCTGCACCAAGCGAAAGCGGTTGCGAGCCTCGGCTGGTCGCGGCATTCTCGCCTCTTTCACGGAGTGTCCTCGATGAGCATAGCCCGCCTGCAAAAGGAACCGCTGACCAACCTGCCCTTCTATGAGGAGCGCGTCGATCTCGCCTGCGCCTTTCGCTGGACCGCGCGGCTCAACATGCACGAGGCGGTGGCCAACCATTTCTCGCTGGCGGTCAATGACGACGGCACGCAGTTCCTGATGAACCCCAACCAGGTGCATTTCTCGCGCATCAAGGCGAGCGACCTGCTGCTGATCGACGCCAACGATCCCGACACGCTCTCGGGGCCGAACGCGCCCGACCCGACGGCGTGGGGGCTGCATGGCGCCATCCATCGCAATGTCCGCCACGCGCGCTGCGTCATACATGTGCATTCGATCCACGCCACGGTGCTGGCGTCGCTCGCCGACTCTCGCCTGCCGCCGATCGACCAGAACTCGGCGATGTTCTTCAACCGCCATGTCGTCGATGCCCATTATGGCGGGCTGGCCTTCGAGGAGGAGGGCGAACGCTGCTCGCAGCTCCTCGTCGATCCAAAGGTCAAGGTGATGGTGATGGGAAACCACGGCGTGCTGGTCATCGGCGACACGGTCGCCGATGCCTTCAACCGCATGTTCTATTTCGAGCGCGCCGCCGAGACCTACATCAAGGCGCTGTGGACAGGCCGCCCGCTGCGGACGCTGTCCGACGCGATCGCCGAGAAGACCGCAAGCGAGATGGACGACTATCCCGGCCAGGCCGAACGCCATCTCAGCGAGTTGAAGGCGATCCTCGACGAGCAGGAACCGGTCTACCGCAACTGAGCACCACGGGTTCTTGGCTGGCGCCTGTTTCGTCGTGAGAAGAATTTCAGCGTCGCTCCGCCCCTCATTGCCCTGCCGGGCATTTCTCCCCGTATGGTGACGGGGAGAAAGGTCGCTGTCACAGACGGTTTCACCAATCATCAACGTTGAAGAAAGAGCACCAAGGTGTGGCAAGCCCCTTCTCCCCGTCACTACGGGGAGAAGGTGGCGGCAGCCGGATGAGGGGCGGCGCCGACGTTTGTGAGTTCGATCAGAGAGCCAGTTCTTTACGCAATTCCTCGGCGCTGTTGATGACGATAGCACCGGGCGGGCCTTCCATCGGCTTTTCCGGCCAGAAGATCGTCGTCATGCCTGCCGCCAGCCCCGCCATGGCGCCCGGCCAGCTGTCGTCGATCGCTATCGCCTCAGCAGGAGCGACGCCAGCGAGATACGCGGCGCGCAGGAAGGGTTCGGCGTGCGGCTTGCCCTCGCGCACATCGTTGCGGCTGATCGTCTTCATGCCGGGATAGGTCAGCCCGACCATCCGAAGGTTGGCGTCGACGATCATGCGGTCCGAATTCGACACCACGGCTTGCGCCACGCCCCTTGCCCGCAAGTCGTTGAAGATCTCGATCGCGCCGGGGCGCGGCTGCAAGCGCTCGACCAGCGGCAGATAGTGCTCGTATTTGCGGATGATCCAGTCGTCGAAGGGCAGGTCCAGGCCGAACTCGTCGCGCATCATCTCATAGACCGGCCAGGCGGCGACGCCGAGCACGCGCTCATGCAGGTCGGCCGGCGGGACGAGGCCGACATTGCGCATCGCCGCCACCAAAGCGGCCTCGTGCAGCGGTTCGCTGTCGACCAGCGTGCCGTCCATATCCCAGAAAACCGCTTTCGGCGTCATGCAAGGCTCCTTTCTGCGATCCCTTAAAGGGTTTGCGCCGGGAGATAAACCTTCCCGATCTCACAACGTGCCACCTGTCGGAGCCAAAACCGATGGTCTTTGTCCGGCGCAATCATCGCCGGAGGAGGAAATTTGCGCGCCGTGTGCGCCGAAGGTTGCAAGCAATTGCCCTTGAGATTGACAATTGCGCAGCAGGCCGTTCCCTGCGAGAGTAGACGCGGACCGCGCTCATGACCGGCGGTTTCGGGAGGCAGGACGTGAATACCCGGCAGGATGGCGGCAGCAACAGGCTGGACGACGCGGCGCGCGCCGGCTGGCTTTATTATGTTGCCGGCAACACGCAGGACCAGATCGCCACCACGCTCGGCATTTCGCGGCAGACGGCGCAGCGGTTGGTGTCGCTGGCTGTGTCGGAAGGCTTGATCAAGGTCCGTGTCGACCACCCGATCGCCAACTGCCTCGATCTGGCGGCGCGGTTGAGATCGCGCTTCGCGTTCGACCTAGTCGAAGTGGTGCCGAGCGATCCCAATTCATCGTCCACCACCATCGGCATCGCCGAGGCGGCCGCGGCCGAGATCGAGCGGCGGCTGCGCTCGCCGACGCCGATCGTCATGGCGATCGGCACCGGCCGCACGCTGAAAGCGGCGATCGAACAGTTGCCGCCTATGGAATGCCCGCAGCACAAGGTGGTGTCCCTGACCGGCAACATCTCGCCGGACGGCTCGGCCGCCTTCTACAACGTCATCTTCACCATGGCCGACAGGGTCAAGGCGCGATCCTTCCCGATGCCGCTGCCGGTCATCGCCTCTTCGCCGGAGGAGCGCGAGATGCTGCTCAACCAGCCGATGATCCAGCCGACCCTGGCGCTGGCCGCCGAGGCCGACGTCACCTTCATCGGCATTGGCGATCTCGGCCCCAAGGCGCCGCTCTATGAGGACGGCTTCATTTCGGAGAGCGAATTGAAGGCGCTGCAGAAGGCCGGCGGCATCGCCGAGATCGTCGGCTGGGTCTACGATCGCGAAGGCCGCATGATCGAGGGCATCACCAACGACCGGGTGTCGTCGGCTTCGCTGCCATCGCGCGAAAAATCACTGGTGATTGCACTGGCGATGGGCGAACGCAAACTGCCGGGTATCCTGGCGGCGGCCAACCGGCGGCTGATCAATGGCCTCATCACCGACGAGCGGACGGCGGCTGCCCTGCTGGCCAGCGTCTGACCGGGCTGCCGTCGATCGCAGACGCTGGCGCGAATGATTTCGGATAAAGCCAGCCGGGCTATTTGCCCCGCCCGAAAGGGTCGTTGCCGTCGAGGAAGCCGACGTCGCGCTGCAGATGCGGCGACAGGTCCCTGATGTCGAGATGCGTCCGTTTTCTGATTGCGAACCAGCCCAATCCGTCCGTGAGCCACGAAATCCAGCGATGATCCGGAGCGGGAGTGCACTTTTGCTGCGCCATGGTCATGATCGTCAACCTTCGCTATCCTGAACCCGAATGAATGGTTGACCCTGAATGTCGGTCTTGCCGGCCGGCTTTGCCAATCGAACATCTGTTATGGCCCATAAGGAGGTTTTATGCCTGACCTCAGCTCGCGACAGCTCTCCCAACTCCCGCCGCTGCAAGCGATCAGGGTGTTCGACGCGGTGGCGCGGCATCTTTCCTTCACCAAGGCCGCCGAGGAGCTCGCCATGACGCAGGCGGCGGTCAGCTATCAGATCAAGGTGCTGGAGGAGCGCGTCGGCACACCGCTGTTCCTGCGGCGGCCGAGGCAGATTGTGCTGACCGAAGCCGGACAGCGCCTTGCCCCGGGTGTCAGCGAAGCCTTTGCCCTTCTTGGCCAGGCCTACGCCGCGGCGCGTGGCGGCGCCGACGGCTTGCTGTGCGTCACCACGGTGCTGACCTTTGCCTCGAACTGGTTGGCGCACCATCTCGGCTCGTTCCAGATCGCTCATCCTTCCCTTGCCGTACGGCTCGAGACGTCGAGCCGCCTGACAGACTTCGCCCGCGAGGATGTCGATCTCGCCATCCGTTCGGGCGGCGGCAAATGGCCGGGACTGGAAGCCTACAAGCTGCTCGATGCCGATTTCACGCCGATGCTGAGCCCGAAACTCGCGGCGACCATCGGCGGCGTCAAAGAGCCGGCCGACCTGTTGCGGCTGCCGATCCTCGATCCCGGCGACATCTGGTGGACCGAGTGGTTTTCGGCTGCCGGCGTGAACTCGCACGACCTTGCCAAACGGCCCGGCAGCAGCATGGGCGCGCAGGCCTATGAGGCCAATGCAGCCATCGCCGGCCATGGCGTGGCGATCCTGACCCGGGCGCTGTTCAAGGCGGAACTCGCCGACGGCCGCCTGATCCAGCCTTTCGACCTGGTTGGCGACGATGGCCACGCCTATTGGCTGGTCTATCCCCAGGCGCGCCGCAACGTGCCGAAGATCCGCGCCTTCCGCGACTGGCTGCTGGCCGAAATCGCCTGCTGAGGGGCAAGTCCTCCGGCAAGCCAATCCTGCCCTGTCGCCTGAATAGCTGTCCTGTCGCCTGAATGGCCGGGACCGGCGAAGTCGGCTTGGCAATTTCCACGCACACATCGTCCGTCGACACCGCTGAGTGCTGCGCTGCAGCATCGAATCCGGCTTGACATAATTAACGCCAAGTGAGTAATTGCTCAAAGCCAAGGCAAATGCTCATCTTGGTTCATGGGAGGAATTTGATGAAACTTCGCACGCTCACCCTGGGCTTGTTGTCGGCCAGCGCTCTTGCCTTCGCCGCACATGCCGAATCCATCACCATCGCCACCGTCAACAATGGCGATATGGTCCGCATGCAAAAGCTGACGGAAGACTTCACCAAGGCTAACCCCGACATCCAGCTCAACTGGGTCACGCTCGAAGAAAATGTACTGCGCGAGCGTGTCACCACCGACATCGCCACCAAGGGCGGCCAGTATGACGTGATGACGATCGGCACCTATGAAGTTCCGATCTGGGCCAAGCAGAGCTGGCTTCTGCCGCTCGACAAGCTTGGCGACGACTATGACGCCAAGGACATCATCCCGGCCATATCAGGCGGTCTTTCGGTTGACGGCAAGCTCTATGCAGCGCCCTTCTACGGCGAAAGCTCCTTCGTCATGTACCGCAAGGACCTGATGGACAAGGCCGGGCTGAAGATGCCCGACGCGCCGACCTGGGACTTCATCAAGCAGGCCGCCGACAAGATGACCGACCGCGCCAATGGCGTGAACGGCGTCTGCCTGCGCGGCAAGGCCGGCTGGGGCGAGAACATGGCTTTCCTGACCGCCATGTCGAACTCCTTCGGCGCACGCTGGTTCGACGAGAACTGGAAGCCGCAGTTCGACCAGCCCGAATGGAAGAACACGCTGCAGTTCTATGTCGACCTGATGAAGGCCGACGGGCCTGAGGGCGCATCGTCCAACGGCTTCAACGAAAACCTGGCGCTGTTCCAGCAGGGCAAGTGCGGCATGTGGATCGACGCCACCGTCGCCGCATCCTTCGTGTCGGACCCGAAGAACTCCACCGTCGCCGACAAGGTCGGCTATGCGCTGGCGCCCGATAATGGCCTGGGCAAGCGCGGCAACTGGCTGTGGGCCTGGTCGCTGGCCATTCCCGCCGGCACGCAGAAGGCAGATGCGGCCGAGAAGTTCGTCTCCTGGGCAACCAGCAAGCACTATGCCGAACTGGTCGCCTCGAAGGAAGGCTGGGCCAATGCTCCTCCCGGCACGCGCTCCTCGCTCTACGCCAATGCCGACTACCAGAAGGCGGCTCCGTTCGCCAAGATGACGCTGGACTCGATCAATGCCGCCGATCCGACGCATCCGACCGTCAAGCCGGTGCCCTATGTCGGCGTGCAGTTCGTCGCCATCCCTGAATTCCAGGGACTTGGCACCACTGTCGGCCAGCTGTTCTCGGCGGCTCTTGCCGGCCAGTCGAGCGTCGACGATGCCTTGAAGCAAGCCCAGGACGCTGCCACCGCGGCAATGACCGAAGGCGGTTATATCAAGTAGGCTCCTCCCGGTGCCGAATGCCGGTCGCCTCCTTGACCGGCAACGGCCGCCCGAGTCCCAGTTCGGGCGGCCGCCTTTAACGTCTTTTGAAAATTCAGTCCGACCATTGAAGGGTGACCGTCATGGCTACTCAGCAGACCCGTTCGCTTGCCCGTTTCATGATGGCGCCATCTGTCGTGCTCCTGCTGGTCTGGATGGTTGTTCCACTGGCCCTCACGCTGTGGTTCTCCTTCCAGCAGTACAACCCGCTCAATCCGATCCGCGACGGGTTCGTCGGCTTCTCGAACTACGCGCTGTTCTATTCCAACCCGGCCTTCCTGCAATCGATCCTCAACACGCTTACGCTGGTGATCAGCGTGCTGTTGATCACGGTGATCGGCGGCATCCTGCTGGCGCTTTTGATCGATCAGCCGATGTGGGGACAAGGCATTGTCCGCATCCTCGTCATCTCGCCGTTCTTCGTCATGCCGCCGGTGGCCGCATTGGTGTGGAAGAACATGATCATGCACCCGCAATACGGGATTTTTGCCGACATAGCGCGCTTCTTCGGCGCCCAGCCGATCGACTGGTTCGGGCAGCATCCGATGACGGCGATCATCATCATCGTCGCCTGGCAATGGCTGCCCTTCGCGACGCTCATCCTGTTGACCGCGCTGCAGTCGCTCGACGGTGAGCAGAAAGAGGCCGCCGAGATGGACGGCGCCGGCTTCATCAGCCGCTTCATCTACCTGACGCTGCCGCACATGTCGCGCGCCATCACCGTCGTCATCCTGATCCAGACGATCTTCCTTTTGTCGGTCTATGCCGAGATCCTCGTCACCACCAATGGTGGACCTGGATACGCCTCCACCAACCTGCCCTTCCTCGTCTACCAGAAGGCCTTGCTGGAGTTCAAAATCGGCCAGGCATCCGCCGGCGGCATCATCGCTGTCATTCTCGCCAATATCGTTGCCTTCTTCGCCATGCGCGCCGTCGGCAAGAACCTGGACAAGTAAGGGAGATTGAGATGGCACGTGCAGTCACCACCCAGCATAAGACAATCGCGACCGTTGCCGCCTGGATCGTCGCGCTGCTGATCTTCTTCCCGATCCTCTATACGATCATCACCTCGTTCAAGTCGGAGCAGGAAGCGATCCAGGGCTTCAACCTGATCCCGTCGGGGACGTTCGAGAGTTACACCGAGGTTCAGGCGCAGAGCGGCTACTTCAAGTTCTTCTTCAACTCGGTGCTGCTCTCGGTCGGCTCGACCATCCTGGCCCTGCTGGTCGCCATTCCGGCGGCATGGTCGATGGCTTTCTCGCCGACCAAGCGGACCAAGGACATCCTGATGTGGATGCTGTCCACCAAGATGATGCCGGCGGTCGCCGTGCTGTTCCCGATCTACCTGATCTTCCGCAACTTCGGGCTGCTCGACAGCCGCGTCGGCCTGATGGTCATGCTGATGCTGATCAACCTGCCGATCGTGGTGTGGATGCTCTACACCTACTTCCGCGAAATCCCGGGCGAGATCCTGGAAGCGGCGCGCATGGACGGCGCTTCGCTGTGGAACGAGATCGTCTATGTGCTGACGCCCATGGCAGTGCCGGGTATCGCCTCGACCATGCTGTTGAACATCATCCTGGCCTGGAACGAGGCGTTCTGGACGATCCGGCTGACCACCACGGACGCAGCACCCCTGACCGCCTTCATCAGCTCGTTCTCAAGCCCGCAAGGCCTGTTCTGGGCCAAGCTTTCGGCCGCCTCGACGCTGGCCATCGCCCCAATCCTGATCATGGGCTGGTTCAGCCAGAAGCAGCTGGTGCGCGGCCTGACATTTGGTGCGGTGAAGTAACAGAAATTGCCTGACGCAATCCGGCAGAAATAAGCCCTCGGGGAGGAAACCATGGGAAACATCACGCTCAAGAACGTCTCCAAGCATTTTGGATCGACGATCATCATCCCCGGCCTCGATCTGGTAATCGAAAATGGCGAGTTCGTCGTCTTCGTCGGCCCGTCGGGTTGCGGCAAGTCAACGCTGCTGCGCCTGATCGCCGGGCTGGAGGACACCAGCGGCGGCACCATCAACATCGATGGCCGCGATGTCACCGGTGAAGCGCCGGCCAAGCGCAAGTTGGCCATGGTGTTCCAGTCCTACGCGCTCTATCCGCACATGACGGTGGCCAAGAACATCGCCTTCCCGCTGAAGATGGCGGGCGAAGACCAGGCGACCATCGACAAGAAAGTAAAGGATGCGGCGCGCGTCCTGAACCTCACCAACTATCTCGAACGCCGGCCCGGCCAGCTCTCCGGCGGCCAGCGCCAGCGCGTCGCCATCGGCCGTGCCATCGTGCGCCAGCCCTCGGCCTTCCTGTTCGACGAACCGCTGTCCAACCTCGATGCCGCCCTGCGCGGCACCATGCGGCTGGAGATCAGCGAGTTGCATCATCAGCTCAAGACGACGATGATCTACGTCACCCACGACCAGGTCGAAGCCATGACCATGGCCGACAAGATCGTCGTGCTGAACGCCGGCAACATCGAGCAGGTCGGCTCGCCGATGGAACTCTACAAGACGCCGAAGAACCTGTTCGTCGCCGGCTTCATCGGCTCGCCAAAGATGAACCTGATCGAAGGGGCGCCGGCTGCCAAATACAGTGCCAAGACCGTCGGCATCCGTCCCGAGCATATGGAGATTTCGACCACGGCGGGCGAATGGAGAGCCATCGTCGGCGTTGCCGAGCATCTCGGCTCCGACACCTTCCTGCATGTCCAGGCCGATGGCGTCGGTCCTTTGACGGTGCGCGCCGACGGCGAACTCGCCGTCCACCACGGCGACACCATCTACCTGACACCCGACAAGGCCAAGCTGCATCGCTTCGGCGCCGACGGGAAGGCAATGTGAGCATGCGCCTGGCCGGCAAATCCGCGCTGATCACGGGTTCGGCCCGTGGCATCGGCAGAGCCTTCGCCGAAGCCTATGCCGGCGAAGGCGCCACCGTCGCCATTGCCGACATCAATCTCGAGGCTGCGCAGAAGACAGCCGCCGAGATCGGCGGCAAGGCCTATGCGGTCAAGCTCGACGTCACCGACATCGCCTCCATCGAGGCGTCGGTGAGAACCGTCGAGACGACGACCGGCGGCCTCGACATCCTGATCAACAATGCCGCTCTGTTCGATCTGGCGCCGATCGTCGAGATCACCAAGGCAAGCTACGACAAGCTGTTTTCCGTCAACGTCGCCGGCACGCTGTTCATGCTGCAGGCCGCTGCCCGCTCGATGATCGCGCGGGGCAAGGGCGGCAGGATCATCAACATGGCGAGCCAGGCCGGGCGGCGCGGCGAGGCGCTGGTCGGCGTCTATTGCGCCACCAAGGCCGCTGTCATCTCGCTGACCCAGTCGGCGGGGCTCGACCTGATCAAGCACCGCATCAACGTCAACGCGATTGCCCCTGGGGTCGTCGACGGCGAGCACTGGGATCACGTCGATTCGCTGTTTGCCAAGTATGAAAACCGGCCGAAGGGCGAGAAGAAGAGGCTGGTTGGCGAGGCGGTGCCGTATGGCCGCATGGGCACGGCGCAGGACCTCACCGGCATGGCGGTCTTTCTCGCCAGCAGCGATGCCGAATACATCGTCGCCCAGACCTACAATGTCGATGGCGGCCAGTGGATGAGTTGAGGGCGGGGGTGGTCTCTGCTCCTCGTCCCTCCGCGGGGAGCAGAGGCCGACAAACGAAGGCCGAAGCCGGCCAAAGGGTAAAACAGATGACCGTGAAACTCTCGTCTTCCAACCTCGCCAAGCTGCCCGCCAAGGTTGCCGGTCCCAAATACGACCGCGCGGCGCTCAAGCCCGGCATCGTCCATTTCGGCGTCGGCAATTTCCACCGCTCGCATCAGGCCGTCTATCTCGACGATTTGTTCAATTCGGGAATCGGCCATGAGTGGGCGCTGGTCGGCGCCGGCGTGTTCGAGGGCGAGAAGATCGGCCGCGGCAAACTGGAGGAGCAGGACTGGCTGACCACCGTGGTCGAACAGGATAGCGGCCATATGAGTGCCCGCGTCACCGGCGTCATGATCGACTTCCTGATGCCGGGCGATGCGGCGGGCATCATCGAACGGCTCGCCGACCCGGCGATCAAGATCGTTTCGCTGACTATCACCGAAGGCGGCTACTTCATCGACCCGGCTTCCGGCGTCTTCAACCCGACCCATCCCGACATCGTCGCCGACGCGCAGCCGGGCGCCACGCCGAAGACGGTGTTCGGCATCATCCTCGCCGGGCTGGTCCGCCGGCGCGATGACGGCGTCGTGCCGTTCACCGTCATGTCCTGCGACAACATTCCCCACAATGGCCACGTCACCTCCGACGGCGTCATCGGCCTTGCCCGGCTAATCGACGAGGATCTGGCAAACTGGGTCAGCGAGCATGTCGCCTTTCCCAATGGCATGGTCGATCGCATCACGCCGGCCACCACGGATCGCGAACGCGGCATCCTGGTCAGCGAGTTCGGGCTGGAGGACAACTGGCCGGTGTTCTGCGAGCCGTTCCGGCAATGGGTGCTGGAAGACCATTTCACCGACGGCCGGCCGCCGCTGGAAAAGGTCGGCGTACAGTTCGTCAAGGACGTCGCGCCCTACGAGCTGATGAAGATCCGCATCCTCAATGGCGGCCATGCCACGATCGCCTATCCGGCCGGACTGATGGACATCCATTTCGTCCATGAGGCAATGCAGGAACCACTGGTCAGCGGCTTTCTGGCCAAGCTCGAACGGGAAGAGATCATTCCGACCGTGCCGCCGGTACCGGACACGGTTCTGGAGGACTATTACCAGCTCATCGAGAGCCGTTTTTCCAATCCGAAGATCGGCGACACGGTGCGCCGGCTCTGCCTCGACGGTTCCAACCGCCAGCCCAAATTCATCATCCCGACCATTGCCGACCGGCTGAAGGCCGGCAAGGGCGTCGCCGGCCTGGCGCTGGAATCGGCCCTTTGGTGCCGCTACTGCTTCGGCACGACGGACAGCGGCGCCGTCATCGAGGCCAACGACCCGAGCTGGGACCGGCTGCAGGCGACGGCAAAGGCGGCAAAGGACGCGCCCGCCGCCTGGCTTGCCATGGAGGACATCTATGGCGATGTCGGCCGCGCCAGCGTGTTCGTCGAGGCCTTCGCCCATGCGCTCAACGTGCTGTGGGCGAACGGCACGCGCGCGACGCTGACGCGCTACCTCGCCGGCGCGCTCTGAGGCCATTCGGCGCCATGACGCCTGAACTGGTCATCTTCGACTGCGATGGCGTGCTCGTCGATAGCGAGGCGCTCTCCGTCTCGGCGCTGCTTGGCATGATCCGGCTTGCCGGCGGCAGCATCGGCGAGGATGTCGCCTACGAGCATTTCCTCGGCAAGAGCATGAAAAGCGTGCGCGAGATCCTCGGCCGCGACTTCGGGCTTGAGATCACAGACAGCCAGCTGACCGACATGCGCGTCGAATTGATGCGCAGGTTTCGCGAAGAGCTGAAGCCGATCCCGGGCGTCAGAGAGATGCTGCCGAGGCTCGGGCTGCCGTTCTGTGTCGCGTCCTCGGGCACGCTCGACCGCATCCGCTACGCGCTCGACGTCACCGGATTGCTCGGGCTGATGGAGCCGCATCTGTTCAGCGCCGCTATGGTGACCACGGGAAAGCCCGCGCCAGACCTGTTCCTCCATGCCGCCGCCAGCATGCGAGCCCATCCGCGCAGATGCCTCGTCGTCGAGGACAGCCCGGCCGGCATCGCGGCGGCGCGGGCGGCGGGCATGCGCGTCTTCGCCTTCACCGGCGGCTCGCATGCCGGCAACCCGACCTTGCAAGCGCGGCTTGCGTCGAGTGAACCGGACTTTATATTCGCTGACATGCTGCAATTGCCCGATCTGATTGCAGGCCTGGGAGCGAGAGTAAGAGCATCTTGAAACAGTTCGTTTGCGCGGTCGATGTCGGCACCGGGAGCGCTCGCGCGGGCATTCTCGACACCAGCGGCACCTTGCTCGGCCGTGCCGAACGGCCGATCGCGATGAACCAGCCGAAGCCCGATCACGCCGAGCATGATTCGCGCGATATCTGGTCCGCCGTCTGCATCGCCGTGCGTGCCGCGCGCGAGAAAGCCGGCGTCGCCGCCGAAGATGTCGTCGGCATCTCCTTCGACGCCACTTGTTCACTGGTGGTGCGCGACCGGCAAGGCGACCAGCTCAGCGTCTCGGTCACCGGCGACAGGCGTTGGGACACCATTGTCTGGCTCGACCACCGCGCCATCGCCGAGGCCGACGAATGCACGGCCAGCGGCCACGCCGTGCTCGACTATGTCGGCGGCGTCATGTCACCGGAAATGGCGACACCGAAGCTGATGTGGCTGAAACGGCACCTGCCGAAGATCTGGAATGAAGCCGGCTATCTATTCGACCTGACCGACTTCCTGACCTGGCAGGCGACCGGATCCCTGGCTCGTTCGCAATGCACGCTGACCGCCAAATGGACTTATCTGGCGCATGAGGAGACTGGTTGGCGCCGCGATTTCTTCGAGCTCGTCGGCCTCGACGATCTTTTCGAGCACGGGAACCTGCCCGAGAGGGCCAGTCCGGTGGGCACCGATATCGGCCCGCTGACGGCGCAAGCGGCGGCGGATCTCGGTCTCTCACAGAAATGCCGGGTCGGCGCCGGCGTCATCGATGCCTATGCTGGCGCGCTTGGCGTGCTCGGCGGGTTTGCCGGCGACGAACAGGACATCGGCCGGCACCTGGCGCTGATCGCCGGCACTTCGAGCTGCGTCATGGCGATGTCGCCAGATCCACAACCCTTCGCCGGGGTCTGGGGTCCCTACTACGGCGCGGCGCTGCCGAAGCTGTGGCTGTCGGAAGGCGGGCAGTCCGCCACCGGCGCGCTGCTCGACCATATCATCCGCTGGCACGGCGCCGGCGGCGAGCCTGACGCCGCCATGCATGCCAAGATCGCCAGGCGTGTCGCCGAGTTGCGCGCAGCCGAAGGCGAGGCGCTCGCCGCACGGCTGCATGTGCTGCCGGACTTCCACGGCAACCGTTCGCCGCTCGCCGATCCGCACGCCGTCGGCGTAGTCAGCGGGCTGACGCTGGACTCCTCCTTCGACAGCCTGTGCAAGCTCTACTGGCGCACCGCTGTCGGCATTGCGCTGGGCGTGCGGCATGTGCTGGAGGCGTTGAACGAAAACGGCTACCTGATCGACACGCTGCATGTCACCGGCGGCCACACCAAGAACCCGCTGCTGATGGAGCTCTATGCCGACGCCACCGGCTGCACGGTGGTCGAGCCGCTGGCCGACGAAGCGGTGCTGCTCGGCACCGGCATGGTCGCCGCCACCGCGGCCGGGATTTTCCCGGACCTCAACGCCGCCTGCCTTGCCATGCAGCAGGGCGGCAGGACGCGTGCGTCGAACCCGAAATCGGCCGGGCGTTTCGACCGCGATTACAGGGTTTTCCTCGAAATGCACCGGCAGCGGCAGATGCTGGACGCGATCCGGTAGGAACGCGAGCCGATCGCTGGCTCAATCTGTTCCGGCCCCTCCTCTCTTGCCTTCATGTCGCGTTTCGTCCAAAAGCTGACGCAAACGCTGCGAAACCGAAGGTTTTGCCGTTTGAAATGCGGCTTCCGGCTTCTTGCCGACGCGCCGTACCTGGAAAGAGCGGAACAATGTCTGCGATCGAAGCCGGCGCTTGCGCGCCGGAAAATCTTTGGCGTCAGGAAATCAGAGCGACGCTGGCGCTCGCATGGCCAATGGTGCTGACCAATCTCGGCCAGACCGCGATGACGGCCACCGACGTCATGATGATGGGTCGCCTGGGGGCGGACACGCTGGCCAGCGGCGCGCTTGGCGCCAACCTCTATTTCATGCCGCTGATCTTCGGGCTCGGCCTGATGCTGGCGACGTCGCCGATGATTGCCACCGAGCTTGGCCGCCGCCGCCATTCGGTGCGCGACCTGCGCCGCACCGTGCGCCAGGGCCTGTGGCTGGCGATCCTGATCTCGATCCCGATCTGGCTGGTGCTTTGGCACGGCGAGGCCATCCTGCTGGCGATGGGCCAGGAACCCGCGCTAGCGCATCAGGCCGGCATCTATCTGCGCTGGCTCGAATGGGCGGTGCTGCCTTTCTACGGCTATATCGTGCTGCGCTCGTTCATCTCGGCGCTGGAGCGGCCGGGCTGGGCGCTGATCATCGTCTTCGTCGCCGTTGCCTGCAACGCCCTCTTCAACTGGGTGTTCATGTTCGGCAATCTCGGTGTGCCGTCGATGGGGATTGCCGGCTCGGGGCTTGCGACCACGCTGTCCAGCACGCTGATGTTCGTCGGCATGGCAGTGGTGGTGATGCTGGAGAAGAAGTTCCGGCGCTACCGTCTGTTCGGGCGCTTCTGGCGGTCCGACTGGCCGCGCTTCAAGGGGCTGTTGCGGCTCGGCATGCCGATTGCCGGTATCCTGGCCTTCGAGGTGACCATCTTCAACGCCGCGGCGCTGCTGATGGGCCTGATCGACGCCGATTCATTAGCCGCTCACGCAATCGCCATCCAGATCGCCTCGATCAGCTTCATGGTGCCGCTCGGCCTCAACCAGGCGGTGACGGTGCGCGTCGGCCTGGCGCATGGCGCCGGCAATCCGGAAGGCGTCTCCCGCGCCGGCTGGACCGCCTTTGTCATCGGCGTTTCGTTCATGGCGCTGATGGGGCTGGTGATGATCCTGTGGCCGCATCTGCTGATCAGCGCCTTCATCGATCTCGCCAACCCGGCCAATGCCAGGGTGATCGCGCTTGCCGTGTCGTTCCTGGTCTTTGCAGCGCTGTTCCAGATCTTCGACGGCGCGCAGGCAGTTGCCGCCGGCATGCTGCGCGGCCTGCATGACACCAAGGTGCCGATGATCTACGCCGCGATCGGCTATTGGGGCATCGGCCTGCCGCTCGGCGTGCTGCTCGCCTTCCATTTCGGCCTCCATGGCGTCGGCATCTGGATCGGCCTGTCGTCGGGGCTGGCCGTGGTGGCGGCGCTGCTGCTGGCGCGTTGGCTGCGCCGGGACCGCCTGGCGCCGCTATTGGCGTTTGGGCACTGAGCCAAGGCCCAACATAGTGGCTCGTCAAACGATGGCCCGCGAAACGTCGTCAAGCGCCGTGAGCCGACGCTTGGCACCGAGGCGACGAATGCATTAGCAGTCCGGCATCGGGTTGCTCGCCAACAGTGACGATCGGATGTCTCCGTCGAGCGCAAAACGCTCGCAGCGCTCGCCGTCGGCCTCATCGATGAAGCTCTCGATATGGTTGAAGCCGAGCTTCGCCAATATCCGCAGCGACACGAAATTGCGCGCCGTCGCCTCGGCCGTCACCCGTTCAAGCGCCAGAGTTTCAAAGGCGTAGCGGAGGACTTCGCGCGCCGCCTCGCTGCCCAAGCCGCGCCCCCAATGCGCACGCGCCAGCACAAATCCCAATGCCGCTGCCTTGGCGTCGGTTGCGCCGAAGGACAGGGTTATCATCCCGATCGCGTTCGATACCCCTGCCTGGTCTATGGACCACTTGATCGCCTTGCCGTCAGCGAACCGCTGACGCGAACGGGCGAGCCACCGTTCGCCTGCGCTTATGTCGTCGGGAACGGGATCGCCGGCAAGGGAGGCGGATTCGACATCCGTCGCGCGTGCAAACCATGCGGGGATATCCCGTTCGCTCGGCGCCCGAAGCATGAGCCTTGCTGTCGAGAGCGTGGGAAATCGGACAGCTTCCATGGGGGCATTTTCGACGTGAGGCGGCGCCGATGCAACGGCCGGGCATACTGCCGTGTGCTCATGGGTGCCTGCCCCCGCGTCCGAAACCAGGCATCCGGCAACAATCAGCCCGCAAGGCGCGCACGAAACAAGGTGCAGCCGTCCGTCAGGCGCGACCTGGAGATATCGCGGAATCCAGCCTCGGTCATCCACGCCCGATACTGACCTTCAGTGTACGATTCGCCGTTGCGATAGAGGTTCAAGAAGGTGAGATTCAGAAAGACACCCTCACGCGGGCCGAGGCGGTCGTCATCGACGACACCCCACCCCGCAATTGCGATCTCGCCGCCCGGTGTGAGGCAACCCGCCGCGTTCAGGATAGAACTGCGCGCCTGGTCCGGCGGCAGGACCTGGACGACGGCCTTCAGGATCGCCAGATCGTGCCGACCGACCGATGGCGCGACAGTTATGTCCCCCTCTTCGACAACCACGTCGTCGGCACCATATTCCGACAGGATATCCGGCGCGACCGCTGCGACCGTTGGGAGTTCCATCAGCGTTGCCGCAAACTGCGGCCACCGCTCGCGAAGTCCGACGAGAATGGTCCCTGGGCCCCCACCGATGTCAATCACCGAACCGATCGCCGAGAGGTCCATCTCCTGGGCCAGAAGTCGGCCGAAAATCACCGCCCCCGGTGCGAGCATGCGGCTGAAGGCCGCCGCTTCCTCGGGCCCTGCTTCGGAAAAATCGTGCAGCGCAGCCGGACGGTTCTGTCGCAGCGAGTCTGCGGTCAGCAGATCGGCTCCCCAGAGCTCGCGCAGGAGCGCATGATCGCCGACGCGATAGGTCGGCTTGGACGCGTCGAGGAAGGCCGACGCTTCGGCTCCGTTGCGAAATTGGCCATCCTCGACTTCGAGGAAACCAATGCTGGCGAGCGCGTAGAGGAGTCGCGACAGACGATTGGGCTCGACTTTGAGCGCGGCCCCGAGGCTGTCCGCAGTCATCGCGCTGCCACCGAGCCGGGTGAAGATGCCAAGGTCCAGCCCGGCTCGAAGCGCCAAGGCGGGGGGCACCGTTTTGATCATCTTGTCGATCCGATCAGAATCCACCATGTCGCATCCCCTTCCGCGATCCAGGACCGACTGAGATTAGAACTCCGTTCTCCCGAAAGTGAAGACAGAATCATTATTTCGAGCGACCGACGCGATGACATCACAGCACTGGCGAAACGGCGGCCGTCTTCGTTTTCGCACAGGTCCGGTCAGTTGCCTTCGGACGACATCGCGCCGAGCAGCCTGCGGATGTCTCCGAACTTGGCGATCGCCCCGAACACCAGGGCTGCCACCGCGACGAAGAACACCGACACCGACGCCATGGTCGGCGTGTAGCCGTAGCGCAGCGCGTTGAAGATCTTGATCGGCAGCGTCTCGGTGGTGAACCCGATCGTCATGTAGGCGACGATGTATTCGTTGAGCGACAGCACGAAGGCGAAGGCGTAGCCGGAGACGAGGTAGGGCAGGATCAGCGGCAGCACCACCGTCTTCAGCACCGTGCGGTCGTCAGCACCCATCGTCGCGGCGGCCTCGACCAGCGAGCGGTCGATCGACGCAAAACCGAGCGACAGCGTCACCAGCGGCAGCGTCACGAAGAAAATGGCGTGGCTGATGATGGCGGTGAAGAACTGGCCGAACAGCCCGACCGTCGCCCAGAAGGTGAGGAAGCCGAGCGCGGTGATGACCGGCGGCAGGATGAAAGGCGCAAGCCCGAGTACCTGAAAAATGTTTGCCCAGGGCGCGATGCGCCGCCACAGGAACCAGGCGAGCGGCAGCGCGATGGCGACCGCGATCGCCGCCGAGCAGACGGCGAGCGTCACCGAATGGATCAGCGCCAGCCGCCATTCCGGATCGGCAAAGATCTGACCATACCAGGCGAGCGAGAAGCCTTTCGGCGGGAAGGTCAATTCCTGCCGCGCGTTGACCGAAACGCCGGCGACGACGATCAGCGGCGCGGCCAGGAACAAAGCCACGATAGTGAAATAGAGCCGGCGAAGGAAGGTGGCGGTCATAGTGCGTTCTCCCTGCGGCCGACGAGCAGCGTCAGCCCGACCAGCGCCAGCGAGATCAGCACCAGGAAGACCGCCATGGCGGCTGCGAACGGCATGTTGGACTGGTAGATCGCCTGGTCGGTGATCAGCACCGACAGCGTCCAGTGGCGTGGCCGGCCGAGGATCTGCGGCAGCAGATAGGAGCCGAGCGCGAAGACGAAGACCATGATCAGCGTCGCCACGATGGTGTTGCGCAGCGCCGGGGTGACGACGTTGAAGAAAGCTTTGACCGGCGAGGCGCCAAGCGTGCGGGCGACCTCGAGCAGCGTCGGGTCGAGGCGGACCAGGGCGGGATAGAGCACCAGTATGGTGTAGGGCAGCGCCTGGTAGATCATGCCGGCCAGCACCGCGCCGAAGGTCGGCAGCAGCGCCACCGGCTTGTCCATCAGCCCGAGCGCGACGAAGAGGTTGGTGATGCCGGCGGTCTGCGAAAACAGCGTCGACCAGGCAAAGCCGATGATGACTTCCGACAGCGACAAGACCGACAACAGGCCGACCAGCCACAGCGTCTGCACGCGACGCGAGCGCTTGGTCAGCAGATAGGTGAAGGGAAAGGCGATCGAGACGCAGCAGACGGCGACCAGCACCGCCAGCATCAGCGAAAAGCCGAGCACGCCGGCGAAGAAGGTGGTCAGGAACCGCGCATAATTGTCGATGACGAAATCGGGCGTGTAGAAACCGGCCGGATTGCGCTTGAAGAAGCTGACCGCGATCATCGTCGAGAACGGCACGACGAAGAACACCACGAGCATCAGCCCGGGGAACAGCAGCGGCGTATAGTCGGCGAATGATTTCGGGGCTTCGCGTCTCATGAGCCGAGCACCACGCAGCTCTCGGGCGGCAGCGTGACGCCGACCTTGGCGCCGACCGAGACGTTGGGCCTTTCGCGGGGCGTCGCCACCGCGATGATGCTGGTGCTGCCAACCTCGACGAAGGTCTCGATGGTGCCGCCAAGGTCACGCACGAAGGTCACCTGGCCGGTGATGGCGCGGCTGCCGGGTTGGCCCAGGTGCACGTCTTCGGGACGGATCGACACCGAGGCCTTGGTGACGCCGGCCGGCATGGCGAGACCAGGAATGGCGGTGCCAAGGATGGTGGTGCGTCCGGCGCTGTCGACCTCCGCCGGCAGAAGGTTGGTGATGCCGATGAAATCGGCGACGAAGGCGTCGGCCGGCTTGCGGTAGATCTCGATCGGCGGCGCTGCCTGCAGGATCCTGCCGTGTCCCATGACCACGACCAGGTCGGCCATGGTCATCGCCTCGCGCTGGTCGTGAGTGACGACGATGGTGGTGATGCCCAGCCGCTGCTGCAGCTGGCGCAGTTCCACCTGCATGGCCTCGCGCAGTTTGGCGTCGAGCGCCGAAAGCGGCTCGTCGAGCAGGAACAGCTTCGGCGACAGTGCCAGCGCACGGGCGATCGCCACGCGCTGGCGCTGGCCGCCCGAAAGCTTCGCCACCGGCCGGTCGGCAAAGCCGGGCAGGTGGATCAGCGTCAGCAATTCGTCGACGCGCTTCTTCTGCTCTTCCTTCGAAGCGCCGCGGATGCGCAGGGCGTAGGCGATGTTGTCGCCGACCGAAAGATGCGGAAACAGCGCCAGCGACTGGAACACCATGCCGAGATTGCGCTTGTGGGTCGGCAGCGGCGTAATGTCCTCGCCGTCGAGCACGATGGCGCCGCTGGTCGGCTCCTCCAGCCCGGCGATCATGCGCAGCAGCGTGGTCTTGCCGCAGCCGGATGGTCCAAGCAGGCAGACGAAGGTGCCGTGCGGCACGTTGAGCCGAACATTGTCGACCGCGATGAAATTGCCGAAGGCCTTGGTGATGGCGTTGATATCAAGTCCGGACATGGCTGATCCTGTTAACCGGAGGATATGGAATGGTTCCTCGCCGCCTCGTTTTCGCGGCGGCCTCTCCTCGGTCGCAAGAGGGAGAGGCGCCGCGATTTTCGGCGCGTAGCATATCCTCTCCCATCGCAATGGGAGAGGTGGTTCGCGAAGTGACCCGTCATGAGGAGCGCTTCGATGTCGGGCGAGCTGTTTTCGGCTTAGCCGACGATCAGCTCGGTCCACTTCTGGTTGATCCAGTCGGCCTTGGACGTATAGAGGTCGTAGCGCGGAATGATCGGCTCGATCTCCGACGACACCGATGCGAACTCGGCCGGCGTCAGGTCGAGCACCTCCTTCTTCAGCGTCGGCGTGGTGCCGACCTTGCGCGACATCACGCCCTGCATCGACGGCTGGCTCATATAGTCGATGAAGGCATGCGCCTCGTCGACCTTGGTCGAAGCGCGCGACAGGACCCAATTGCCGGAGTCCTGGATGCCGCCCTCCTTTGGGAAGGTGGTGCGGACATGGAAGCCGTCGGCGATCGCGAGGCCGGTGACGTCGTGATAATACTGGCCCATCGGGATTTCGCCCGACTTCAGCGCCTGTTCGAACTGCGCCTCGTCGCGATACCAGAGGCGCACATTCGGCTTGACCTCGGCGAGCTTCTCGAACGCCTTGTTCAACCCTTCCTCGGTGTCGAGGGCATTGGTGCCGCCCATGAAGGTCTTGGCCGTCACTTCGAGCAGGAACGAGTTGGAGGCGAGCGCCAGCAGGCCGAGCTTGTCCTCGTTCGCCTTGTCCCAGAATGCCGCCCAGGAGGTCGGCGCCTCCTTGTAGACATCGGTGTTGGAGACCAGCGTGATCCACCAGGCCACCGCACCGATGCCGGCAACGCGGCCATCCGGATATTTGTTGATGAAGCGCGGCAAGAGATCGCCGTAATGCTTGAACTTCGAGGTGTCGAGCGGCGTCCACAGTTCGGTCGACTGGCCCTTCAGCGTCGAGGTCTGCGACATCATCGAAAGATCCGCCGGCGCCTGGCCCGCCTTGGCCGCCTGTTCGAGCTGCACCAGCCACGCCTCGCCGGTCGGCTCGGCAACCGATTCCACCGCGATGCCGGTGGCCTTGGTGAAGTCGGGGAAGACGTGCTCGTCGAAGGATTTCTTGAAGTAGCCGCCATAGACGCCGACCTTGAGCGACTTGTCCTGCGCCCGCAGGATCGACGGCATGGCGAGCACGCCGGCCGTCGCCAGGCCAGCGCCAAGCACGCTGCGCCGGCTGACTTGTGTTGCGATCAATCTGTTCATCTGGTCTCTCCTCTGTTTGTGCCGGTTCTCCGGCTGGTTCCCTTGATTCCGTTGCCCGCCGTCTTCTTGCGGCTCAGTGGGCGGCGCGTCGTTCGAGCGAACGCGCATATTGCGTCAGTGGAAAACACATGACGAAAAAGATCAGCGCCACCAGCCCGTAGACCTTGAAGGGTTCGAAGGTCGCGTTGTTGATGGCGTTGGAGGTCCGTACCAGCTCCTCGAAGCCGATGATCGAGGTGAGCGCGGTCGACTTGATAAGCTGCACCAGGAACCCGACGGTCGGCGCGCGGGTGATCGAAAACGCCTGCGGCAGGATGATCAGCCTCAGCTCCTGCAGATAGTGCAGGCCAAGGCTGGCGCCGGCATCCCACTGGCCGCGCGGCAGGGCGTCGACGCCGCTGCGCCAGATTTCGGCCAGATAGGCACTGGCGAAGAAGGTCAGGCCGAGCACCGCCGCCGTCCACGGCTCGATGCGCAGCCCGAGCATCGGCAGGCCGAAGAACATCAGGAACAGCTGCATCAACAGCGGCGTCCCCTGGAACAGGGCGATATAGCCGGAGGCAATGCGCCGGCTCCATTTGTTCTTGGCGATCCTGAAGAACAGCACGACCATGCCGACCACGCCGCCGCCAACGAAGGCGGCCAGCGACAAGAGCACCGTCCAGCGGGCGGCGAGCAAAAGGTTGCGCACGATGTCCCAGAAGGTGAATTCGATCATGACACGCCAGCCCCCAGGACGCGGCGTCCGCCCGTGACCAACAGCCGGCGCAAGGCCATCGACAGGACGAGATAAACCAGCGTCACGACAAGATAGGTCTCGAACGACCGGAACGTGCGTGCCTGCAGCATGTCGGCCTCGTAGGTAAGCTCGCGCACCGCGATCTGCGACACCACGGCGGACTCCAGCATCATGATGACGATCTGGCTGGTCAGCGCCGGATAGATCACCTTGAGCGCCTGTGGCAGCACGATCTTGACGAACACCTGGCGTGGCCTCAAGCCCAGCGCAAGGGCTGCTTCGGTCTGCCCGGGCGGCACCGCGTCAAGCCCGGCGCCGACAATCTCGATCGTATAGGCCGCCATGTTGAGCGTCATCGCCAGGATGGCGGCCAGCACCGGATCGAGCCTGATCCCGAGGCTGGGCAGCCCGAAGAAGATAAAGAACAGCTGCACCAGGAACGGCGTGTTGCGCATCACCTCGACATAGACACCGATGGCGCGCTTGAGCAGCACGGGGCCGTTTCGCCGTCCCGCAGCCCCCAGGATGCTGAGGAACGTCCCCGCCAGCGTGGTCACGGCGATCAACAGGATCGTCGTGACCGCTCCGCGCGCGATGTCACCCGCAGCCCCTGGAAGCCAGGCAAAGGCCACCGGACCTCAATCCTTGAGGTTGTCAGGGTTGAGCGGCGTCTTCAGCCAGGCCTGCGAGCTTGCGTCCAGCTTGCCGTCCGCCAGCATCTTGGCGATGGCGTCGTTGACCGCCTTCTTCAAGCTGTCTTCGTTCTTGTTGAGACCAATATGCGAAGGCGAGGTCAGAAGCTGGAACTTCTGCTCCGGCTTCAGCGCGTCCTGCTTGGCCAGCACCTGCGCGCCGACGTCGTTGCCGACGACCATCAGCTGCGTCTGGCCGGAAATGAAGGCCTGGATCACCGAGTTGTAGTTATCGAAACGCTTGATGTCGGCCGACGCCGGAGCCGCTTCGGTGAGCGAGGTATCTTCGAGCGTGCCGCGGTTGACGGCGATCGACTTGTCGGCAAGGTCTTCCTTGCCTTTGACCGACAGCGCCGCCGGACCGATCACGGCGATGTAGTAGGGCGCGTAGGCTGCGGCGAAGTCGATCACCTGCTCGCGTTCCTTCGAATAGCCGACGCTCATCAAGAGGTCGACGCGATGGTCGTTCAGATACGGAATGCGGTTCTGGCCGGTGACGGCGACGGGATTGAGCTTCACCTTCAACGTGTCGGCAATGTATTGCGCGACATCCATGTCATAGCCCTTGAGGCTCATGTCGGCACTCGCCGAAGAGAAGGGCGGAAAATCGGCGAAGACACCGACATTGATGGTGCCGGCCTTGGTGATGTCCGCCAGCGCGTCGGCATTGGCGGCTTGCGTGCCGAGGCCAAGGCTTGCGGTGCCAAGCATCAGCACGGCGGCGATGGATGATTTGAGCGTGATACGGATCGTCATTTTTATTCCCCTCTGGAAGCTTTGTTTGTCTGGGTCGGCCGCCGGCTCCAGCGCGGCGGCCGCCTTTGTCATCTAAACGTCAGGCTCCCTTGCCTGTGATCGCCGGGCTGAACACCATCAGGCTCAGGATTTCGAACAGAACCTGGGCGCCGGCGTGCGCCGTGTTGGTGGTCGCGTCGTATTGCGGCGCCACCTCGACGACGTCGCCGCCGACGATGTTGAGGCCCTTCAGGCCGCGCAGCAGTTCGAGCACTTCGCGCGTCGTCAGGCCGCCAACCTCGGGCGTGCCGGTGCCGGGCGCGAAGGCCGGATCGACGCTGTCGATGTCGAAGGAGACATAGGTCGGCCCGTCGCCGACGATCTTGCGCGCCTTCTCGATGATGGCGGGGATGCCGAGACCGGTCACCTCCTCGGCATGCACGACGGTCATGCCGGACTCGTAGGTGAACTCCCACAGATATTCGGCCGAACCACGAATGCCGATCTGGATCGTGCGCGTCGGATCGAGGACGCCGTCGAGCACCGCGTTGCGGAACGGTCCGCCGTGGTGGAACTTGGTCATGTCGAACAGGCCACTGGTGTCGCAATGGGCGTCGATATGGATCAGGCCGACCGGGGCTTTCTTGCCGACCGCCTTCAGGATCGGATGGCTGATCGAATGGTCGCCGCCGACCGACAGCGGGATGATGCCGGCATCGACGATCTGGTTGGTGCGGCGCTCGATATCCTCATGGCTGATCTCGAGCCGGTAGCGGCTGCGGAACGGCGTGTCGCCGATGTCCGCGACCCGAAGTTCATGCGTCGGGGCGCATTCCAGCACGTGATTGTAGGGGCCGATGCGTTCGATGGCGCGCAGCGCCCTTGGCCCGAAACGCGAGCCCGGCCGGTTGGTGACGCCGAGGTCCATCGGTACGCCGATCATCGCCACCTGCAGGTCGCCGAAATCTGGATTGTCGGCCGCTATTTCGCGGTAGGGGGCGGCGAGGAAAGTTGGTATGCCGGAATAGGGCGCCAGCCGGGTGCCGGACTTGGAAAAGATCTTGTCGGCGACGCGCCGAAACTTCGGGTCGAACATCTCGCCGCCATGGCTCTCGCCATATTTGCGACGCAACGCGTCGAGCTTGCCGCGATCGTAACCCATGTCCGCTCCTCCTGCCTGATGCAGGCGGCCGCCGGTGACCTTGGCGAAGCGACCGTCATCCGGCCGGGTCGTTGTCCCGCTGGCTGCCTGCAGATTTCACGTCTTGATGCTGTTCCGGGCCAAAGTGTCCGGCAGCCGCATTGAAAAATCAATTGATATTGTTAGGGTGTTGGCTGTGAGAAAATCTCACAATTAACTCTGAGCACGGTCTCATCCGAAAACCGGCCTCCATTTTTCGGGATCGTGCTTCAATGGATGCCCATGGCCAAGCGCCTGCCACCGCTGAATCCGCTGCGCGCCTTCGAGGCAACCGCCCGCCATGGCTCGCTGACCAAGGCAGCGAGTGAGCTGAATGTCACGCATGGCGCCATCAGCCACCAGATCAAGGCGCTCGAGCAGTCGCTCGGCGTCAAGCTTTTCGAGCGCGCCGGCCAGCGGGTCAAACTGACGCCGCATGGTGCCGAGCTGCTGCCCGCGGTCTCGAGCGCCTTCGACGGCATCGCCGCCGCCACGCAGCGCATGACAAGGCCGGCGAGCAGCGGCACGCTCTCCGTCTCCTGCGTGCCCGCATTGCTCTTGCTGTGGATGACGCCGCGGCTCGGCAGTTTCATGGCGCAATATCCTGACATCAGGCTGACGCTGATCCCTTCCAACGACGCCAAGGATATCCGCACGCCGCAGATCGATGTCTGTGTGCATTACGGCGATGGCAGCTGGACCGATTGCTGGATGCGCAAATGGTCGGGGCTCGAGCTATTCCCCGTCGTGAGCCCGACGTTGATCAACAACCGTCCGATCCGCAGCGTCAGGGATCTCGCCGACCATGTCTTCCTGCATGGCGATGACGGCCGCGAATGGCATACCTGGCTGGCGGCCGCCGATGCGTTGGACCTGGAGCGCGGCCGCCGTCATCATCTGGGCGATGCACGCATGGCGGTTGAGGCTGCGGTCCACGGCCATGGCGTGGCGCTGGGCGATTCGGTGACGGCCAGTTCGCTGCTGGCCAGGGGCATGCTGGTGGCGCCGTTCAGCTTGTCGGTGCCGGCGATCGACGATTTCTATGTCGTCTGTCGCAACGAGATGAAGTCGACGCCGATCGTGCAGCTTTTCATCGACTGGCTGTTTGCCGAGAAGGCACAGGATGACGGCCGCGCCGATGCGCCGGTGGCGGGCCGCGTCGTCACCCGCCGCAAGCGCCCGGCGCTCAGGGTCATCGGCGGCAGAACCGGGAGCTGACACCGGCTGGCGGTGGCGGCGACGGCCGATCGTGCTCGGCCGCATGCAGGGTTTTCTTTTTGTCGGGCCAGCCCTGAAACCGGGCAGCGTTTTGGCCAATTCGATGCTATGAGGCCTGTCGCGGTTGTGGGTAGCAGGCAGCGAAGGCGGTGTTGAAACATGGCTAGGACCGATATTGCGCGGCGTGTCTACAACCACACTTGGAAGCTCGACCCGATCGTGCGCAGCCTGCTCGACACGGACTTCTACAAGCTTTTGATGCTGCAGATGATCTGGGGCATGTACCCCAAGGTCGACACCACCTTCTCGCTGATCAACCGCACCACCTCCGTGCGGCTGGCCGACGAGATCGACGAGGGCGAACTGCGCGAACAACTCGACCATGCCCGCACCTTGCGCTTCAGCAAGAAGGAGATGATCTGGCTCGGCGGCAACAATTTCTACGGCCGCAAGCAGATCTTCGAGCCGGAGTTCCTCGCCTGGCTGGAGAATTTCAGGCTGCCGGAATACGAATTGTCGAAGCGCGACGGCCAGTATGAACTCACCTTCAGCGGACCGTGGATGTACACCACGCTGTGGGAGATCCCGGCGCTCGCGATCATAAATGAGCTCCGTTCCCGCGCGGCCATGCGGGCGTACGGCCCCTTCGCGCTCGATGTGCTCTATGCCCGCGCCAAGGCCAAGATGTGGGCCAAGACCGAACGGCTGAAGGCGCTTCCCGGCATCCGCATTTCGGATTTCGGCACGCGCCGGCGCCATTCCTTCCTGTGGCAGCGCTGGTGCGTCGAGGCGTTGAAGGAAGGCATCGGCGAAGCTTTCACCGGCACCTCCAACGTGCTTTTGGCCATGGACAACGACCTCGAAGCGCTCGGCACCAACGCGCATGAACTGCCGATGGTGTTCGCCGCGCTCGCCAATTCGGAAAAAGAGCTGAAACAGTCGCCCTACAAGGTGCTGCAGGACTGGCAGCGCTATTATGGTGGCAATCTGCTGATCGTGCTGCCCGATGCCTTCGGCACGGCGTCGTTCCTGCGCGACGCGCCGGACTGGGTGGCCGACTGGACTGGTTTTCGCCCCGACAGCGCGCCGCCGATCGAGGGCGGTGAGAAAATCCTGTCCTGGTGGCGCGACAGGGGCAAGGATCCCCGGCAGAAACTGCTGATCTTCTCCGATGGGCTCGAGGTCGAAACGATCGAGGAGACCTACCGCCATTTCAGGGGCAAGGTGCGCATGTCGTTCGGCTGGGGCACCAACCTCACCAATGATTTCGAGGGCTGCGCGCCGACTGAAACCAACAGCCTGGACGCCATATCGCTGGTCTGCAAGGTCACCGAGGCCAATGGAAGACCGGCGGTCAAGCTCTCCGACAATCCGGCCAAGGCGACCGGCGACGAGAAAGAGATCGAGCGTTATTTGCGCATCTTCGGTCAGAAGGACCGCGTGGAGCAACTGGTCAAGGTGTGAGGGGTGATGGGTTGAATGACATGACCGCCCGGTCGCATTCCCTCCCACCCCCCTCTGTCCTGCCGGACATCTCCCCCGCAAGGGGGGAGATCGGCCGCCACCTCTGGTTTCGCCAATTTTCAACATTGCAAGAAAGGTGGCCGGCAGATGAACTGCTGATCTCCCCCCTTGCGGGGGAGATGTCCGGCAGGACAGAGGGGGGTGCGAAGGATCGCGGCAGTGGCGTGTATCCCTGCTCGACGATTGCCTTTGTCGGAGCCCTGATCTTTGTCCTCCCCACCCCTGCCTTCGCCCACGCCTCCGACCGTGGCCATGTCCTGCTCTTGCCGACCGGCTACTATCTGGCCGGCGGGGCTTTCGCCGTGGCTGTCAGTTTCCTCGTGCTGGCGCTGCTGCCGGGGGATTGGCTCGAGCGTTTCTGGCGCCGGCGCATGCCGCTGTTCAGCTTTGGCGATAGCACCCGCACCACAGTCAGCCTGATCTCCTTTGCCGGCTTTGCAATCCTCATCGCCGCCGGCCTTTTCGGCAGCCGCGACCCGCTTTCAAACCCTTTGCCGCTGGTGATCTGGACCCTGCTGTGGGCTGGCGTCACGCTGCTGCAAGGTGTCCTCGGCGATCTCTGGTCATGGCTCAACCCATGGTATGGGCCGTGGCGCCTTGCCTCACGTCTGCTCGGCGCGGGGGATGAAGGGAGCTGGCGACTTCCCCGATGGCTCGGCTGCTGGCCGGCCGTCCTGTTGTTTTTCGCCTTCGCCTGGTTCGAACTCGTCGATCCGGCGCCCGACGATCCGGCGCGGCTGGCGTATGCTGCCGGCCTCTACTGGCTATTCACCCTCCTTGCCATGCTGGCGTTCGGCTGTCGAAACTGGAGCCGCAGCGGCGAATTCCTGTCGGTCTTCTTCTCGATGGTGGCGCGTTTCGCGGTCGTCGAGCGCAACGGAACCGGCCGGCTTGGCCTGTGCTGGCCGGGTGCCAAGCTGCTCGCCGCCGAGCCGTTACCGGCCAGCGGCATTGCCTTCCTTCTTCTTGCCCTGTCGTCGGTGTCCTTCGACGGCCTGTCGAAGACCTTCTTCTGGCTCGGTCTGTTCGGCGTGAACCCGCTCGAATTCCCGGGCCGCACGGCAGTGATCGGCAGCGGAAGCCTTGGGCTGGTTCTGACGTTCGTGTTGCTGGCAGGCGTGTTCATGCTTGCCGTCTGGCTCGGCCAGTATCTTGCCGGCAGCGATCGCCCCATCGGCCAGGCAGCCGGACTGCTGGTGTGGTCGATCGTGCCGATCGCGCTTGCCTATCATGCCGCGCATTACCTGACGTCGCTGCTCGTCGACGGCCAGTATGCGCTTGCGGCATTGTCCGACCCGTTCGCGCTGGGTTGGAACTTGTTCGGCACCGCCGACATGCAGATCGAGGCGGGCATCGTTGCCGGTGCGGATTCCGCCTGGTGGCTGTGGAACGTCCAGGCTGGCGTCATCATATCAGGCCATGTGCTGGCCGTCCTCGTCGCCCACGGCTTCGCCTGGCGCCTGCACCCGCAGCCCTCCCGCGCAACCCTCAGCCAGTTCCCGCTCACTGTGCTGATGATCGCCTATACGGTCTTCGGCCTCTGGCTGCTTGCCACGCCGACGGTTGGCTGAGCCGTTCGCGCTGGAAAAATAAACCGGGCTTCCCCTTCGGAACCGGCATTGCCGTGTCCGGACTTTGGTGATTTAGTTTGTACACATGCAATTTTTCGACTTCCGGAAATGAGCGGACTTTGCGCTCCTAAACGCTGAAAAAGGGGAACGGCATCATGGACAAGAGCAAGACCTTCGACCTCTCGAAAACCGGTCTCACCCGCCGCACGGCGCTGAAGGGGCTGGCCGCCACCGCCGGTTTGGTCACCGCGCCAGGCTTCGTCCGCTATTCCCAGGCACAGAGCTCGGCGCCGATCAAGATCGGCTTCCAGTCGCACCGCACCGGCATCGGCGCCGCCTATGGCCGCTGGTACGAGAAGACCACCGCTGCCGCCATCAAGGCGATCAACGCCGCCGGCGGCATCAATGGCCGCCAGGTCGAGGTGATCATCGAGGATGACGGCACCGATCCGGGCCGCGGCGCCGAAGTGGTCGGCAAATTCGCCACCCAGCACAAGACCGACATCGTCTTCGGGACGCTGTTCTCGCATGTCGTCATCGGCTCGGCGCCCGCCGCCGGCGAGGCCAAGATCCCCTACTTCGTCGTCAGCGAAGGCCATCATGTCGCTTCGACCAAGCTCAACCGCTATGTCTTCCAGCCCGGCATCACCGACGTGAAGAGCCAGATCCAGTCGATGGCGCCGTGGATTGCGGCCAATGCCGGCAAGAAGGTGACGCAGATCTTCCCGGATTTCGCCTTCGGCTACGACCACCGCGACTACCTGCCGCCGGCGCTGAAGGCGCAAGGCGCCGAAGTCATCGCGCAGATCGCCATCCCGCCGACGGAATCGTCCTTCACCAAATACTTCCCGCAAATCCCGGCCGAGACCGAGGTGATCTACCATGTCATGGTCGGCCCGGCGGTGCTCACCTTCGTCAAGGAACTCGGCGAGTTCTACGGCTCCAACCGGCCGCAGCTGTTCGGCTTCATGGATTCGCTGGAGGCCACCGACATCAACAGCCCTGGGCTCGAATTTTTGGACGGCAGCCATTTCTGGGAGGGTTCGCCGCGCTATGCGCAGGCCGACGACAGCGCCGCGCAAAAAGCCTATCGCGCCGCCGTCGGCATCGACGACAATGGCGCCGCCGTCGGCGATCCAAAGGACGTCTCCACCGCGTCGCATATGTTTGGCTGCTGGGAAACGCTCTATGTCGTCAAGAAGGCGATGGAAGACGCCGGCTACAAGGGGCCGGAAGACCGCGCCAAGCTGGTCGAGGCGACCGAGGCGCTGACCGCCTTCGCCGAAGGACCCGAGCATCCGCAGGGCCCAAAAACCTTCAACGGCAAGATCCACCAGTGCTTCGGTATCCAGAACATCTCCAAGGTCGAAGGTGGCAAGCTGAAGGTCGTCCACAAGACCAAGATCGAAGACGGGCTTTACGAGGCCGAGGGGGATTACACGAAGCAGGCGCTGTAGTCTTAGCTGCTCCAGCAAGCGTGAGCGCCAAGCCACCCCCCTCTGTCCTGCCGGACGTCTCCCCCTCAAGGGGGGAGATCGGCTGCTTTCACCGCCTTCGCCAATCATCGCAGCTGGTGGATGGCCGCCATCGCACGAACTGCCAATCTCCCCCCTTGAGGGGGAGATTGCCGGCCGGCCAGAGGGGGGTGCACTTGGCGCCTGCCAGAGTGTAGCCGATGCACTTCGGTCCCCACCTTCTCCTCGCCGCCCTCGAAGGCCTCGTCACCTCCGCCGTGCTGGCGCTTACGGCGCTTGGGCTGTCGCTGGTGTTCGGCGTCATGCGCGTCGTCAACGTCGCCCATGGCGAGTTCTTCATGCTCGGCGCCGTGCTTGCCTGGGCGATCACCACGGCGATCGGCGGTCACCCCGCGCTCGGTTTCCTGGCGGCGCTGGTAATCGCGCCGCTGATCGTCGGCGCCATCGCGCTGGTTGCCGAACGGCTGGTGCTGCGCCGGCTCAACTACAATCCGGAAGCCACCATCGTCGCCACCATCGGCATGCTCTACATCATCCAGCAGCTGGCGCTGACCTTCTACGGCCCGGAGGCGCGGCCGGTGGAGCCGCCGTTCAGCTATCGCATCCTTTTGCCGTGGTTCGGCTATTCCGGCTACAAACTGTCTGTTATCGCCGCCTCCGCGCTTCTGCTTGTGGTGACTTGGCTGGTGCTGGCGCGCACGAAGATCGGCCTGATCATGCGCGCCACGCAGTACGACAGCGAGACGGCGCAAGCCTTCGGCATCCCGGTCGGCCGCGTCTATGGCGGCGTCTTTGCGCTCGGCGCGATCCTGGCGGCCATCGCCGCGGTGCTGATCGTGCCGATCAGCCAGGCGCATTACCTGATGGGCCAGGATCCGCTGCTGCTGTCCTTCATCGTCGTCATCATCGGCGGTCTCGGCTCGCTGCGCGGCACGGTCGTCGCCGCCGTGCTGATCGGCCTGTCCGACGGCATCATCTCGGTGTTCTTCTCGCCGACGCTGGCCAAGATCATCGCCACGCTGCTGGTCGCCATGGTGCTGGTGTTCCGGCCGCAAGGCCTGTTCGGGACGGCGTCGCGATGAGCGAAGCTTCGCCGGCAAAGGCCTACGGCCTGCATCTCGGCATCATCGCGCTGCTGTTCGTGCTGAGCTTCCTTTTGCCGGAGTACTATCACGGCCTGCTCGCCCGCATCATGGTCCTGGCGGTCTTCGCCATGGGCTACAACATGCTGTTCGGCTATGTCGGCCTGCTCAGCCTCGGCCACGCCATGTTCTTTTCCGCCGGGCTCTACGGTGCCGGTCTTGCCGTCATCCAGCTTGGCTGGAACGTGCCGGCGGCATTCGCCGCGGGCCTCTGCTGCGGTGTCGTTCTTTCCCTGGTGATCGGCCTGCTGGCGCTGCGCACGTCAGGCGTCGCCTTCATGATCGTCACCATGATGTTCGCGCAGGTGTTCTATCTCATCATCCTCTACTTCTCGTCATGGACCGGCGGCGACCAGGGCATGGTCGTGCCGCAGCCGGCGCGGGTGCTTGCTTTCGGCGCCACATCGCTCGATCTCACCAACCCGACCGTGCGCTACATGAGCGCGCTCGGCTTGTTCTCGCTGGTGCTGCTGATCACGCTTGCCCTCGTCCGCTCCAGATATGGCCGCGTGCTCGTCGCCATCCGCGAGAACGAGGAGCGGACGAAGATGCTGGGCTACGACACCTTCTCCAACAAGCTCGCCGCCGTCGTCATCTCCGGCATCGTCTGCGCTGCATCGGGTGCTGCCTATGCGCTGCTGTTCGGCTATGTCGGCTCGAGCTTCGCGTCGGTGCAGTATTCCATCCTGCCGCTGCTGTGGGTGCTGCTCGGCGGCGCCGCCACGACGCTTGGGCCGCTGATCGGCACGCTGTTCATGTACTACGTCATCGACATCACCAGCGGCTACACCTCGGCCTATCTGCTGATCGTCGGCGTCGCCCTCATCCTGCTGGTGCTGTTTTTCCCCAAGGGCATTCTCGGCAGCATGCGGCAGCGCTGGCTCGGGTGGCTGCCGTGACGCCGCTTTTGACCACCAAGGGCCTGTCGCGCAACTTCGGTGGCCTGCGCGCCGTCGACAGCGTCGATTTCACCTTGATGCCCGGCGAGATCCGCGCCGTCATCGGCCCGAACGGCGCGGGGAAGACCACCTTCGTCAGCCTGGTCAGCGGCCGCATCCAGCCGTCGTCAGGCATGATCGTCTTCGATGGCGCCGACATCACCGGCCTGCCGGCCTATGTCCGGGTCCGCCAGGGCATTGCCTACACGTTCCAGATCACCAGCGTCTTCGCCAACCTCACCGCCTACGACAATGTCGCATTGCCGGTGCAACGCACGCTGAGCGATGGCCGCTCGAAGGGCGCGGTGCGGGCCGGCGTCATGGCGGCGCTCGAACGCACCGGCCTGGCCGACCGCGCCCACATGCCGGCCGGACAATTATCCTATGGCCACCAGCGCCTGCTGGAAGTGGCGATGGGCCTGGCGCTGAAGCCGCGCCTGTTGATCCTCGACGAGCCGACGCAAGGCCTGGCCGACAGCGAGATCGACAATTTCATCACCCTGGTGCGCGAGATCGCCGCGAGTGCCACGGTGCTCCTGATCGAACACAACATGCCGGTCGTCATGCAATTGGCCGACCGCATCACCGTCTTCAACGCCGGCAAGATCCTCGCCGAAGGCTCGCCCGAGGCGATCCGCGAGAACGCGGCTGTTCAAGAAGCCTATCTGGGGACCGCCCCATGACCGAAACGACCAAGGCGCGGACAAAGACCGAGGCGTTGGTGGTCTCGGGGCTGGACTGCTTCTATGGCGAGGTCCAGGTGCTTTACGGCCTCGATCTCGTGCTGAACAAGGGCGAGGTGCTCTGCCTGTTCGGCCGCAACGGCGCCGGCAAGACGACGACGCTGAAGGCCATCATGGGACTGGTCCCCTCAAGCGCCGGCTCGATCAGGCTCGGTGGCAAGGAATTGACCGGTCTGCCGGCGCATGAGGTGCCGAAGGCCGGCGTCGCCTATGTGCCGCAGGGAAGGCGGCTGTTCGCCGAAATGACGGTCGCTGAAAACATCGAGATCGGCCTGATGGCGCGCGGCAAGGGCAAGGCGACGCGCGAAGCCGTGCTCGACCTCTTCCCGCTGCTGCGCCAGCGGCTGCGGCAACGCTCGGGCACCTTGTCCGGCGGCGAGCAGCAGATGCTGGCGATGGCGCGCGCGCTTTGTCTCGAACCAGAGGTGCTGCTGCTCGACGAGCCGACCGAAGGGCTGATGCCGTCGATGATCGCCAAGATCCGCGAGACGGTGTCGAAACTGCGCGACATGGGGGTGTCCACGATCCTCGTCGAACAGCGGGTCGATGCGGTGCTGTCGGTTGCCGACCGTGTATGCTTCATCGAGAACGGCCGCAACCGCGAGACGGTCGATGTCGAGGAGCTGCGCGCCGACCCGTCGGCGGTGCGGCGGTATGTGGGGGTCGGGTGATCAGCCGAAGAACATAAAACCCGCGATCAAAAAGGTCGGGATCAGCACCAGCCCGGACCACAGCATGTAGCCGAAGAAGCCCGGCATCTTCACGCCGCGATGCCTGGCGATGGCATAGACCATGAAGTTGGGCGCATTGCCGATATAGGTGTTGGCGCCCATGAACACAGCGCCCGCCGAGATTGCCGCCAGGGTCGAGGCAAACTCCGTCATCAGATGCCGAGGGTCGCCGCCTGCGAGTTCGAAGAACACCAGATAGGTCGGCGCATTGTCGAGGAACGACGACAGTGCCCCGGTCAGCCAGAAATAGGCGAGATCGTTGGGCTGGCCGGAGGGCGAACTGACAAGTGCCACCAGCGGCGCCAAAGCGCCGTCATGGCTTGCCCTGAGGATGGCGATGACCGGCACGATGCAGATGAAGATGCCGGCAAACAATTTCGCCACCTCTGCTATCGGCCCCCAGTTGAAGCCGTTCGCTTCGCGGTGGCTCTTGTACGATAGGGGAAGCGACAGCAAGGCCAGCGCCAGGTTGATGGCGTCGCGCACCAGATTCTGCAGCTCGAGGCTCACGCCCAACACGGAAAAGCTCACGCCCGGCTTCCAGGCCGCCGACAGCAGGATCGCACCGATCACACCTGCCAGCAGCGGAAGGTTGGCCAGGCCGCGCAGACGTACCTTGGTATCCGGCGTCGGATCCCTGGTCTTCGGTGCACCGTTTTCGCGCCGGTGCAGGATGATGTCGATGCCCAGGAAGACGGCCAGCACGACGCCGCCCACGAACAGCGTCTCGCGCCAGAGGTTGGCGGTGACCCAGAAAAAGTCGACGCCGCGCAGGAAACCGACGAACAGCGGCGGGTCGCCGAGCGGCGTCAGCGAGCCGCCGATGTTGGCAACCAGGAAGATGAAAAAGATGACGACATGGGCGTTGAACGGCCTGGCGTCATTGGCGCGCAGGATCGGGCGGATCAGGACCATCGAGGCGCCGGTCGTGCCGATCACCGAGGCCAGGATCGCGCCAGCCAGCAGCAGCCCGGCATTGACCAGCGGCGTCCCGTGGATGTTGCCGGCAAGCAGGATGCCGCCCGAAATCGTGTAAAGCGCGAACAAAAGGATGATGAAGGACATGTATTCCGCAAGCAGCGCATGCAGCACCGCCTCGGTCGCACTCGGAATGCCGAAGGCCAAAGCCAGCGGCACGATCACCAGCGCCGCCCACAGCGCGGTGATCTTGCCATAGTGATGCTCCCATATGTGATGGAAGAGCAGAGGCCCGGTGGCGATCGACAAAAGCAGGCCGGCAAAGGGCAGCGCCCACCACAGCGACATCGCGGCGCCGGGCAGCGCGTGTTGCTCCGCTGCCAAGGCCTGGCCTGGAAACAGCATTGCGACGGCGATCACAGCGCCCGCTCCTGTCGCAATCCGCAAAAAGCCCCTCTTGCGCCGCACGTTCAGTTCAATCCAAGACGTGGTCTTCAAGCGTCACGCCGGCGTCGCGCATGCGGTGCAGCATTGTCTCGAGCGAACCGTTGAGATCGATGCCACGACAGGCATCGAGCCGTACGGTGGTTTTGAAACCTTGGCTGATGGCGTCCAGCGCCGAAAACGCGACGCAGAAATCGGTCGCCAGCCCGACCAGGGTCAGCGTGTCGATGCCGCGTTCCCTGAGATAGCCGGCAAGGCCGGTCGGCGTGGTCCGGTCGTTCTCGAAGAAGGCCGAGTAACTGTCGATGGCGGGCCGAAACCCCTTGCGGACAACGAGCTCCGCCTTGGTCCAGGCGAGGCCGGAGTGGAAATCGGAACCCAGGCTGCCCTGGATGCAGTGGTCCGGCCACAAAGTCTGCTGGCCGTAAGGCATGTCGATTATCGTGAAGGGCTGCGAGCCCGGATGGCTGCAGGCAAAACTCGAATGGCCGGCGGGGTGCCAGTCCTGCGTCAGCACGACATGATCGGCGTGCCGGATCAGATCATTGACCAGCGGCACGATCTCGTCGCCGCCGGCAACAGCCAACGCGCCGCCCGGACAAAAATCGTTCTGCAGGTCGATGACAACAAGCGCTTCGTCGGCCATGGGGCTTTCCTCTTCTGTATGCAGGCTCCAGTGGAAAATGCCGCTGACGCGACCGGAGGCAGAAACTCGACCAGATGGCCGGCGGCGTCAACCTCTCAAGGCATAACAAATGCGTGCCGGACGAGCTGCCAAAAACTCTGGCTTTGACAATTCCTACGGTCTTGATATCATTTGCATACGAATGAATTTCGTCCGGCATCGATGCCGGCATGGTCTTTCGAAAATACCGGTTTCTGGAAGGCCTCTTTTCTGGAAGGCAAAGCGTGATCCGTTACGCCAAACCCACCTCGGTCGACGAAGCGCTCGCTTTGCTTGGCGAGAGCGCATGGCGGATCCTTGCCGGCGGCACCGATTTCTATCCAGCACAAGGCAGCAAGCCCTTCCGCGACAATGTTCTCGACATCAATGGCCTCGCGGCACTGCGCGGCATTGCCGAGACGAATGACCACTTCGTCATCGGTGCGCGCACGACCTGGACCGACATCATCCGCCACCCCTTGCCGCCGACCTTCGATGCGCTGAAACAGGCCGGGCGCGAGGTCGGCTCGGCGCAGATCCAGAACGTCGCCTCGGTCGCCGGCAATCTGTGCAACGCCTCGCCGGCCGCCGATGGCGTGCCGGCGCTGCTCGTCCTCGATGCCGAAGTCGAACTGCGGTCGGCGACAACGACACGTCGCGTGCCGCTGCAGGACTTCATTCTCGGCAATCGTCGCACTGCCCTGCAACCCGGCGAGTTGGTCACTGCCATCCGCGTGCCGAAACCTGCTGCCGGCACGTCGGCTTTCGTCAAGCTCGGCGCGCGGCGCTATCTCGTCATTTCCATCGCCATGGTGGCGGCGCGTCTGGTGGTTGACAACGGCATCGTCGTGGAAGCGGCGGTTGCCGCCGGCTCCTGCTCGGTGGTGGCCAAGCGCCTCGCCGGCGTCGAAGCCGCTTTGCGCGGCCTGCCCGCCGGCCAGGCGCTCGCCAATGCGGTCCTGGCCGCGCCGATGGCTGAGCTGTCGCCGATCGCCGATGTGCGCGGCAGCGCCGAATACCGGCTCGATGCGGTGCGCGAGATCGCCGCCCGCGCCGTGCTCAAGGCCTGTGGGCTGATGAACGACCCCGAGGTGGTGGCGGCATGAGCCAGGTCTCGCCTGAAATGCGCGAAGCTCTGCCCGACCTGGGCGGCGTTCAGCCTCGCCTCGGCCCTGAGCGAGCCGACATCGCATTCGAGGTGAATGGCGCAACCATCTCGGTCAACGTGCCGCCGCTGCGGCGGCTGTCCTCGGTGCTGCGCGACGAACTGCTTTTGACCGGCACCAAGGTCGGCTGCGACGCCGGCGACTGCGGCGCCTGCACGGTGCTGGTCGACGGCGATCCGGTTTGCGCCTGCCTGATGTCGGCGGCTTCCGCGGCGGGAACGGCTGTGACAACCGTCGAAGGGCTCGCCAATGGCCGGCTGTCGGCGCTGCAGGCCTCGTTCCTCGACCATGGCGCGGCGCAGTGCGGCATCTGCACGCCGGCGCTGCTTGTCGCGGCCACGGCATTGCTGGACAAGAAACCCAACCCGACCGAGATCGAGGTCCAGGACGCGCTGGGCGGCATCCTCTGCCGCTGCACCGGCTACCGCAAGATCATCGCGGCGGTGATGGATGCCTCCCTGCAGGCAGGAAGCCTCGATTTCCGCTTGCCGCGATCGGGCCATGCTGTGGGCTCTTCGCCCATCCGGCTCGACGGCGTGCCGAAGGTCACCGGCGGTGAAAAATTCGGCGGCGATTCCTTCCCCGCCGATGCATTGGCCGTGCTGGTGGTGCGCTCGCCGTATTACCATGCCAGCTTTGCCTTCGGCGACCTCGGTGGTTGGGTGAAGGCGCATCCCGGCATCGCCGGTGTCTTCACCGCAGCCGACATTGCGGGCAAGAACTGCTTCGGCGTTATCGGCCCGTTCGCCGACCAGCCGGCGCTGGCCGAGGGTTTCGCGCGCCTTCGCGGCGAAGCGGTGGCGCTGGTCGCCGGCGAGCGCGAGGCCATCCTCGATCTCGACCTGTCGGATTTCCCAATACGCTGGAGCGAGTTGCCGCAGCTCCTGGAGCCTTGCGAGGCGCAGGCCAGCGGTGCCAGGCTGATCCACGACAACCGCCCGGCGAACCTGCTCACCGCCGGCTTTGTCGAGCGAGGCGATCCCGAGGCGGCGCTTGCCGGCGCTGCCATCACCGTGTCCGGCGCCATCGACACCTCCTATGTCGAGCACGCCTATATCGAGCCGGAAGCCGGCTATGCATATCTGGATGGCGACACGCTGGTCGTCGTCGCCTGCACCCAGGCGCCCTATATGGACCGTGACGAGACCGCGAAGGTGCTCGGCCTGGCCGTCGACAAGGTGCGCATCGTGCCGACCGCGACCGGTGGCGGCTTCGGCTCCAAGCTCGACGTTTCGCTGCAGCCGCTGATCGGCCTTGTGGCGCTGAAGACCGGCCGGCCGGCGGCGCTCACCTACACCCGCAACGAATCGATGATGTCGACCACCAAGCGCCATCCGGCCGAGATGAAGGCGACCATCGGCGCCGATGCCGACGGCCATGTCACCGGCATGATCTTTGCCGGCGACTTCAACACCGGCGCCTATGCCAGCTGGGGGCCGACTGTCGCAAACCGCGTGCCGGTGCACGCTTCCGGCCCGTATGCGACACCGAACTATCGTGCCGAGGGCCGCGCCATTCACACCCATGGGCCGATCTCCGGCGCCTTCCGCGGCTTCGGCGTGCCGCAAGCGACGATCATGCAGGAGACGCTCTATGACGAGCTGGCCGACAAACTGGGCATCGACCGGCTCGAGTTTCGCTTGAAAAACTGCCTTCGGAACGGATCCGAAACGGTTACCGGACAGCGGCTGGAGTCCGGCGTGGGCATTGCCGAATGCCTGGAATCGCTACGGCCGCATTGGGCGCGGGCGAAGGCCGATGCTGCCGCGTTCAACGATACCAACAGGGATAGAAAGCGTGGCGTTGGTGTGGCTTCTTGCTGGTATGGCTGCGGCAACACCTCGCTGCCCAACCCGTCGACCATCCGCGTCGGAATCGCGGCTAGCGGCGACATCATCCTGCATCAGGGCGCAGTCGATATAGGCCAGGGCTCGAACACGGTCATCACCCAGATCTGCGCCGACGCGCTTGGCCTGCCGCTGGATAAATTCCGGCTGAAAAGCGCCGATACCGCGATCACCCCCGATGCCGGCAAGACATCGGCCTCGCGCCAGACTTTCGTGACCGGCAAGGCGGCCGAAAAGGCGGGCCGTGCCTTGCGCGAAAGGATCCTGCGCTTTGCCAACGTCTCTGAGAAAGCATCGCTGCAACTGGACGGCCCGGCGATCATCATCCGCGAGGGCGAGGCGACGCGCCATATCGACCTCGCCGCTTTGGACGTGGATGCCGATGGCTTCGTCTTCCGCGCCGAGGAAAACTACGACCCGCCGACGCTGCCGCTCGACGCCAAGGGCCAGGGCAAGCCCTATGCGGTTTATGGCTACGGTGCGCAGATCGCCGAACTCGAAGTCGATCTCAAGCTCGGCACAGTCGAGCTAATCAAGATCACCGCGGCGCACGACGTCGGCAAGGCGATCAACCCGCTGCTGGTCGAGGGCCAGATCGAAGGCGGCATCGCGCAAGGCATCGGCATGGCGCTGATGGAGGAGTATATCCCCTGCCGCACCGAGAATCTGCACGACTACCTTATTCCGACCATTGGCGACGTGCCGCCGATCGAGACCATCCTGATCGAGGTCCCCGATCCCGAAGGACCGTTCGGTGCCAAGGGCCTGGGCGAGCATGTGCTGATCCCGACGGCGCCGGCGATCCTCAACGCCATCCGCCACGCCACCGGCGTTCTGGTCACCAAGGTTCCGGCGACGCCGACGCGCATCCGCGCCGCCATTCGCGAAAAGGAGGCACGCCCATGAGCGAGCTGGCCGAACGCTTCGAAACCCACGATCCCGGCGAAAAGCAGGTGGCGGAGAAGATCCGCTGCGATGCCTGTCCGGTGATGTGCTACATCGCCGATGGCCGCACCGGCGCCTGCGACCGCTACGGCAATATCGGCGGCAGGATCGTGCGCATGGATCCGCTGACCATCCTCGACCACGCGGCCGAGGCCGGCGCGGCCATGGTGCCGTTCATCGCCGAGGGCGACGCATGGGACGGCGAACTGGTCAACACCGACCGCCGCTTCGTCACCGCCATCGGTGCGGGCACCACCTATCCCGATTACAAGCCGGCTCCGTTCATCGTCAGCCAGCAAGTCGAAGGCGTCGATCTCGTCACCGTCGTTACCGAGGGCATCTTCTCCTACTGCGGCGTCAAGGTGAAGATCGACACCGACCGTCATATCGGGCCCGAGACGGCTACAGTGCGATCGCAAGGCGAAGCGATCGGCCATGTCACGACGGGCGAATACGGCTCGCAGATGCTGTCGCTGGGCGGCGTGCACCACCTGACCGGCGGCTCCAAGTCGGAAGGGCGCGCCACTTGCGACGCGATGCTCAATCTGTGCAACCGCAAGCCGGTGGAGCTCAGCATCGACGGCGGCGCCACCGTCATCGTCGAAGCCGGCAAACCACCGGTTATCGACGGCAAGCAGGAACACCGCATGCGTGTCGGCTGCGGCTCGGCCACCATCGGCATGTTCGCCACGCAATGGCGCGGGCTGGTCGACGAGGTGGTGGTGGTCGACGACCACATCACCGGCGTTGTGTCCGAGCATCAGGCCGGCAAGGTGCTGGGCTGGCAGGACACGGGCATAAAAATCATCGGCCGCCGCTCGACGCCGGGGCGCTATTTCAAGGTGTCCGATCCCGGCCTCGGCTGGGGCGGCACCAGTATATCCGACCCGCTGTCGATCCTCGGCGAGTGGAACGCCAAGAAGGGCGCGCGGCCGGGCCTGTCGCTGCTGATGGTTTCGACCACCGGCGAGCAGTTTGCCTATTACGAACTCGATGACGAATTGAAACCAGTACAGAAACCCTTCCCGGAGCGGCTGCAAAAGTCAGTCGGGCTGATCGAGGACAATTGCGAGCCGGCGCTGTGCACCGTGCTGTTCATCGGCGGCGCCGGTGGCTCGCTGCGCGCCGGCGTCACCGAAAACCCGGTAAACCTCACCCGTTCCGTGCAAGGCCTGAGCACCTACGTGACGGTCGGCGGCGCGCCGGTCTATGTCTGGCCGGGCGGCGGCATCACGCTGATGGTCGATGTCACGCGGGTGCCGGAAGGCGCCTTCGGCTATGTGCCGACCCCGGCGTTGGTGGCGCCGATCGAATTCACGCTGCGCCGCGACGACTATGTCAGGCTCGGCGGCTACGAGGCCGAAATCCGCAGCGTCGAGGATATCGTCGCCAATGGCGGTGAGTATCTCAATCCGCGCCGGGGTACGGGTGCCGCGGCCGGCAATCCATGGCCGCCGTTGGCACAATTGCACCGTGCGCCCCCCAACGGGGCCGGGTGATGTCCGGTCCGCAAGCGCATTGGCTGCAGGACGGCAAGCGGCTGCATCTGAACCACGGGCCGATCGACCTGATCGTCGAGGCCTTTGGCGAGGCGCAGGAGTGCCGCCGGGCCTATGAGCAGGCGGTGGCGCGTTTCCAGACCATCTTGCCGGAGCTGGTCGAGGAATTGCCTGAATTGCGCCAGCCGGCCACGAGCCGACCGCGCGCTTTCGCCGGTTCGACAGCGCAGCGCATGGAAGCGGCCGTCGCGCCCCTAGCGAAAGATTTCATCACGCCGATGGCCGCCGTCGCCGGTTCGGTAGCCGACGAAATGCTCGAGACAATGCTTGCCGGCCGGAAGCTCGACCGCGCCTATGTCAACAATGGCGGTGACAGCGCGATCCATCTCGGCGCCGGCCAGTCGATGACGCTTGCCATCGCCGGCACCGGCCACGGTCTGGCCGATCGCATCGTCATCCATGCCGGCGATGGCGTGCGCGGCGTCGCCACCAGCGGCTGGCGTGGACGCTCGTTTTCGCTTGGCATCGCCGATGCCGTCACCGTGCTGGCGCGGACCGGGGCCGAGGCCGATGCCGCCGCGACGCTGATCGCCAATGCCGTCGACCTGCCCGGCCATCCATCCATCCGGCGCGTGCCGGCGCGCGACCTGGCGCCGGACAGCGACCTTGGCGACAGGTTGGTGACGCAAGAGGTAAACCGGCTTTCTTCAGGGGAAATCACCACGGCGCTGGACGGCGGACTTGCCGTCGCCGAAGATTTCCGCCGCAGGGGATTGATCGCAGCATCGGCGCTGTTTCTTGCCGGCCAGACCCGCATCAGTGGTTCCATGGCGCTTGCCGCGCCCGACAAAAGTCCAGGGAAGGAAGTTGCCCATGCCTGAGTTTCCGATCCGCAAGATCGCGGTTCTGACCGAAGAGATCTTTCACGAGGGCGGGCCGGTGGCCAAGGTGCCGCGCCGGCGCGCCGCCGCCATGGCGCTGGTCAAGAACCCGTTCGCCGGGCGCTATGTCGAGGAGTTGCAGAGCGCCATGGACGATCTGAAGCCGCTCGGCCTGCTGCTGGCCGACCGGCTGATCGAGGCGCTCGGCGGCGACGTGAAGCAGATCGACGGCTATGGCAAGGGCGCCATTGTCGGCACCGCAGGCGAACTGGAGCACGGCGCGCTGTGGCATGTGCCCGGCGGCTACGCCATGCGCGAGCGGCTCGGCGATGCCAAGGCGATCGTGCCGTCGGCGAAGAAGGTCGGCGCCTTCGGCTCCAGGCTCGACGTGCCGCTTGGCCACATCAACGCCGCCTATGTGCGCAGCCATTTCGACGCCATGGAAGTCGGCATCAGCGACGGCCCGCGCCCCGACGAGATCCTGTTCTGCCTCGCCATGACCTGTGGCCCACGCGTGCACGACCGCATGGGCGGCCTGGCGGCTGGGGATATCAAGGCCTGGGACGGGCTGCGGTGAGCGCCGAGGACAATCTGCTGAAGCTGGTCGAGGCCGAAGAGCCTGACGAAAACGACTATCGCTTGCAGGAGCAGGTCGGTTTCATCCTGCGCAAGGCGCATCAGCGCCATGTCTCGATCTTCGCCGCCCATATCGCCGATCTGACGCCGCCGCAATTCGCGGCGCTGGCCAAGCTGCGCGATGTCGGCGAGACCTCGCAGAACCAGCTCGGCACGCTGATCGCCATGGACGCGGCGACGGTGAAGGGTGTCATCGACCGGCTGAAGGCGCGCGGCCTGGTCGATCTCTCCAAGCATGAGGTCGACAAAAGGCGGCTGCTGGTCAATTTGACCGCCGAAGGCCGCGACGCGGTCGAACGCCTGATCCCGCTTGCCCGCGACATCACCCAGGAAACACTGGCGCCGCTCTCGGCCAAGGAGATCGCCACATTCATGAAGCTGCTGGCGAAACTGGCCTGAGGCTCGACAGGCCCGAGCGTCTTTCGCACAAGGTAGCGTTCAGAGCTTGAACGCCTCCGAAGAAAGCTCCCGCAGCTTTGGGAAGACGCCCTTGCCGCCCGTGATGACCAGCGTTCCGTCCTGCAGCACCGTCTTCGGATCGGGTTTCACGACCATGCCGCCGGCTTCCTCGACCAGAAGCATGCCAGCCAGGCAATCCCAGGCGTTCATGTGCTCCTCGACATAGCCAAGCAGGCGGCCGGCGGCGACATAGGCGAGCATCAAGGCGCCCGATGCGTTGCGAAAGAAGACGCCGCCTTCGGCCAGCAGCATGCGGACCAGCACGGCGACATTTTCGGTGTCGGCACGGTTTGAAAATCCGGTCCCGACGGATCCCTCTTCCAGGCTGGTGCCCGCACTGGTCCTGATCGGTCTGCCGTTGACGAAGGCGCCGCCGCCGAGCCGGCCGTGAAACGTCTCGCCGGTCGACGGTTCGTGGATCACGCCAACCACGGTCTCGCCATGCAGGGCGCAGGCGATCACCACGCACCAGGCCGGGATGCCGCGCACGAAATTGGCGGTGCCGTCGATGGGATCGATCACCCAGTCATAGCCTGTCGAGCCGGTGACCGAGGCATGCTCCTCGCCGACGATGCCGTCTTGCGGATAGTCGGTGGCAATGGCGGCGCGGATGAACAGTTCGACCTCGCGGTCTGCTTCAGAGACCAGGTCCTGATGGCCCTTGCTCTCGATGGTCAGGCTGTCGAGGTCGCGGAAGTACTTCAGGCCGAGTTCGCCGGCACGCCGCGCCAGTTCGATGGCAAACTGCATGCGTGCGTCATGGTCATTTTTCACGGGGGAGCTCGATCTTGCGGAAGGATGCCCCGCCCTTAGCAGAAGCACCCCGTATCCTCCAAGCCAAGAATGTCAGGCCGCCTGCGACAGCGATTTGTGGGCCTCGGCCAGGATCTCGAACGACCGCACGCGGGCCGCGTGGTCGAAAATCTGCGCGGTGACCATCAACTCGTCGGCGCCGGTGCGGCGCACGAACGCGTCGATGCCTTGCCGGACCGTTTCCGGAGACCCCACGACCGCGCAGGACAGCGCCTGGCCAAGCATGGTCTTGGCCATCGGATCGAGATCGCGGTCATAGTTCTCGACCGGCGGCGGCAGCCGACCGGGCCGGCCGGTGCGCAGATTGACGAAAGCCTGTTGCAGCGAGGTGAACAGCAGCCTCGCCTCCGCATCGGTGGGCGCGGCAAAGACGTTGAGGCCGAGCATCACATGCGGTTTGTCGAGCTGCTCCGACGGCTGGAAGCGCGAGCGGTAGACGTTCAGGGCATGGTCGAGTTCCGCCGGCGCGAAATGCGAGGCAAAGGCATAGGGCAGGCCGAGCATGGCGGCGAGCTGGGCGCCGTAGAGGCTGGAACCGAGTATCCAGATCGGCACGTTCTGGCCCTCGCCCGGCACGGCGCGGATGCGCTGGCCTTCCTCGGCCGGCTGGAAATAGCCCATCAACTCGACGACATCCTGCGGGAAATTGTCTACGCCGGCCTCGAGGTTGCGCCGCAAGGCGCGTGCGGTGCCCATGTCGGTGCCGGGCGCGCGGCCGAGGCCGAGATCGATGCGGCCCGGATGCAAGGCGGCCAGCGTGCCGAACTGTTCGGCAATCACCAGCGGCGAATGGTTGGGCAGCATGATGCCGCCGGCGCCGACGCGAATGGTCCTGGTGCCGCCGGCGACATGGGCAATGACGACCGCGGTGGCGGCACTGGCGATGCCCGGCATGTTGTGATGCTCGGCCAGCCAGTAACGCTTGTAACCCAGCCGCTCGGCATGACGGGCAAGATCGAGCGAGTTGGCGAGCGACTGGGAGGCATCGCTGCCTTCGATGATCGGCGACAGGTCGAGAACGGAAAGAGCGGTCATGAACGGGGTCCTGTGTAAGGTCCGCATGTAGGAAGCGCCTGGCGACGCCGCAAATTCAAAAATATTGATCAGCCCTTTGCGGATTCCGTGTCGGTGATGTCGTCTTCCACGACGACGGCCGTGTGCTGCGCGGCGAGGAAGTTGCCGACAGGGCTGAGCCCGTCGAAATGATCGCAGAACACCTTGATGACGACCAGCAGCGGAACCGCCATCAGGGCGCCGACGAAGCCCCAGAGCCACGACCAGAAGGCGATGGCGATGAAGATCGCCACGGCGTTGATCTCGAGGCGCCGGCCGACCACCATCGGTGTCACGAACTGGCCTTCGACGATGTCGCACACCAGCACGAAGGCCGGCGCCAGCAGCGCGTAGGAGATGGTGTCGAAGCTGATCAGCGCCATGACCGCGACAAGCACGATGGTCATCAGCGCCCCGACGTAAGGCAGGAAATTGAGCAGGGCCGCGGCGACGCCCCAGACCAGCGGGTTGGGCATGCCGAGCGCCCACAAGCCAAGGCCGATGACCGTGCCAAGACCGGCATTGATGATGGTGACGGTGAGCAGATAGTGCGAGATTTCCCGTTCCACGTCATAGACGACGCGCAGCGCCCGCTTCTTTTCGCTGAGGCTGGCGAAGGACTGGATGATCTTCTCATAGAACATCGTGCCCGAAGCGAGCAGGAACAGCGACAGCACGAAGATGATGGTGAGGCCTGTTCCAGCCGACAGGATGTTGCTGGCCGCCGACGACAGGATGCCTGATTGGGCGACCGCCACCTTCTGGATGCCGGACTCCTGCGACGTCTCGGTCAGTTGCTCGATCTGGTGCGAGATCTGCATGATCCTCTCGAACGGACGCCGCAATTGCGCCAGCCGTTCGGTGAGCTGCTGGCCGATCGATGAGGTGTTGTTGATGAGGTCGATGACCGGGCCGCTGAGCAGATAGCCTGCACTAGCGAAAATGCAGACCGACAACAGCACCAGAAGTGTCGCAGAAACCGCCTCGGGAACGCCGCGCCTGCGCAGAAGCCGGACGATTGGTGTCAGTGTCAGCGCCAGCAGGAAAGCCAGGATCACCGGCATGAAGAAGGCGCGGGCGAAGTAAAGCGCGTAGATGGCCATGAACAGGAAGATGCCGACGAGCAGCGAACGCATAAGATGCGTGTCCGCGCGAGCCGCTGCGCGCGGGTCTTCAGGCTCGGCAACGCCTGTGCCTAAAGCGGCAGGTTCGGCTTTCATCATGGACCCTCACCGGCGCACCGCAATTGGTGCAATCCAATGACGAAAACGCCTCTACCGGCGCTTGGGTTCCGTTAACCGGGCACAAGGCCCGGAGCGCGGACCTCCCGCTGACCTATGCAACGGGCGCCGGCACCGCGGGCGCGGACTTCGCTGTTTCCTTGCGCACGATCGGCGCCACCCTGGTGCCGTAGAGCTCGATTGCCTTCATGATCCTGGCATGCGGCATGGTGCCGATTGCCATCTGCAGCAGGAAGCGGTCATTGCCGAAGATCCTGTGCTGGGCGACGATCTTTTCGGCCACCTGCTCGGGATTGCCGACGAACAGGGCGCCATTGGGGCCACGCGACTGGTCGAAATGCGCCCGTGACGTCGGGCCCCAGCCGCGCTCGCGACCGATGCGGTTCATCACCTCGGCTTGCGGGCCGTAGAAATCATCCGCCGCCTGCTCGGTCGTTTCGGCGATGAAGCCGTGCACGTTGATGCTGGTGGCGAGGCTTGCCGGATCGTTGCCGGCGCGCTTGGCGGCCTCGCGGTAGAGATCGAACAGCGGCGCGAAACGCGCCGGCTCGCCGCCGATGATGGCGAGCGCCAGCGGCAGGCCGAGCGCCCCGGCGCGCGCCGCCGATTGCGGCGTGCCGCCAATGGCGATCCAGACCGGCAGCCTGTCCTGGAACGGCCTTGGATAGACGCCGCGATCGTTGATCGGCGCGCGCAGATTGCCCGACCAGGTGACCTTCACATGATCGCGGATGGCAAGCAGGAGGTCGAGCTTTTCGGCGAACAGCTCGTCATAGTCCTCCAGATTGTAGCCGAACAGCGGGAAGGATTCGATGAACGAGCCGCGCCCCGCCATGATCTCGGCGCGGCCGCCCGACAGAAGATCGAGCGTGGCGAACTGCTGGAAGACGCGCACCGGATCATCGGAGGACAGGACTGTGACCGCGCTGGTCAGCTTGATGCGCTTCGAGCGCTCGGCGGCGGCGGCCAGCGCCACCACCGGTGCCGAGGCAGCATAGTCGGGCCGGTGATGCTCGCCGAGACCGAAGACGTCGAGGCCGACCTGGTCTGCCAGTTCGACCTCCTCGATCAGGTTGCGCAGTCGTTCATGCGGGCCGATGGCGCCGGGGCCCGGCTGCGGGCTGACGTCGGCGAAGGTGTAGAGACCGAGTTCCATTCGAATGTCATCCTGGTGTTGGAGTTTCGGGCTAGAGGTAGCCATCGACCCGCCTCGCCGCCAGAGGGGCGGACGGTGAACAGTGCATGTCGGTTCCGGCCGAAAATACGTCTCCCAGGTGCAACATCGCGGAATTTCATGGCTGGCATGCCGTTTTGGCGCTTGAACTCTCGGCATTCGCGCGTATGTAAGCGTCGCGAATTGACTTCAGGGAAGTGGACTTGGCTATCTACAGGGAAAAAGACATTTTCGAGCGGCGCAATGCCGCAAACGAGGCAAAGAAGGCGCTTCTGGAGCGCTTCAAGTCAAAGCCGGCAGCAGACGATCCGACGGTGCTGGCACGACAGGCCGAACGCAAGGCAATCCTCGAGGCTCGCCAGATACGCGAGGCTGAGAAGGCCAGGCTGAAGCAGGAAAAGCTGGCACGCGAGGCGGTCGAGAAGGCCGAGCGCGAGGCAGCAGCCGAAGCGGCACGCATCGCGGCCGAAGAGGCGGCACAGGCTGAAGCCAAGATTCGGGAAGCCGAAGAAAACGAGCGCATCGCCCGTTTGCTGGCCGACGAAGCCGAACGCAAGGCCAAGCGCGACGCGCGTTATGCAGCGCGCAAACAGCGCACGGGCAGGACGCCTCCGGGCTTCTCCGCCCGCTAGCCTCCAGGCAACGGAGCAATCTGCTTCAAAGATCAGGGTCGCCTTGCAGCGGCCCTGAACGTGTTTGTCCAATGCATGTCTCGCAAATGAGGCCCCGGTTTTGGGAGGACGACATGCAAGACCCTAAAGCGCCTCACCCGAATCCGGCCAAACGCGACGCGCTTTAGAGCAATTCCAGGAAAAGTGTGAAGCGGTTTTCCCAGGAAAAGCGCGTAGCGCTTTCCCTCAGGGAATTGCGTAAAACAAAGAGATAGAGCGGTATTATCAGGCGGCGAACTTCAGCCCCATGATGCCGCAGACAATGAGCGCGATGCAGGCCAGCCTGATCGCGGTGGCCGGCTCGCCGAGCAGCCAGATGCCGAGCAGTGCCGTGCCGACGGTGCCGATGCCGGTCCACACCGCATAGGCGGTACCGACGGGCAGCGCCTTCAGCGCCAGGCCGAGCAGAGTGAGGCTGACGATCATCGAGGCAACGGTCAGCACGGTCGGCATCAGCTTCGAGAAGCCGTCCGTGTATTTGAGGCCGATTGCCCAGCCGATCTCGAACAGGCCGGCAAAAAACAGAAAAATCCACGCCATCGACTACGCTCCATCAAAGCATCGGACCGAATTCGGATTCGGTATCCGACGCTCAATCAACAATGGCGGGTCGTCCCGGCCGGATTTTCGGGGAAAGCGCGAGGTCGTCCCCGCCCCGCCAATATAAGAAATTCGAGCGCTCGATCAACAACGACCGGCAACAACATTGCCGGTCGCAATCCCGTTCGGACGGGTACGGCCCGGACCTACTTGTCCTTGAGCTTCATCGCCTTGACCGGCGGCGCCTTCAGGGCCGGAGCCGGGGCTGGCTTCTTGGCATCCTTCTTCGGCTTGCGGGCTTCCTTGCCTGCCTTCATCGCACCTTTAGCCATGATTCGTTCCTCCGATTGCGGGAAGCGAAGTGAAACAAGAGAAACGTCCGACTGCAAGAGGCCAGCGCCTATCGACACCGCCAGCCAGCCGCTTTTAACCGGTTTCTAATTTGCTCGTAAACCACGCCGGTCCGTGCCATGGTCATCTTCGCACTGCAGCATCAGCCCGGCTTTTCGCCGGGCGATGAACAGGCAGGCCGGTCAGGACGACAATGCGAATCCATATCGGCTGCGAGATGAGCTTCGACTTTCCCCAGGAAACCCCGCTCATCGCGATGCTGAATGTTCACTATTCCCGCGCCTCCGACCTTGAGCGGCCCGACTTTTTGACCTCCAACCCGCCCGTGCCGATCGAGAGTTATCGCGACAGTTTCGGCAATTGGTGCAACCGGTTCGTCGCTCCGCCAGGGCGGTTTACTTTTGGCACCGACGCGGTGATCCGCGATCCCGGCACCTTCGAGATGGGCGACCTGATGGCCTGGCAGCACGAGGTGCGCGACCTGCCGGCGGATACACTGCTATTTCTGCTGCCCAGCCGCTTTTGCGAGAGCGACCTGTTGGCGAGCGAGGCGTGGCGGCTGTTCGGCCACACGCCGCTCGGCATTGCGCGCGTGCAGGCGGTCTGCGACTTCGTCCACAATCACATCGTCTTCAACTACGGCAACGCGCGGCCGACACGTACCGCAGCGGAAGCCTATCGCGAACAGAGTGGTGTCTGCCGCGACTTCGCACATCTCGCGGTCACCTTCTGCCGGGCGCTCAACATCCCGACGCGCTACTGCACCGGCTACATCAGCGACATCGGCACGCCGAAGCCGTGGTCGAGCATGGATTTCGCCGCCTGGATGGAAGTCTATCTCGGCGGCCGCTGGCATGCCTTCGACCCGCGCAACAATGCGCCGCGCATCGGCCGCATCCTGATCGCCTCCGGTCGTGACGCCGCCGACGTGCCGCTGACCCATATCTTCGGGCCGGGCACGCTCGCCGGTTTCAAAGTTTGGACCGACGAGGTCGTCGAATAGCCGACCGAACGAGCCGACGGTTCGCGCGTTATGGTCTTGTGGAGCTTTGACGGGCTGGCCGTTAGACTGGCGCCTTGAACGGGGGCAGCATCATGGCCGGGCATGGCGGCTCAAAAAGGGTGATCTACGCGGCGCTCGCCGGCAATCTCGCCATCGCATTGACCAAGTTCGCCGCCGCTTTCTTCACCGGCAGTTCGGCGATGCTGTCGGAAGGCGTGCACTCACTGGTCGATACCGGCAATGGCGGCCTGCTGCTCTATGGCATGCACCGCGCCGCCCGCCCGGCCGATCGGACGCATCCGCTCGGTCACGGCCGCGAGCTTTATTTCTGGAGTTTCATCGTCGCCCTTCTGGTCTTCGCGCTGGGCGCCGGCGTCTCCTTCTACGAAGGTGTGATCCACATCATGGCGCCGGAGCCGGTCGTCAACGCCAAGGTGAACTACATCGTTCTTGGCCTGTCCTTCCTGTTCGAGGGCAGCTCCTGGCTGGTGGCGCTGAAGGAGTTCCGCCAGCAGAAGGGCAAGCAGGGCTGGCTGCAGGCCGTGCAGTCGAGCAAGGACCCCAGCGTCTACACCGTGCTGTTCGAGGACAGCGCCGCCTTGCTCGGCCTGATCGTCGCCTTTACCGGCATCCTTGCGGCGGAACTGCTGGAGATGCCGGAGCTCGACGGCGCCGCCTCGATCGGCATTGGGTTGATCCTGGGCGCGACGGCGATCTTCCTGGCCCGCGAAAGCAAGGGTCTGCTGATCGGCGAGCCGGCCTCCCCAGAGGTGCAGAGACACGTGCTGGCGATCGTCCAGCAGGATCCGGCGGTGCAGCAGGCGAACGGCGTTCTGACCGTCCACATGGGACCGCAAGAGATCGTCGCTGCTCTCAGCATCGAGTTCGAGGATCACCTGACGGCGCCGGAGATTGAAGCCTGTGTGGAGCGCCTGGAGGCGCGGCTGAAAACAGAGATGCCGGAGATCGCCAGGCTGTTCGTCAAGCCGCAGACCACCGGGACCTGGGAACAGCGGCGCAAGATTGTTGAAGCCGCGTCAGGAGACGAGCCGGATCAGGCCGGTTAAGATGTCGGCGAAGCAGGGAGAAACAAAATGAAAATCGACGGCGGCTGCCATTGCGGCGCTATCACCTACGAGGCGGAGGTCGACGCGGAAAAGACCTCGATCTGCCACTGCACTGACTGCCAGAAACTGACCGGCACGGCCTTTCGGGTGACTGTTCCGGCGCCTGAGGATCACTACCGGATCACCAACGGTACGCCGAAAATCTATATCAAGACCGGGGCAAGCGGCGCCAAGCGCGCCCAGGCTTTTTGTGCCGACTGCGGCTCGCACCTTTACGCCACCTCGGTTGGAGATGGTCCAAAGGTCTATGGAATTCGAGCGGGAACCGCGCGGCAACGCGAGGATTTGGTCCCGACACAGCAGAAATGGCACAGTTCAGCGCTGCACTGGCTGCCGGAATTCCAGGGCATGACCACCGTGGAGGAGCAGTAGCGCCGCTGCGGCGTCAGTCGTCGCCTTCGACGACCCTCAGCCTGAGCTGCCCGGTCTTCGAATCGGCGACGCGGGTCCCTGTCTCGACCTTCGCGGTTGCAGCCCGTGATGCGGCTTCGGGGCCAGCCTCACCGTCGGGCTGCTCACCGAACTCCAGCGCCTCGATCTTCTGGCCGCGCCTGGTGACCTTCGACGTCGAGACGAGGATGTCGTCGATGTCCTTGGCCGACTGGCCGAAATGGACCTGCAGCTTGCGCACCCGCTCGTCGACGCGCGCAACGTCTTCCATCAGCCGGATGACCTCGCCCTGAATCAGATGCGCCTGTTCGCGCATGCGGGCGTCCTTGAGGATGGCCTGGATGACCTGGATCGACAGCATCAGCAGCGACGGCGAGACGATGACGACGCGGGCGCGGTGCGCCTTGTGGACGATGGCCTCGAAATTCTCGTGAATCTCGGCGAACACCGATTCCGACGGCACGAACATGAAGGCGGTGTCCTGCGTCTCGCCCTGGATCAGATATTTCTCGGATATATCACGGACATGGATCTCGATGTCGCGGCGGAAGGCCTGGGCAGCAACCTTCTGCAGGTCGGCGCCATCGGCGGCGCGGATGGCGTTCCAGGCTTCGAGCGGAAATTTGGCATCGATGGCAAGCGACGGCGCGCCATTCGGCATCTTCACCAGGCAGTCCGGCCGGCTGCCGTTCGACAGCGTTGCCTGGAACTCGTAGGCGCCATGGGGCAGGCCGTCGGCAACGATCGCCTCCATGCGCGACTGGCCGAAGGCGCCGCGCGTCTGCTTGTTGGAAAGGATCGCCTGCAACTGCACGACCTGGCCGGCAAGCGACTGGATGTTGCCTTGCGCGGTGTCGATGATCGCCAGCCGTTCCTGCAATTTGGCCAGGCTCTCATGCGTGGATTTGGTCTGCTCGGTCATGGTCTGGCCGATGCGGCCGGTCATGGCGTCGAGGCGCTGGCCGATCGACTGCGTCAGCTCGGCTTGGCGTGCTCCGAACACTTCGGCGATGGCGCCCATGCGGCCCTGCATCTCGGCCTGGCTTTGCAAAATGCCGGCCATCCGCGCCTCGGCGTCGCGGGCATGATCGGCGGCCTCAGCGGCGGCGACGGCGCGCGCCTTGGCCGAACGCCACAGCGCGATGACAAGCGCCACGAACAGGCCGACAAACAGCAATGCGCCGACGGCCAGCGCATGGCCGAGCGTGATCGTGGAGGCGCCAAGCCGGGCGACAGGCTCCGAAAGGATGGATGTCAGATCATTCATGTGGACAGCATAGCCGATTCGCGGGGCTGGCACAGATCAAAACGTGAACGGCGCCCCGGCGCCCCGGTTGACGCTTTTCGCTGGAGGTCTTAGGTGGAACGCCATGCCGATCAAGCCGCTCATCATCCTTCCCGACCCCATCCTGCGCCAGGTTTCCAAGCCCGTGGAGCGCGTCGACGGGCCTTTGCGCAAATTAGCCGACGACATGCTGGCGACCATGTATGACGCGCCCGGCATCGGTCTGGCGGCAATCCAGATCGGCGAACCGGTGCGCATGCTGGTGATCGATCTGGCCAAGGAAGACGAGACGCCGGCACCGCATGTCTTCATCAACCCGGAAATCCTGAGCAGCGCCGACACGCGCTCCGTCTACGAGGAAGGCTGCCTGTCGATCCCGGACTACTATGCCGAGGTCGAACGCCCGGCAGCCGTGCGGGTCAATTATCTCGACCGCGACGGCAAGCTGCAGGAGATCGAGGCCGAGGGGCTGATGGCGACCTGCCTGCAGCATGAGATCGACCACCTCAATGGCGTCTTGTTCATCGACCACATCTCGAAGCTGAAGCGCGACATGGTGGTGAAGAAGTTCAAGAAGCTCGCCAGGGACAAGGCGCCAGGCAAGATGGTGGGATAGGGGAAATGCCCCTTCGCGTCATCTTCATGGGCACGCCGGAGTTTTCGGTGCCGGCGCTGCGTGCCATCGCCGAGGCCGGACATGAAGTTGCTGCCGTCTATACGCAGCCGCCGCGCGCCGCCGGACGGCGCGGGCTTGAGCTGACGCCGTCGCCGGTACAGCGCGAGGCGGAGCGGCTGGGCATCGAGACACGCACACCGGTATCGCTCAAAGGCGGGGCCGAGCAGGCCGCTTTCCGCGCCCTGCGGGCCGATGTCGCAGTGGTCGTCGCTTATGGCCTGCTGCTGCCGAAGGCAGTTCTGGAGGCCCCCCGGCTTGGCTGCATCAACGGCCATGCCTCGCTTTTGCCGCGCTGGCGGGGTGCCGCGCCGATCCAGCGCGCGATCATGTCCGGGGACAGCGAAACCGGCATGATGGTGATGCGCATGGAAGTGGGCCTGGACACCGGCCCGGTGGCAATGGTTGAAAAATGCGCCATCGAACCCGATATGACTGCCGGCGATCTGCATGATCGGTTGATGAGTGTCGGTGCTGCACTGATGGTGGAAGCGCTGGCGCGACTGGAAAGGAACACCCTGACATTTACCGCACAAGCGGTGGAAGGGGTGACCTACGCCAAAAAAATCGATAAATCTGAGACTCGCTTGGACTGGACTCGCTCGGCGAGCGAAGTGCACAATACCATTCGTGGCCTGTCGCCCTTTCCCGGGGCTTGGTCCGAGATTGCAATTGGCGGCCGCCCGGAGCGGCTGAAACTGCTTCGCTCGACGCTATCGCAAGGCGCCGGCGAGTCGGGAGGAATTCTCGATGACCGGCTGACGGTCGCCTGCGGGGCAGGCGCGATCAGTCTGGTCGAAGTTCAACGGGCGGGCGGAAGGCCCGCTGCCGCGTCGGAATTCCTGCGCGGGGCCAAGATCGAAAAAGGAATGAAATTCTCATGAGCATGATGTCGATACGCGCGGCGACGCCGCGGGATCGCGAGGCCATCCGCCTCGTCGAGGAACACGCTTTCGGCCAGCAGGCGGAGGCCGGACTGGTCGACGCGCTGGTGACCGGCGGCGACGCCGTTGCCGAACTGGTGGCGGAAGAGGACGGCCAGGTGGTCGGCCATATCCTGTTTTCGCGACTGTTCGTGCAGAGCGGCGGCAAGAACTTTGCGGCCGTGGCGCTCGCGCCGCTGGCGGTCGAGCCCTCGTTCCATGGCAGCGGCATTGGCGGCGCGCTGATCCGCGAGGCGCATATCCGCCTCAGGGATGCCGGCGAGACGCTGGCCGTGGTGCTGGGTGATCCGGCCTATTACAGCCGTTTCGGCTACACCCATGCCCGCGCCGAAAAGTTCGAGAGCGAGTACCAGAGCGAGGCCCTGCAGGCACTGACCTGGGGCGACGCCCCGGAAGCCGGCAGGCTGGTCTACGCCTCGGCCTTCGGGTCGGCACTCGCCGCGTAAGCGGCATCTGAATGCGCCTCTAACTCAAAGAGATAGAGCATGATGTCGTCCGAAAGCCGCTTCACACTTTTCGGCATCATGCTCTAGCATGCCGCGTTTTCGCCTCGACATCGAATATGACGGTAGTCTGTTTGCCGGCTGGCAGCACCAGGCGGATCAGCCTTCGGTGCAGCAAGCGATCGAACAGGCGATCGAAAAATTCTGCGGCGAAGAGGTCCGGTTGCGCGCCGCCGGCCGCACCGATGCCGGCGTGCACGCAACCGCCCAGGTGGCGCATGTCGACCTCGCCAAGGCGTGGTCGGGCGACAAGGTGCGTGATGCCGTCAACGCACATCTGCAGATGGCCGTCGCACATATCGCCGTCCTGAAGGCGACGGTCGTCGCAGACAGCTTCGACGCGCGCTTCTCAGCCACCGGCCGCCATTATGTCTACCGCATCCTCAACCGTCGCGCGCCGGCAGCGATCGACAAGGGCAAGGTGTGGTGGGTGCCGAAACGGCTCGACGCCGGCGCCATGCACGAAGCGGCGAAAGTCCTGCTCGGTCGGCATGACTTCACCACCTTCCGGTCGACCCAATGCCAGGCCAACAGCCCGATCAGGACGCTGGAGCGGCTGGATGTGGGCCGAGAGGGCGACCTGATCGAGGTGAAGGCTTCGGCGCGCTCGTTCCTGCACAATCAGGTGCGTTCGATGGTCGGCTCCCTCAAACGTGTCGGCGAAGGCGCCTGGACCGTCGCCGACCTGAAAGCGGCGCTCGATGCGCACGACCGCGCCGCCTGCGGCCAGGTGGCGCCGCCCGACGGGCTTTTTCTTATTGGTGTCGATTATCCCGAGGGCGTCGATTATCCAGGATAGAGCCCCATAAGGCTCTATCCCGAGATGAACCCGGAAAGGCTCTGAGACCCGACATCGTCCGGCACGGAGATGCCGAGCAGCGCCTGCAGGCCGAACAGCGCCAACAGCGAAGCGATGAACATGCCGACGAAAACGGCGGAGCCGATGGCTACGCCCTTGCCGATTGTGGTGTTGGTCATGCGCCAGGTCAGCACCATGGACAGGGCAAACAGCAGCAGCGACACAAGGCTCGAAACCTGGCTTGCCGACGACAGGAAAAGCCTGATCAGCGCCGAGGGCAGCATCAGCCAGGCGGTGATGGCCGAGGCCCAGTTGCTGGCAACGACATAATGGACGAAGCGGCCGCCAATGCCGGCGCGCGGCGCGACCAGGGCCAGAGCGATGAGCGGCAGCACCCAGGAGCCGATATCGACCGTCGCCAGGCGCAACAGCATGCTGAAGCGTCCGGCAAAGGCCTCGGGATCGCCGATCTCGTTGGCGATGCCGACCCAGCCGACGATCAGCGCCGGTGTGGCAACGATGATGGCAAAAAAGGAATTCCAGAAGCCGTCGGCCGACAGGTCGAGCAGGCGCAGGCCGTCGGCCTTGCCGAGCATCAACCGCCAGGCGCCCATCAGCGAAGCTTGGGTTTCGTCCGCTGAAAGCATGCTCATGCCTGCCCGAACCAGTCTTCGATGAACCGCTGGTAGATTTGGGTCAGCGTTTCCAGATCGGCAATGGCGACGCGCTCGTCGACCATGTGCATGGTCTTCCCGACCAGCCCGAACTCGACCACCGGACAATAGTCCTTGATGAAGCGCGCATCCGAGGTGCCTCCCGATGTCGACAGCGTCGGCTCCTTGCCGACCGCCGACCTGATCGAACCGCGCAGCGTTTCGACCAGCCTGTCGTCACGGGTCAGGAAGACATGGCTCGGCCGGTCGCGCCAAACAAGGTCGTAGTCGACCGGCGTCTTCTTGCCCTGCCGGTACTTCTTGCGCTTGGCCGCCTGATCGAGCCGGTTGTGGATTTCCGCCTGCACGGTCTCGGCCGTCCAGGTGTCGTTGAAGCGGATGTTGAAGGTCGCGGTCGCCTTGGCCGGAATGACATTGGTGGCCGGGTTGCCGACGTCGATGGAGGTGACCTCCAGATTGGTCGGCTGGAAGTCCCTGGTTCCCTTGTCGAAGACAGGATGCAGCAAGGCGTCGACCAGGCCCATCAGCCCCCGCACCGGATTATCGGCAAGCTGCGGGTAGGCGACATGGCCCTGGCGGCCGTTGACGGTGATGGCCCCCGACATCGAGCCGCGGCGGCCGATCTTGATCATGTCGCCAAGCGCGTCGGGGTTGGTCGGCTCGCCGACGATCGAGGCATCCCATTTCTCGCCCCTGGAAGCCGCCCATTCGAGCAGCTTAACCGTGCCGTTGATGGCCGGCCCTTCCTCGTCGCCGGTGATCAGCAGCGAGATCGAGCCTTTCGGGCCGCCATTGTCCTCGACATGGCGCGCCACGGCGGCGATGAAACAGGCAATGCCACCCTTCATGTCGACGGCGCCCCGGCCATACATCTCGCCATTGGCGATTTCGGCGCCGAAGGGCGGATGCGTCCAGGCGGCTTCGTCGCCGACCGGCACCACGTCGGTGTGGCCGGCGAACATCAGATGCGGGCCGTTGCCTGAACGCCTGGCATAGAGGTTTTGGATGTCCGGCGTGCCATCTTCCGAAAACACCGGCCGATCGACCAGGAAGCCGAGCGGTTTCAGCATCGTCTCCAGCGCAGTCAGCGCGCCGCCTTCGGCGGGCGTCACCGAAGCGCAACGGATAAGGGCGGCGAGGTTCTCGGCGGGATCGGTCGGCAGCGTCATGGCAAAAGCGATAATCGAAAGCGGCGGGCCTGTCACGGCCAGACATAAGGGCCAGTGATGGCGCCGACATTATGGTTTTCATGTCGTATAGTTGCGGGCCGGTGCGGAGCGACGGGATGGCAAATGCGGACAAGAGGATCGTCATTGCCGGCGCCGGCAGCATCGGCTGCTATGCCGGCGGCTGCCTGGCACTCGCCGGGCGCCGGGTGATCCTGCTGGCGCGGCCGCGCATCGAGGCGGCGTTGCGGCAGCGCGGACTGCGGGTCAGCGACCTCCAGGGCCGCGACCGCATGATCGCGCCGGACGCGCTTGTCGTCACCGCCGATCCGGCTGTCGCCCTGTCCCAGGCGGATGTGATCCTGGTCACGGTCAAGAGCGGCGCGACGCAGGATATGGCAGACCTCATCAGGGCTCACGCCCACCGCGATGCGGTGGTGATCAGCCTGCAGAACGGCGTCGACAATGCCGACAGGCTGCGCGCCGGGCTCGACGGCCGGACGGTGCTGGCCGGCATGGTGCCGTTCAACGTGGTGCAATCCCCGGACGGCGAGTTGCCGCTGCGTGTGCACCGCGCCAGCGACGGCAAGGTGATGATCGAAGACGGTGATGCCGGCCTGGCTGGCCTTCTCGGTGTCGAAGGGTCTGCGGTCGAAACCCATGGCGACATGAAGGCCGTGCTGTGGGGCAAGCTGCTGATGAATTTGAACAACGCGCTGGTGGCGCTGTCCGGCCTGCCGTTGGCGAGCGAACTCGCCGACCGTCGCTGGCGGATGATCCTGGCCGGCCAGATCGACGAGGCGCTCACGGCGATGAAAGCGTCCGGCATCGAGCCGGCGCGGATCGCCGGCTTGCGGCCGGCACTGCTGCCGAAGGTGCTCAGGCTGCCGGACTGGCTGTTCGGGCTGCTGGCGCGGCGCATGCTGGCGATCGACCCGCAAGCGCGTTCGTCAATGTGGGACGATCTTCAACGCGGCAGGCCGACGGAGATCGGCGAACTGCAGGGGGCGGTGCTCGGCCTCGCCGAACAGACGGGTACGCCGGCGCCCCTGCTTAAAAAGGTTACCGCCTTGGTGCGCGCGGCGGAGGCGGGGCGGCTTGGCTCGCCGGGCCTGGCGCCGGAGCAGGTTGTTGCGCCGCCGGATGGGCCTCGATCAGCGTGATCTTCTGCCAGATTTTCCGCGACAGGTTGGACGCCAGGTTCTCGATGTCGTTGACGCCGTCGATGACCACGTCGTCATTGACCGACTGCGCGAACAGCGCGGCAATCTTGCCGGTGATCGACAGCATTTCGGAGCAATAGTCGAGGTAGCGCGCCAGGTCGGCGGCATTGGTGATGCGGGCCGGCGAGTGCGAGGTCGGCTTGAAATTGGCCGAGAGGGCCGCCGGATCCTTGGTCAGCTGGTGCATGTCGATGACATGGATCAGCGACCGCAGGCCGTGCAGCTGGCGAAACACCCGCTTGCGCTTGATGCGCTCCTCGGTGCGGACCAGCGCCAGGAAGCCGAGCACGGCGAGGATCATCATGTTGATCGTGGCTTCGATGCCTTGCACCGACTGAACCGCGTCGTCGGCCTGGGAGATGTGAATCAGCGGCAGGATGGTGCCGACGAACAGGAAGACCAGCGCGCCGGCGACGACGGCGGCGACGATGAGCCCGCGCAGCCACCAGATCGGCGCTTCGAGCGCCTGAGCCGCCTTGGTCAGATCGCGCGACAGCGACACCAGTTCGGCGGCGACGCCGCGCAGTCCGGCGTTGGGAAAGCGCTCGGCGACGCGGCCCTCCAGCCGTTCGGCGGTGTCGATGATCAGTTTCGGATCAAGCGTGCGGTAGCGCATGTCCGATCAGCCCTCAGGATTGCGCCGGCTCGTTGGTGCGCCGGCCATAGCGGTTGGGCCCAGGCTGCCCTGGAAACAGGCACAACACAAGGAAGGCGACGATCGAGACCACCGGCACGAACAGGATCAGCGCGGCAATGCCCGGCTTGTCGAGGTCGTGCAACCGCTTCACCGCCAGCGCGATGTTCGACCATAGCGAGGCGATGAAGGCGACGAAGAAGATGAACGACCACATGTTGCTCTCGGCCGAGCCTTCCGGCACCAGCGTGAAGCGGTAGAGCGGAAAGGCCTGTATGATGGCGACGAGCAACCCGCCAAGAAAATAGGCCGCGCGACTGACGCGGCCCGATGTTTTGAAGAAAAGCCAGGTGAGATCTGATCTGTCAGGCAATCGGGTCCGGTCCATATTGATTGGCGCCCTTGGCGCCTTCGAGAATGCCGCACTCCACCAGAAACCAGATCCCGCCGATGATCGGCACGAGGATGATCAGGCTCCACCAGCCGGACTTGCCGCGATCGTGCCAGCGCTTGGCGTAGACGGCGAAGATCGAATAGAGCATGGCGAGCGAGTAGAGCAAATAGATAAAGCCGTAGGGCATTTGGTTGAACGTCGTGCCGAGTATGTTGTCGAGGATCGTCGCGATGATCCCGCCGACAAAGACAACGCCGACACAAGCCCAGAACTTGGCACGGTTGATGCGACCCTCGTAGCTGGTCAGCAGATACTTCCAGTCCATGTCACCCCTCCATCAGTCACGCGCGACTCATTGTCGCGCCGGCGGAAGGTGCGTCCGTTTCCGGGAAAGATCAATCGCGCAGCAATTCGTTGATCGAGGTCTTGGAGCGGGTCTTGGCGTCGACCCGCTTGACGATGACGGCGCAGTAAAGACCCGGGCCTGGCTCGTTGTTCGGAAAAGGCTTGCCAGGCATCGACCCGGCGACAACGACGGAATTCGGCGGCACTTCGCCGTAGAAGACTTCGCCGGTGGCACGGTCGACGATCTTGGTCGACTGGCCGATGAACACGCCCATGCCGAGCACCGAGCCTTCGCGCACGATACAGCCCTCGACCACTTCCGAGCGCGCGCCGATGAAGCAATTGTCCTCGATGATGGTCGGGCCGGCCTGCATCGGCTCCAGCACGCCGCCGATACCGACGCCGCCCGACAGATGCACGTTCTTGCCGATCTGGGCGCAGGAGCCGACCGAAGCCCAGGTGTCGACCATGGTGCCGCTGTCGACATACGCGCCGACATTGACGAAGGACGGCATCAGCACGGCGCCCGGCGCGACATAGGCGGAACGGCGCACGATCGACGACGGCACGGCGCGGAAGCCGGCCTTCTCGAAGTCGACGGCGCTCCAGCCGTCGAACTTCGACGGCACCTTGTCCCACCACACGGCCTGGCCGGGACCGCCCTTGATGATCTCCATCGGGTTGAGCCGGAAGGACAACAGCACGGCCTTCTTCAGCCACTGGTTGACATGCCATTTGCCGTCGGCCTGCCGCTCGGCGACGCGGACGGTGCCGCGGTCGAGCAGGTCGAGCGCCGACTGGATGGCGTCGCGGGTTTCGCCGCGGGTCGCCGTCGAAATCGCGTCGCGTTCCTCGAAGGCCTTCTCAATGGTCTTTTCGAGACTCGCCAGATCGGGCTTCGACATGAATTTGCTCCATTACCAAGCTGTTAAGGGGCCGCGCCTTACCCTGTTTTGAACGTCGCGCGGACCCCTGGGCAGGCTTTGCCCGCCTGGGTCTTTGCATGTAGCAGGTTCTTGTCGCAAAACCGCCGGACACTTTTGCGGAACCTGCTTATGTTAAGGCTCAATGGGGGTCAATCGTGGCTGCGCCATGGGACGGCGCAAGTGAAGAAATTGGACGGGTAAGGTAATTATGACTCCTATGGAAAAGGCGGGGTGGACGCCGCTGCCGCATTCGGACGAGGATCTGGAGCGGTCGAAGAGCGTGCCGGACACGCCGCAGACGCGTGCCGAGACATACCGGCTCGCCTGGAACGATCCCGAGTTCATGACGCGGCGCGAACTGCGGGCGGTCAGGCTGCAGCTCGAACTCTTGAAGCCGGAAATGATCCTGGCCGAACGCGGCATCCGCTCGACGGTGATCCTGTTCGGCGGCGCACGCCTGCCGGAACCCGGCGGCGAGGCCTGGGCGGCCAAGAACGAGACGCAGAAGAGGAACCTCGAGGAAAACAGCAAATACTACGAGGAGGCGCGCAAGTTCGCGCGGCTGTGCTCGCAGCAGTCGGCGGCGTCATACTACCGCGAATATGTCGTGGTGACCGGCGGCGGGCCCGGCGTGATGGAAGCCGGCAATCGTGGCGCCGACGACGTCGGCGCGCCATCGATCGGGCTCAACATCGTCTTGCCGCACGAGCAGGCGCCGAACGCCTATGTGACGCCGGAGCTCTGCTTCAACTTCCACTATTTCGCCATTCGCAAAATGCATTTCGTCATGCGCGCCAAGGCGGTCGCGGTGTTTCCCGGCGGCTTCGGCACGATGGACGAGTTCTTCGAGACGCTGACCCTGATCCAGACCGGGCGCATGGAGCGCGTGCCGGTGATCCTGTTTGGCAAATCCTTCTGGAAACGCGCGATCGATCTCGATTTCCTCGCCGAACAGGGCACGATCAGCCCGGGCGACCAGGACATCATCGATTTCGTTGACACCGCCGACGAGGCCTGGGGGATCATCAGCCGCTTCTACAATCTGTGAGAGCACTGACGGTTCGAGGTTCATCGAGATTCAGGTCAGGCCGAGCCGAAAACGGTGGGTTCCGAGAACCGGAGCGGAGCGTACGTTCGGGTACGTGAGCACCGAAAGCGCAGGAAGCCGCCGTTTGCAGGCCGGCATCACCTGAATATCCATGAACCTCAGGCGGTGACCTCGACGATCGCGGTCAGGAAGCCGGCGAGGTCGTCGGTGACGAAATCGACATCATCCTCGTTGGCCGGGTCGCGCTCCCAGATCTCGGAAAAGGTCGGCTCGAAATTGCGTGGCACGACGAGCACCGTGGTCATGCCCAGCGACTTCGGCACCGCAAGGTTGCGGGCAAGGTCCTCGAACATCACCGCATTGTGGCCGGTGACGGCGTGGAGTTCGGCGAATTTCTCGTAGGTCTGGCGTGCCGGTTTGGGATTGAGCCCGGCGGCGACGATATCGAAGATGTCGTCGAAATGGTCGAGGATGCCGAGCTGGCGCGCGGTGCGTTCGGCGTGCCTGCGGTCGCCGTTGGTGAAGATGAACTTGCGGCCCGGAAGCTGGCGGATGGCGGTGCCGAGAACAGGATCGGGCACCAGCCACGAATAATCGATGTCATGCACCTTCTCGAGGAAATCGTCGGGGTCGATGCCGTGGCGCGTCATCAGTCCGTTCAACGTCGTGCCATATTCCAGATAGAGCTCCTTCTGCAGCTTGCGTGCCTGCTCGCGAGGCAATGCCAGCAGTTCGCCGACATAGGCGGTCATCTTGACGTCGATCTGCGAGAACAGATTCGAATGATGCGGATAGAGCGTGTTGTCGAGGTCGAACACCCAGTCGGTGACATGAGCGAAGCGGGCGGGGTCAGGCAGCGTGGTCATGCGCTCCTTATGGCATGAAACAGACATTCTGAAAGAGACTTTATCCACAACTTATGCGCGCCGAGAGTCGCGGAAATAGCGTCACCCTTCAAATTTTAAGCATCCGGGAAAGGTAGCCTTCAGGGCTTGCTGGCACAGAGGCAGACCTGTGGGAGCACGCGATGAATAGCATAATTTTGAGATCCGCCGCCGTTGCTTTTGCCTCTGTCGCAGCCTCTCTCCTTTTGACGCTGATCATCGTTCCAGCGATGGGATTTCCGGTCAACCGCACGATCTGGCTGACCACCACGCTCTGTCCGCTGGTCCTCGCCTGGGTCGCCAGCGCAAGCACTTTCTGGCAAAGCGACAGGCTGAAAAGCGCCCATCGCGACCTTGCCCGAGCCCATGCCCAGCTCGCCGCCGCGCATCGCCGCCTGGCGGACAAGGCGAGCCGCGACGACATGACCGGTATGCTCAACCGGGAAAACTTTTTTGCCGCCCTCGATGGTTCCCGCCGCAAGTCCGATCGCGGGGCGCTGCTGATCATCGACGCCGACCACTTCAAGAGGATCAACGACAATTTTGGCCACCTGACCGGCGATGACGCACTGCTCTTGATCGCCAGCGCGATCGAACGCGGCGTGCGCAGCGGCGATGTGCTCGGCCGCATCGGCGGCGAGGAGTTCGGCGCCTTGCTGATCGGCGCCACCGAGCAGGAGGCCAAGCGCGTCGCCGAGCGCATTCGCCGCGAAGTCGAGCTGATCCGCTTCCGGCCCGTCGACGAGCGGACCGTTCCGCTCACGGTCAGCATCGGCGGAACCGTCTGCGGCGAGGACATCAGCGTATCGGACCTGATGCGCGCCGCCGACCGGCGCCTCTACCAGGCCAAGCACCGGGGCCGCAATCTGACGATCCTCGACACGGACATTTCCGAGGCGGCGTGATCAGGCCGCCGATCCACTGGATCCGGCCCGTTAAGGAAATCCTAACCCTGTTCACACTTGGTTACGCCGTTTACCCGGTTTTCGCTGCTTAGCGGGTAGCGTGGCACAATACTGGCTTCTGCCGCGATGCATGTGCCGTTCCGGGACCCGTCGTTCAGGTAACGCCATGCGCCGTCGAAGCCCCCACCCGAGAGACCAGCCATGAGTTTCTTCATCAAGAAAATATCCCGCCGCACGATTGTGCAGGCGTTGATCGCACTGCCTGCCCTGTCCCTGTTCCGCACGCTGCCTGACGCCGATGCCTCGCATGCTGATCCAAACCGAGCCGACCCGACACGGGCCGATCTGAACGAGATCGTCGAGATCAATGGCTGGATCCTGAAGCGGAGCGATCTGGCATGATCTTCGACAGCTACGATGCGTTTCGCGCCGCGAATTTCACTGCCAAGGTCTGCATCCTCGGCTCCGGCCCGGCCGGCACCACCATTGCCCGCAAGCTTGGCGCCGCCGGCATTCCGGTCGTGGTGCTGGAGGCCGGCTCGCGTGAATTCAGCGACGAGTCGCAGGATTTCTACCGTGGCACGACGGTCGGTGATTTCTACTTCGATCTCGACGTCACCCGGCTGCGGTTCATGGGCGGCAGTTCGAACCACTGGGCAGGCTGGTGCCGCGTGCTCGACAAACAGGATTTCGAGCCTAAGGCCTGGGCGCCCGACACGGGTTGGCCGATTCGCCGCGCCGACATCGAACCCTATCTGCCGGAAGTGCACGATATCCTCGAACTTCCCGGTTTCCGGCCGGACGTGCCGGTCTCCGACGACATTCGCTGGGTGCAGCTGATCAAGAGCCCGGCGGTGCGCTTCGGCGAGAAATTCGCTGACGAGCTCGACAAGAGCGGGAACATCGCGGTCGTGCTCAACACCTACGCCACTGAACTTGCCGGCGACGGCAAACGCGTGACGGGCGCCAGGCTGTGGTCCAACGGGCAGGATGCCGGCGCCTTCAGCGCGGACTATTTCATCGTCTGCACCGGCGGACTGGAGAATTCGCGCCTGCTTCTGTGGTCGAACCAGCGCTCGAACTCCGGCGTCGTGCCGAATGCGACGGCGCTTGGCCGCTACTGGATGGAGCATCCGACCTTCGAGGGCGGCAATGCCATCCTGGCCGACTATGGCGAGTTCGAGGTCGATGCCGTCAACGAGGTCTTCTTCTCGCCGACGCTTGCCGCCATGGAGCGGCTACAGATCATGAATTTCGGCATCAGGCTGATCGAGACACCCTATCCGGGCGTCAAGAGCCTGATCGCCGACCTCGCCTGCACGGCGCCAGACATGGCCGAATGGATGTCCGCCAAGCTCAGCCAGAATCTGCGCTGCGCGGCCCAGCTTTATGTTGCCTGGGAACAGGCACCGCTGGCCTCCAACCGGATCGAACTGTCGACGACCGATGTCGACCATGCCGGCGTGCCGCGCATCGAGCTGCACTGGAAGAAATCGGAGCTGGAACACCGCACCCTTCTCGAAGGGCTTAGGCTGTTCGGCACGACACTGATCGAGAAGAATCTCGGCCGGGTGCGCATTGCCGACTGGATTAGCAATGGCGGCGACTACCCGACCAACGACGAGACGGCGGGCCATCATCATATGGGTGGCACGCGGATGGGCACCGACGTCACCAAGAGCGTTGTCGACGCCAACTGCAAGGTGCACGGCATGGACAATCTCTATGTCGGTGGCTCCTCGGTGTTCTGCACGTCGGGCGAATGCAATCCGACGACGACGATCACCGCTCTGGCCTGCCGGCTAGGTGACCATCTGAGCAAGGTGGTCACCGTCTGACGGTTCCACGGGAGCCGGCGCCAGTGATGGCGCCGGCTGATGTGCGGCATCGATTTTTTTTTATGCAATTCCCTGAGGGAAAGCGCTACGCGCCTTTCCCGGAATTGCTCTGGCTCAGAAGCCGTAGACGGCGATGCGCACCAGAACCGCGGCAGCGGCCAGCGCCACGAGCAAAATGCCCAGGCCGATGGGAGATCCCCATCCGTACCATTCCATGGCCAGCTTGGCATATTTGAACTCTTCCTCATGCGAGAGGGGCGTACGCTGTTGAATCAAGCTCATTTTTTCACTCCATGATGGCGGCCGGCTCTTGCCTTGTGGGCGCTGCAACCGCATATTATTGAGATAGTCTAAATGTTAGACAGATTGATAGTTAGATGATCGAAATAAATTCGTCAAGCGAGAATCGGACCGAAATGACGACGGCCATCGGCCTTGCCATCATGCAATGGCAGGACGCGACGCAGGCCTATGACGAGGCGGTGGGGCTGAGGCTGGGGCTGAACATGGCCGAACGCCATTGTATCGGCCTGCTCCATGGCGGCCCGCAATCGGCCGGTGCGATCGCCACCGCAACCGGACTGACGCCGGCGGCTGTCACAGCGCTGATCGACCGGCTGGCGGCGCGCGGCCTGCTTACACGCACCCGTAGTCTCGAGGACAGGCGCAAGGTGGTGATAGAGGCGACCGAGGCCACGCGGGACCTGTCGGCGCGCTATTATGGCGCCATCGCGAAGGAGGGCGAAAAGGTCATCGCGACCTTCAGCAACGCCGAGCTAGCGACCATATCGCGCTTCGTCAACGCCGCCCTCGACCTGCAGCGCGCCCAGCTGGCACGGCTGAAGGCCGAGGCCGGCTGAACGGTCAAACCGTCGCCGGGTCGAGCGCCGGCTGGCCCTTGCGGCGCGCGACGATCGCCTCAAAATCGGCGGTCTGGAAGGCATCGCGCAAGGCGTCGAAGGACGGCAGCACGAAATAGGCGCGCTGGAATTTGTCGATCTCGTAGCCGGTGCGCATCACCGTTTCGAGGTCGAACGGCACGTGGTGGGCGTCCTTGCCGTCGACGGCGAACTGCAACTCGGTAAACGACGACATCAGGCCGGCGCCAAAGGCCTTCAGCTGCTGGCCGTTCTCCTGCATCAGGCCATATTCGGCCGTGTACCAGTAGAGCCGGGTGATCATCTCGTCGCCGCCCAGCGCAATGATGTCGCCGGCCTTGCGGCCATACATCTGCATGAAATCGGCAAACACCGGCTGCGACAGCACTGGTACGTGGCCGAAGAAATCATGGAACATGTCCGGCTCGACGATGTAGTCGAGCTCCTGCCTGGTCCGCAGCCAGTTGGTGACCGGGAAGCGGCGGTTGGCGAGATGGTCGAAGAAAGGTGCGGCGGGAATGAGACCCGGCACGGCGACGATCTCCCAGCCGGTCAGCTTGCGGAGCTTGGCGCTGACGTCCTCGAAATCGGGGATGCGGTCGAGCAGGCCGAGCTTCTCGACGCCGTCGAGATAGGAGTGGTGGGCGAGCTTGCGCGTCAGTTTGGTCTGGCGGTCGCACAGCGTGCGCCACACCGCCTGCTCCTCGGTGCTGTAATCGTAACCCTGCGCTACGGTGAAATCGGCACGGCAAACCGAATAGTCGCCGCGCAACCCTTGCGCCGCACAGTCGCGGGCATATTCGGCAATGCTCATCGTCGTCATGGTTCTTCTCCCTGCAAGTCATGAATGGCGGACGTGCCGAAAGGATAACCGGATCTGCCGAGGCAAATCGGTTTTGATGATGGCTCGAGCGCGATATTCGGGATAACATTCACTCCAGAAACGCTTTCATGGAGTGAAAATGCCTCAATTCGATGATTTCGAGATCAGGATGCTCGAGGTCCTGCAGCGCGACGGGCGCAAGCCGGTGTCCGAACTGGCGCAAGAGATCGGGCTATCGACGACGCCGTGCGCACGACGCTTCGAGGCGCTGCAGGAGGCCGGCATCATCAAGGGTTTTGCCGCGGTGATCAGCCGCCGCGCGGTCGGCCTGATGGTCGAGGTGTTCATTCAGGTGCGCCTTGTCAGCCACAGCGACGGCTCGCCTGAAAGCTTCATCGCCGCCGTGCAGCGCATGGACGAGGTATCGTCATGCTGGACGATGACCGGCGACCACGATTTCCTGCTGCATGTCATGGTGCCGTCGGTCGACGAGCTCAATGCTTTCGTCATGCACCGGCTGATGCGGCTCGACGGCGTGCGCGATGTCCACACCCAGCTGGTGCTGCAGAACATCAAGGGCCCCGGCCACGTGCCGCTCGGCCACCTCAGGCGGTGATGGTGCCTGTCCTGCCCATCCCTGCGGAAAAGCTGCACGCAAACTGCTGAAACGGGCCAATCGGGCGTCCATATCGCCGGCCAACATCCGCGGACCAACTGTCGGAGGTCCGCCATGAAAATCGTCCTGATCAATCCACCGCACACCGCCATCGGCAGCCGCGTGCCGGACGATCACCTGCCGCCGCTCGGCCTGTTGGCGCTGGGCGGCCCGCTCATCGATGCCGGCCATCAGGTACGCCTCGTCGACGCCGAGTTCGGGCCGATGCCGCTCGACATGGTGGTGCGCAATGCGCTGGACGATGATCCCGATTTCGTCCTGATCGGCCATTCCGGCTCGACCTCGGCGCACCCGACCGCCTTGCTGATCGCGCGCATGATCAAGCAGCGCGAGCCAGCGACCATCATCATCTATGGCGGCGTGTTTCCGACCTACCACTGGGACGACATTCTGGCTGAAACGGGCGTCTTCGACTTCATCGTGCGCGGCGAGGGCGAGGCGACTGTCGTGGCGCTGGTCGAGGCGCTGGAAATGCACCAGCCGCCTGCAAGCGTGGCGGGCATCGCCTTTCGCGACGATCTGCGCCGTCCCTTCGCCACGCAGCCGGCAATGACCATCGCCGATCTCGACGCCTACCGTGTCGGCTGGGAGTTGATCGACCATATCAGCTACAGCTACTGGGGCGGCAAGCGTGCCGTGGTCATGCAGTTTTCGCGCGGCTGCCCGCATCTGTGCAATTATTGCGGCCAGCGCGGCTTCTGGACCCGCTGGCGGCATCGCGATCCGGTGAAATTCGCCAAGGAGATCGCCTGGCTGCACCGCCAGCACGGCGTCGAGCTGATCAACCTTGCCGACGAGAACCCCACCGTATCGAAGAAAGCCTGGCGCGCCTTTCTCGACGCCATGATCGCCGAGAACGTACCGGTGCTGATCGTCGGCTCGACCCGCGCCGACGACATCGTGCGCGATGCCGACATCCTGCATCTCTACCGCAAGGCGGGCGTCATCCGCTGGCTGCTCGGCATGGAAAATACCGACGAACAGACGCTTGCATTGATCCGCAAGGGCGGCAGCACCTCATCCGACCGCGAGGCGATAAGGCTGCTGCGCCTCAACGGCATCCTGTCGATGGCGACCTGGGTGGCCGGCTTCGAGGACGAAGGCTTTCGCGACCTGTGGCGCGGCTTTCGCCAGCTCATCGCCTACGATCCCGACCAGATCCAGGCGCTTTATGTCACGCCGCATCGCTGGACACCGTTCTTCAGGATCGCGCGGGATCGCAAGGTGATCCAGAAAGATGCGCGCCTGTGGGATTACAAACACCAGGTGCTGCAGATGACGCGGCTGAAACCGTGGATGCTGTTTTTCAGCGTCAAGCTGATCGAACTGGCGGTGCAGTCGCGACCGAAGGCGCTGGCGCGCATCCTGTTCCACAAGGACCCCGAGCAGCGGCATTCGATGCGCTGGTACACGCAGATGGGGCGTCGCGTCTGGTTCCGCGAAGTCTGGGGATTTCTGGTCCGCGACGGCAGGGTGAAAGACGGCCCGACGCTTGCCGAGTTCTGGGGTGCGCCGCAGGACGCCGAGGAGGAATCGATGACCGTTCGACATCAGGCGCGCAAGCTGGCTTTGCCTGGGATCACTATCTCGCCGAATGCCTGACCGCTCGTCTCTTGAATTAATATACGTCGCGTATGCGTATTGACATACGCAGCGTATGCACCCACATCAAACATACGGGGCGTATGTCAATAGCCGTCCCGCACAGTGGAGCGCAGTGATCCAAAACCCTGAAGCCTTGCGAACGGGTCTCGCCCTGCCTGCGAAGCCAATTCGCGACGCCGAAAGGCCTGGGCTGCCTTGTTTTGAAATGGAGTGAACTATGACCAAACGCGACGCGATCTTCCCTGCCGGCCGGCAGGCTCTCTACGAGATCAACCGCTACTCGGCGGCGATCCGCTCGGGCGACTTCCTGTTCGTCTCTGGCCAGGTCGGCAGTCGCGAGGACGGGTCGGCCGAGCCGATCTTCGAAAGGCAGGTCCAGCTGGCTTTCGACAATCTCGCCGCAGTGCTGAAGGCCGCCGGCTGCACGTTCGACGACATTGTCGACGTGACCACCTTCCACACCGATCCGGCCACCCAATGGCCAGCGATTGACGCCGTTCGACTGAAGGCGTTCGGCGAACCGCCCTATACGAACTGGACCGCGGTGGGCGTGAACTGGCTGGCGGGCTTCGATTTCGAAATCAAGGTCATCGCGCGTCTTCCGCAGCCCGCCTGATCGACAGGCGGCAGCAGAAGACCAAAGGGCCACGTGCGGCTCAGGGCACGATCAGCGTGCCGGCGCCGTGTTCGGTGAACAGCTCGAGCAGCACCGAATGCGGCGTCTTGCCGTTGAGGATGACGACGCCCTCGACGCCGCGCTCGATCGCCTCGATGCAGGTCTCGACCTTGGGGATCATGCCGCCCGAAACCGTGCCGTCCTTGATCAGCGCCTTGGCCTCGGCCACGGTCAGTTCGTCGATCAGCTTCTTGTTCTTGTCGAGCACGCCGGGCACGTCGGTGAGGAACAGCAGGCGCGTTGCCTGGCAGGCGCCGGCGATGGCGCCGGCGAAGGTGTCGGCGTTGATGTTGTAGGTGTGGCCATCGCGGCCGGGTGCCACCGGCGCCAGCACCGGGATCATTTCGGAGCGCGCCAGAAGGTCGAGCAAGGTGCGGTCGACCTCGACCGGCTCGCCGACGAAGCCGAGATCGAGCACGCGTTCGATGTTGGAGTCCGGATCGATCATAGTCTTGCGCGCCTTTTCGGCGAAGACCATGTTGCCGTCCTTGCCGCACAGGCCGATCGCCCATTCGCCCTCGGCGTTGATCAGCGCCACGATCTCCTTGTTGATCGAGCCGGCCAGCACCATCTCGACGATCTCGACCGTCTTCTGGTCGGTGACGCGCAGGCCGCCCTCGAACTTGGATTCGATGCCCATCTTGGCCAGCATGGCGCCGATCTGCGGGCCGCCGCCATGGACGACGATCGGGTTGACGCCCGATTGCTTCAACAGCGCGATGTCGCGCGCGAAAGCCTTGCCGAGCTCGATATCGCCCATGGCGTGGCCACCATATTTCACCACGACCGTCTTGTGCTCGTAGCGCTGCATGTAAGGCAGCGCCCGCGAAAGCAAGGCGGCCTGCATTTCGGCGGTGGCGGTGATTTCCGTCATCGGCGTGGTTCCTGGCTTTTTGGTTTTGTGCATGTCGTCGTCCCAAAACTGCTGTGCACTCTTGGGCGACATGCACTTGGTTTATGCATGATGCATCAGGTAAAGACGGCGGCGTCTTAGCGGGAATTGCGGCCAGCCGCAAATGGCTTTGCTGTCATATTCGAGCGCCTCACGACGTCGTCATCATGACGGCACCCTCAGCGGCGCCCTGCGGCCCAACCAACCCGAGATCTTCTCCATCTGCGCGGCAAGCGACAGCAGTGTCTCCTCGTCGCCCGGCCGGCCCACCGCCTGGATGCCGAGCGGCAGGCCGGCATCGGTGACATGGACCGGCAGCGCGATCGACGGCTGGCCGCTGACATTCTGGATCGCCGGCCAATGGGTGAACCCGAGGCTCTTGTCCATCAGCTGGCCGAGCAATGGCTTCAGCTTCAGCAAGACGGTGAGATGAAGCTTGTCGAGCAGGTTCTCGATGAGTTCGTCAGCGCCTTTCGGGTCCATGGCGCCGCAGGCGAGCGGCGGGTGGGCGATGATCGGCATCAGCACGGCATCATATTGCGCGGTCTCCGCGATCAGCTGTCGCGAAGTCGCATGCAGCCGCTGCAGGCCGGCATAGATCTCGCCGGCCGATACCAGTTCACCGAAGCGAGCGAGGATGCGCGTCGCGCGCTCGATGTCGCCCAGAACGGAACGGCCGACACGCAGCGCCTCGGCCCGCATCGTACCGGCGACGGCCGAGGCCACGCCCGTGGCAAAATCGGCGAAGAAATCGCGCCGGATAAAGGGCAGGTCGATGTCCTCGACCGTATGGCCGCCCTCGCGGGCGAGCGCGACCGCGGCGTCGAGCGCGACAAGCGTCTCGGCCGAGACCGGCAGGCCAAGCGGCGACTTGCGGTACACGGCCAGCCTGAGCTTGCCGGGATCGCGCGCGGCAGCTGCAACGAAGCTGCCCTTGGGCGACGGCGCCGCATAAGGTGTCAAAAGATCGGGACCGTGGGTGAGGTCGAGCAGCAGCGCGCAGTCGCGCACCGAGCGGGTGAGCGCATGGTCGACGACCATGCCGTACCAGCTCTCGCTCACCAGCGGCGTCAGCGGTATGCGGCCGCGCGACGTCTTCAGGCCGACAAGCCCGGTGCAGGCGGCAGGCACCCGGATCGAGCCGCCGCCATCCGAGGCATGCGCCACCGGCACGACGCCGGCAGCGACCAGCGCCGCCGCACCCCCGGATGAGCCGCCGCTGGTATGGCCGGTATTCCAGGGATTGCGGGTGATGCCGAAGGCCTTGGATTCGGTCATAAGCCGAAGCCCGTATTCCGGCGACGTCGAGGTGACGATCGGAATGAGGCCGGCGGCGAGGTAGCGATCGGTCAGCACCGAATTGACATCAGCCCGCCATGCCGGAATACGGCTACCGCCATGCGTCGAGACGCCCTTGATGGCGATGCCGAGATCCTTGATGGCAAAGGGAATGCCGGCCAGCGGCAGCGAGCGGTCGACGGTCTTCGCATGGGCCCGCGCGGCATCGTAAAGCGGCTCCGCCGTGGCGTTGATGTCGGAACGGGTGGCCTCGGCGCGGGCGATCGCCGCTTCGGTCAGCTCGATTGGTGACAACTCGCCCTTGCGGACCAGGTCGGCAAGGCCGGTTGCATCTTGCGCCCACAATGTATGTTCAACCGACATGCGCGTTTTCCTCACCGTGGGAAGACAAGCTAGCCAGTGGCGATTTCATTGGCAATCGACGGACAGATCCGGGCCGGCAATGCGGCAAGTCTGGCGTGCACAAGGCGATTTCCGTCGTTGCAAATACGTTTCAATCCCCTAACTTGCCTGCATGACGCCGCAGGACATCACCAAGCTGATCGTCCGGACTTCGATGAAGGATCGGGCAGCGTTCGATCTGCTCTACCGGCAGACCAGTGCGAAACTTTTCGGCGTCTGCCTTCGTGTATTGAACGACCGGGGAGATGCCGAAGAAGCCCTGCAGGAAGTCTTCGTCAAGATCTGGACGAAGGCGGACCGTTTTGCTGTCTCAGACTTGAGCCCGATCTCCTGGCTGGTGGCGATCGCGCGCAACCACGCGATCGATCGCGTCAGAGCGCGACGCAAGCCCGCCCTCGATATCGATGCCGCGCTCGACGTGGCCGATCCGACGCCAGGGCCTGAAGCGATGGTGGTGGCGGGCGGTGAATCCGAACGCATCCATCATTGTCTCGACGAGTTGGAAAAGGACCGGGCGGCGGCCGTCCGTGGCGCCTATCTCAAGGGCGAGAGCTATGCCGAACTGGCGGAGCGCCATGGCGTACCGTTGAACACGATGCGTACCTGGCTGCGCCGCAGCCTGTTGAAACTCAGAGAATGTCTGGAAAGATGACGCTGGCGGAAGACAACGGACCGGAACGTGGAGGCGACGACCTGCTCGCCGCCGAATACGTTCTCGGCGTGCTGCCGGCGGAGGAGCGGCAGATCGCGTCCAGGCGCATCGATGCGGAGACCGAGTTCGCCCGTCTTGTCGACAGCTGGGAGGTCTCGTTCTCGCCGCTGGCCGCCGCCTACCCGGAAATCGAGCCGCCTGCTTCGGTCAAGGCTGCGATCGATCGCCGCCTGTTCACGTCCACCGCGGCCGTGACCACGCCCACCGAATCGCGCGGCGGGCTGTGGTCCAGCCTGGCCTTCTGGCGCGGCCTCGCAGCTGCGGCGGTCGCCGCTTTGGCGATCTACATCGCCGTGCCCGCTATCAACCCGCCGGTCGAGCAGCCGCAGGCGCGCCTCGTCGCCTCGCTGGCCGCCGATGGCAGCGATGTCAAATATCTCGCCGTCTATGACGCCGCGCATCACGAGGTCGGCCTGTCGCATGTCTCCGGCGAGCGTGCCGCCGGCAAGGACTTCGAGCTGTGGATGATCGAAGGCAAGAACCCCCCGGTCTCGATGGGCGTCATCCCGGCCGGCGCGACAGCGCATATTGTCGTCTCGCCGGCAGCCCAGCAGAAGCTCGCCCAGGGCGCGGTGCTCGCCGTCAGCCTCGAGCCGGCAGGCGGCTCGCCGACCGGCCAGCCGACCGGACCGGTGGTCGCGGCGGGCGATCTGAAGAGCATCTGATCGGCACCGCTGACATAGAAGACTTTCAGTCTATTTTTCGCATATGATGTCTAACCGCGTCGGCGAGCGGACAAAACGCATTGTGTGAAAATCACTCTGCGGTGCAAATAAACTTAAAAAATCCTGATGTTTCTGAAACTCCCGCATTTGTAACCCGTATCTCCTCGCGTCCCCAAGGTTGGGAAGAGAAAAACCCGAGGAGTTTGACATCATGCGTAAATACGCCACCCTTTTGCTTGCCAGCGCGATCGCTGTTTCCGCTCTTGCCACTGCGGCCTATGCCGAAAACCCGATGGTTGGCGGCGCTGCCATGTTTGCCAGCAAGACCATCGTCGACAACGCCGTCAATTCGAAGGACCACACGACGCTGGTCGCGGCGGTCAAGGCGGCCGGCCTTGTCGACACGCTGCAAGGCGCTGGTCCGTTCACGGTGTTTGCGCCGACCAACGACGCCTTTGCCGCGCTGCCGGCCGGCACGGTCGAAAAGCTGCTCAAGCCCGAGAACAAGGACAAGCTCACCAAGATCCTGACCTGCCATGTCATCGGCGCCAAGGCGATGGGGGCGGACGTCGCCGCGATGGCCAAGGCCGATGGCGGCACCCACAAGGTCAAGACGGTTGGCGGCTGCGAACTGTCGCTCAAGGCCGACGGCGGCAAGGTCACCGTGACCGACGAGAACGGCAACGTCGCCAATGTGACGATTGCCGATGTCGAGCAGTCCAATGGCGTCATCCACGTCATCGACAAGGTTCTGCTCCCCAAAATGTAAAAAGGGGGGCGAAGATGTAACACGGGGCCTGCTGCCGACGAAATTGCAGCAAGGGCTCTCCGTCGATTGCATGGTCTCGCTCCCGCGACCCGCAACCGGCCCGCGCACTCCGCGCCGCCCACGTTCAGATGTGGAACGGCGCGGAGTGTTCGTTCGAGGGCCACCGTCACCGGCTTTTGATTTCCGCGTGGCGGTATAGTTTGGCAAAAGAGACGACAGGAGGAACTGGTCATGAACCGTCGCGACTTTCTTTTGAGCGGTGCCGCCGCCATCGGCGTCGCCGGGGCTGCCGCAACGATGCTGCGCATGGGCAAACCACAGCCCGCACAGGCTGCCGAAACCTTCGAGGTCACCAAGACCGATGCCGAGTGGAAAGCCATCCTGTCGCCGGCCGCCTTCGACGTGCTGCGCAAGGAGGGCACGGAATATCCCGGCACCAGCCCGCTGCTCAACGAACATCGCAAGGGCATCTTTGCCTGTGCCGGCTGCGACCTGCCGGTCTATCCGTCCGAGACGAAATTCGATTCCGGCACCGGCTGGCCAAGCTTCTGGCAGGAGATTCCCAAGGCCATCGGCACGACCGTGGACAGGTCGCTCGGCATGACCCGCACTGAGGCACATTGCCGCCGTTGCGGCGGCCATCTCGGCCACGTCTTCGATGACGGCCCGGCGCCGACCGGCCTGCGACACTGCATCAACGGCGTGGCGCTGACCTTCAAGCCCGCCACGGCCTGAGATATCTCATTTTGACGCAATTCCGGTGCTCCAATCGGAATACGAAAAAACTCCGGGCTTGCGGCCCGGAGTTTTTTTGCGCGGTCAGAGCTTTTCGGGCGTGGACTGGAGGAGCTTCCCGAAACTGCTGTCCACGTTTGGTATCAGTGGCCGCCACCGCCACCACCGCCGGCCGCGGCCGGCTTGCGGATCAGCATGGTGAACAGCCCGAGCGTCGCAAACAGCACCGTCAGCAGGAAGAACACGTCCATGAAGGACAGCAGCGCGGCCTGCTGCTGCACCATGCCCGACAGCTTGGAGATCGCCGCGCTGGTCGCGTCGAGGCCGGCGGTCTGCTCGAAATTGAGCGTCATGTTCTGCAGCTTTTGCTGCGCGGCGGCACTGCCCCACTGCACGTGCTCGGAGAGCCTGGCGTAGTGGAACGCGTTGCGGTCGATCAGCACGGTGTTGATGACGGCCAGGCCGACGGCGCCGCCGAGGTTGCGGGTGAGATTGAACAGGCCGGACGCATTCTTCAACCGGTCTGGCGGCAAGGTGCCGAGTGCCAGGTTGTTGATCGGCACCATGCACAGCATCATCGAACAGCCGCGCAGGATCTGGGGAATGAGCAGCTCATAAAAATCCCAGTCGGCGGTCAGATGCGTCATCCACCAGGTTCCGGTGGCGAAGCCGAAGAAGCCGACCATCATCATCAGGCGCGGGTCCATCTTGCTCGACAGGATGCCCGAGACCGGCGCGGTGAGGAACATCGCCAGGCCGCTGACGAACAGCGCCTCGCCGATCATCATCGAATCGTAGCCGCGGATGCGCCCGAGGAACACCGGATAAAGATAGGTCAGGCCATAGAGGCCGATGCCGATGACGAAGGAGAACAGTGAGCCGAAGGCAAAGTTGACGTTGGTGAACGCCTTCAGGTCGACGATCGGCTCCTCGGCGGTGAACACACGCCAGAAGAACAGCACGGCGCCCACGGTCATGACGATGGCGCAGATGAATACGCCCTGGTCCTGCAGCCAGTCGTTGTTCGGGCCTTCCTCGAGCACATATTCCATGCAACCCAGGAAGGCGGCCATCCCGGCGAGGCCCCACCAGTCGAACTTGCTGAACAGCTTGAGATTGGGCTTGTCGAAGTCAATCAGCGTCCAGGCCGCCGTCGTCACCAGGATGCCGGGCACGACATTGATGAGGAACAGCCAATGCCAGGACATGGCATGGCTGATATAGCCGCCAACGGTCGGGCCGATGGTCGGCGCCAGCGTCGCCACAAGGCCGATCATCGGCGAGACCACGGCGCGGCGCGACGGCGGGAAAATGGTGAAGGCAGCGGCAAAGACGCTGGGGATCATGCCACCGCCGATGAAGCCCTGGACGGCACGGTAGACGATCATCTGGTCGATGTTGGTGGCGGTCGCGGCCAGCGCGCTGGCCGCGGTGAAGCCGGCCGCCGAGATCGTGAACAGCACGCGCGTCGACAGCATCCGGCTGAGGAAACCCGACAACGGGATCATCACCACCTCGGCGATCAAATAGGCGGTCTGCACCCACGGGATCTCGTCGGAACTGGCGCTCAGGCCAGCTTGAATCTCGGCTAGCGAGGCCGAGACGATCTGGATGTCCAGGATGGCCATGAACATGCCGAACACCATCGCCAGGAAGGCGATGACGCGCCGCGTCGAGATGGTGTCAGGCACGGCCGGCATAGCCGGCAGCGCTCCTGCTGTCAGGGTTGCGGTGGCCATGGCATTGCTCCCCGGCGGCCGCTCAGTTCGAGGCCGTGGGCGCGGTACGGCTGTCGACGGCGACGACGACACTCAAGCCGGCGCGCAGCCTGCCGCTCTTCAGCACGTCGGCCGGCACATCGATGCGGACCGGGACGCGCTGCACGACCTTGGTGAAATTGCCGGTGGCGTTTTCGGGCGGCAGCAGCGAGAACACCGCACCCGAAGCCGGTGCCAGCGACGAGACGGTTCCCTCGAAATCCTGGCCGTCGGTCGCATCGACCGAGATCTTGACCTTCTCGCCGGGAACCAGCCGGGCAAGCTGCGTCTCCTTGAAGTTGGCGACGATGTAGAGCTTGTCCATCGGCACGATGACGGCCAGCTTCTGGCCGGGGCTGACGAGATCGCCTTGCTCGACCGAGCGGTTGCCGACGACGCCGTCATAAGGCGCCTTGAGCACGGTGAAGGAAAGATCGCGCGCGGCCTTGTCCCGGCTGAGCTGCAAGGAAGCAAGCGTGCTTGCCGATTCGGCGCGCTGCGCCTGCAGCACGCCGATATTGGCCTGTGCCGCGGCGATCTGCGCGTCGGCGCCGACAAGGGCGGCGTTGGCCTGCTGGACCGCCGTCTGGGCATCGTCCAGCTGTGCCTGCGTGCCGACATGCGTCTTGAGCAGTTGCGAGGCGCGTACCTCTACCTTCGCCGCATTGTCGGCGGCGGCTTGGTCAGCGACCTTCTGTGCCTGCGCCTGCTGCAGCGAGGCGCGCGCCGCTTCGGTCTGGGCGTCGATACGGTCGAGCGTCTTGCTCAAGGTGGCGATCTGGGCCTCGGCCTGGGCGACGGCGATCTTGTAGTCGCCGTCATCGACGACGAGCAGCGGGTCGCCAGCCTTGACCGACTGGTTCTCGCTCACCTTGACCTGATCGACATAGCCGGAAATCTTGGGCGAGATGAACGCCATGTCGGCCTGGACATAGGCGTCGTCCGTCGAGATCATGAAGCGACCCGTGGTCCAGTAGTTGTAACCGTACCAGGAGGCTGCGCTCAGCAAGGCAACGCCGATGATCGGCAGCAGAAACGAACGCACCGAACGCTTCTTCTTGGCTGGTGCTTCCACCGGCGCGCTGATGGCGGGCTGGAAAGGCACTTCGGGTGCTTCCGTCGCCGGAGCGACCTTGGCATTGGGGAAAGGACGGACTTCGGCCGTGGCTGGCGCGTTCGAGGACATGACATCTCTCTAAAATAAAGCTATAATACTGAACCGTTCGGTTCGATCCGGCCGTTGACATAGCGCGGAAACAGGACCATATCAAGTGCAATCGAACCGATTGGTTCGAATTATTTTCGAGGTGTGACTTTTATGGTTGAGACCCAGCCTAACGTCGAAACCGACCCGTGCGGCGACCTGCTGGACCATGTGCGCCGTGGCCGCCCGGCGGCAGGCCAGGACCCGGTCAAGCGCAGCCAGATCATCGAGGGCGCCCGTCGTGTGTTCATCGACAAGGGTTTTGAGGCTGCGTCGATGAACGACATCACGCGCGAGGCCGGCGTCTCCAAAGGCACCATCTATGTCTACTTCGCCAACAAGGAAGAGCTGTTCGAAGCGCTGATCGAGGAAGAGCGCGGCACGATCTTCAAGAACATGTATGACGTGCTGGACAATGCCGACGACCTGCGCGAGACGCTGGTGAAGTTCGGCAAGGTGCTTGCCCTCAAGATCACGTCGGCCAAGGTCATCCAGGCGCAGCGCACGGTGATCGGCGCATCCGACCGGATTCCCGAGCTTGGCGCGCGTTTTTACGAGCGCGGTCCCAAACGCGGCCATGACAAGGTCGCGGCCTTTCTCGATGCCGCCATCGAGCGCGGCCTGCTGCGGATCGACGATGTCGATCTTGCCGCCTACCAGTTCACCGAACTGTGCCTGGCCGGTCTATTCCGCCAGTGCATCTTCGCCTACCGCACCAAAGCCCCGGGCCAGGATGAGATCGACCACATCGTCAGGTCCGGCGTCGGCATGTTCCTGAAGACCTACGGCACCGAAAGCCTTGCCGCGGAAGAAAGCCACCAGACGATTGCAATCGAGGCTAAGCCCTAGCCACCATTCGCGGCAAGCACGATGGCGGCCTGCAACTCCTCGAGGCCCTCGGCCTTTTCCGACGACGTCGCCAGGACGAACGGAAATGCCGCCGGCCGCTTCTTGATCTTTGCCAGCGTCTCCTCGATCAGCCGCGGCACGCCGGCAGCCTTGATCTTGTCGGTCTTGGTCAGCACGATCTGGTAGGACACCGCCGCCTTGTCGAGCAGCGACAGCACTTCGTCGTCCTTGGCCTTGATGCCGTGGCGGGCGTCGATCAGCACATAGACCCGCTTCAGCGTGACGCGGCCCTTGAGATAGTCGAAGACCAGCTTGGTCCACTCGTCGACCTTCTCCTTCGGCGCGGTGGCGTAGCCGTAGCCCGGCATGTCGACCAGCGCCAAGGGCGGCAGGTCGGCGCCCTCGCCGGAAAATCCATCCGGCACGAAATAGTTGAGCTCTTGCGTGCGCCCCGGCGTGTTGGAGGTGCGCGCCAGCCCCTTCTGATTGACCAGCGCGTTGATCAGCGACGACTTGCCGACATTCGAGCGGCCGGCAAAGGCGATTTCCGGCGGCCCTTCCGGCGGCAGGAACTTCATCGCCGGCACGCCGCGGATGAAGATCCACCCGCGCGTAAACAGTTCGGTGCCGATCACGGTGTTGTTCAGAGCGTTCAAGCTGCTGCCTCCAGAAGAGAAATATCGGCACCCCGGATAGCATCGAGGTTGCGGCTGATCTTGTCCACCGGCCAGTCCCACCACGCCACCGCCAGCAGCCGCCTGATCGTCCTGTCGTTGAAACGCGTCTTCACCATTTTGGCGGGGTTGCCGGCGACAATCGCATAGGGCGGCACGTCATGCGTCACCACCGATTTCGCGGCAATGATGGCGCCATGGCCGATCGTCACACCGGGCAGGATCACCGCCTCCATGCCGATCCAGACGTCGTTGCCGAGCACGGTGTCGCCGCGCACTTCCTTCGACCATGTCGCCGGGTCAAAACCCTTTTCCCAGCCATGGCCGAAAATATTGAACGGATAGGTGGAAAAGCCTGACATGGCGTGATTGGCGCCGTTCATGATGAAGCGCGCGCCCTCGGCGATGGCGCAGAACCTGCCGATGATCAGCTTGTCGCCAATGAACGGATAATGATGCAGCACGCATTTCTCGGCGAATTTGTCCGGCCCGTCCGGATCGTCGTAATAGGTGTAGTCGCCGATCTCGATGTTCGGCGCGCTCACCAATCCCTTGAGGAAGCCGACGCGGGTGTGCATCGGGATAGGGTGCTTGATGTCGGGGTTGGGTCCGTCCATGTCGATGTCCGTCGGATGATTGGCCACCAGGCAACAGGCGAAGTTCGCATGCGCCGGTTCAAAATAGCGTGATCCGCCCTATAGCACCAATCGGCTGAGGAGCGAGTCTTGCGTGGTGGCGTTGCTCATTTGTTGCCGCGGCAGATCACGATCGGATCGGACAGCGCACTGTCGAAACCGCTGCCCTGGTAGACGGTGACGTTCGAAGCTCCGGGCGGCAACATGAAGGTGCCTTCGACGATTTTCTGATCGCCGGCTGACGTGTGCAGAGCCCAGCTAAACGTGCAAAACTGAGGCGGCGCCTGGGGTTCGACGTTGCTGCAGTTCAATTGCGCCCCATGGCGGCGCCGCCGCAGCTTACCACCTCCCTTGCGAGTGCAATGCCGGGCCATCCCAAGAGAGCCGCCACGGTCGCGATCTTGAGCCAATTCATCATCAAATCCTCGTCCGGCAACGGCCTGTTGCTCGACCCTTCTGGGGCGCCGCAAGCGCGTGCGACATTTTTTCCGGACTTAGTGCGTCTTGTGCGCCGCGTCCAGCAGGATTATGTGCATGATGATAATAAGCATGCTCACTAAAAGTCGCGTTCAGAAAACCAGCCCCTCCCATGCCATCGTCACCCAACATCAGCTTCGTGCTGCACGATGTCGCGCGTCTGCTTCGAAAGCGGTTCGAACAGCGGTCGCGGGCGTCGGGGCTGACCCGCGCCCAGTGGCAGGTGCTGGCCTATCTGTCCCGGCATGAAGGCATCCACCAGAGCAAACTGGCCGACCTGATCGAGATCATGCCGATCACGCTCGCCCGGCTGCTCGACAAGATGGAGGCGCGCGGCTTCATCGAACGCCGGCCCAATCCGGCTGATCGCCGGGCATGGCTGCTTTACCTGACGCCGCAAGCCCATCCGCTGCTCGAAATCATGCGCAGCAACGGCCAGAAGACGCGCGACGAGGCCTTCGTCGGCCTTTCGGCGGATGCCCAGCTGCATCTGCTGCAAACCCTATGCCTGATCAAATCCAATCTGCTCGAGGCTTGCGCTCAGCCAGCCGTCGACCGGGAGAACGACCATGACTGAATCGACCTCACCCAAAAAGCCCGGCAAGGACGAACCATCGGATCGCAAGAGCGACCAGATCATCCGGCTGGATAGCGAACGCGAGCAGAGGCGTGTCAGCGCAGTCATCGCCGATGGCGAGCTGGAAGCGCCGGTTGCGCTGGAGCCGGTGGCACTTGAAGCCCCCTCCAAAGAGCCGCAGCCGCAAGCCATGGTGGCGGTTGCGCCTGCGGCGCCGGTCAAGCCCAGGCGCAGCCTGACACGGCCGATCCTTTTCGCCCTGCTTCCCGTCGCGCTGGCTGTCGGCGGCTATTACTACGTTGTCGGCGGCCAGGTCATGACATCGGACAATGCCTACATCCAGGCGCAGTCGCTCGGCGTTTCCACCGACGTCTCCGGCACCGTCTCCGAGATCGACGTGCACGAGAACGAGGCGGTGAAGAAGGGCGACGTGCTTTTCCGCCTGAGGCCGGCCTCCTTCGAAACCGCTCTTGCCGCGGCCCAGGCCCAGCTGGGAACGGTGCGCAACCAGGTGCTGACCTTGCAGGCAAGTTACCAGCAGTCGCTGGCGCAGATCGAGCAGGCGCAGGCCGACATTCCCTATTATGAGGCCGCTTTCAAGCGTCAGCAGGATCTTCTCAAGACGTCTACCTCTTCGCAGGCCACTTTCGACAGCGCCCAGCACGACCTCGATGCCGCCCGCCAGAAAGTGTCCGTCGCCAAGGCGCAGGCACAGGCGATGCTTGCCCAGCTGGGTGGCGACGCCAGCCAGCCGGTCGAGAAGAACCCCTTCTACCTGCAGGCCCAGTCGGCGGTGGACGACGCCCAGCGCAACCTCGGCGATGCGATCGTCAAGGCGCCGTTCGACGGCATCGTCACCAATGTGGACGCGCTCCAGGTCGGCAAGTACCTGCCGGCGTCGCAACCGGCGTTCAGCCTGGTTTCGGCGACGGACCTGTGGATCGCGGCGGAGCCGAAGGAAACCGAACTGACCTATGTGCGGCCGGGGCAGACGGCGACGATCAGCGTCGACAGCTATCCGGGCAGTGTCTGGCACGGCACGGTCGCGTCCATCAGCCCCGCCTCGTCGTCGAGCTTCTCGCTGCTTCCGGCGCAGAACACCACCGGCAACTGGGTCAAGGTCGTGCAGCGCATCCCGATGCGCGTGACGATTGACGATCTCCAGGGCAAACCGCCGCTGCGCGGCGGGATGAGCGCCGTCGTCGGCATCGATACCGGCCATGCGCGCGGCCTGCCGGACTTCGTCACGGATCTCATCAACCGGGTCGAGCAGAAGTCATGACCGGCGCGGCCGCGACAGGGGGCACATCGGTGGTCGCCAATCGCGGCGCCATCACCGCCTGCGTGATCCTGGCCGTGATCATGCAGGCGCTGGACACGACCATCGCCAATGTGGCGCTTCCCTACATCCAGGGCAGCGTTTCGGCGAGCGCCGACCAGATAAATTGGGTGCTGACGTCCTATATCGTCGCCGCGGCCGTGATGACGCCGCCTTCGGGCTACCTTGCCAATCGTTTCGGCCGCAAGCGCATCCTGCTGACCTCGATCACCGGCTTCGTCGTCGCATCGGTGCTTTGCGGCTTCGCGCAGTCGCTGCCGCAGATCGTCGGCTTCCGCCTGCTGCAGGGCCTGTTCGGCGCCGCCCTGGTGCCGTTGTCGCAGAGCATCCTGCTCGACATCTACAGCGTTGAAGAGCGCGGCTCGGCCATGGCGCTGTTCGGCGTTTCGGTGATGGTCGGGCCGGTGCTCGGGCCGGTCATCGGCGGCTGGCTGACCGAAAATGTCAGCTGGCGCTGGGTGTTCTACATCAATGTGCCGATCGGCGCCCTGGCCTTCGCGGGCGTGTCGATGTTCGTCCTGGAAACCAAGACCGACCTCAAGGCAAGGCTGGACTGGCTGGGCTTTGGCATGCTCAGCCTCACCATCGCTTCGCTGCAGATGTTTCTCGATCGCGGCGAGCAGCTCAACTGGTTCTCGTCATCCGAGATCATCGTCGAGGCGCTGATCTGCGCGTCGGCCTTCTACATCTTCCTCGTCCACACCTTCACCGCCCGCAACTCGTTCGTGAACCCACGGCTCTTCCTCGACCGGAATTTCGCCGTCGGCATGGTCTTCATCTTCATCGTCGGCATAACCTATCTTGCCTCGCTGGCCTTGATGACACCCTATCTGCAGACGCTGATGGGCTATCCGGTGGTGACCGCCGGCATCGTCATGGGGCCGCGCGGCCTCGGCACCATGGCTTGCATGTTCCTGGTCGGCAGGCTGGTCGGCAAGGTGGATACGCGCTGGCTGCTCCTGACCGGCCTGCTGATCACCGCCTGGGCGATGTACGACATGACCGGCTGGACCCCTGATGTCTCGCAATGGACGATCATCAGCACCGGCTTCATCCAGGGTGCGGGGCTCGGCTTCCTGTTCGTGCCGCTGACCACCATCACCTTCGCCACGCTGGCGCCGGAGCGGCGCGCGGAAGGCACCGGACTGTACAATCTGTCGCGAAACATCGGCTCCAGTGTCGGCATATCGGTGGTCACCGCGCTTTTGACCCAGAATGTCCAGGTCAACCACGCCAACATCGCCACCTATGTGACGCCCTACAACCAGGCGTTCAGCAACCCGGCGATCTTCCAGGCGATGAACCCTTACAGTGCCGCCGGCCGTGCCGCGCTCGACGGCGTGGTAACGCTGCAGGCGACGATCATCAGCTACATGAACGACTTCAAGCTGATGATGATCCTTTCGCTTGCCGCCGTTCCGCTGGTTCTTTTGCTGCGCAAGCCGGCGACGCCGGCCAAGGTCGACCACAGCGCCGTCGTGGAGTGACGACGCGAGGGGCTACCCTTTGGATATGCCCATGCAAAAAGAAACCGGGGCCCTGTGGGGGGGACTGCAGGACCCCGGCCGATGCCGATACGGCTTCCCAAGAAACATGGCACCTCGTCATGAGGTGGGGATCGCAGGCCCGAGAAAGCCCAACGGACCTGCCTTGATCCCCTGCGCCGGAAGCCGTTACTTCGGCAGCAGCACCTTGTTGACGACATGGATGACGCCGTTCGACTGGTTGACGTCGGCGATCGTCACCTTGGCCTCGCCGCCGGACTCATCCATTATGTAGAGCTTGCCCTTCTTGACCTCGGCGGTCAGCGTATCGCCGGAGACGGTCTTCATCTCATACTTGCCGCCCATTGCCTTGGCCTTGGCCATCATGTCCTTGCCGGAGATCTTGCCGGCCACGACATGCGCGGTCAGCACCTTGGTGAGCTGGTCCTTGTTCTCGGGCTTGAGCAGCGTGTCGACGGTGCCCTTGGGCAGCGCGGCAAACGCTTCGTTGGTCGGCGCAAAGACGGTGAACGGCCCGGCGCCCTGCAGCGTGTCGACCAGGCCGGCGGCCTTGACGGCCGCGACCAGCGTCGTGTGGTCCTTCGAGTTGACGGCGTTCTCGACGATGGTCTTGGTGGTGTACATCGGCGCGCCACCAACATTGGGGTTCTTGGCATAGGCTGGAGCGACGATCGTCGCACCGGCGACGAGTGCGGAAAGGGCAATGGTCCTGAATGACGGCAAGCGCATGTGGTCTTCCTCCGGGTGAGGGCTGATCGGGATTGATAGCCTTTGGAAATGCACACGCAGTCACGCCCCGCGACCGCTTTCAGTTTCGCCGATCACGGGAACGTGACCCGACCTGTGGCCAATAAAAAAGCCCCGGACCAGCCGGGGCTTTGATGGAAGGAGAGGCCTGCTATTCCGCTGGCGATGGTTTCTTTCGGAACAATGCCACGAGATTGTCCCACAACTCGATCTTGGCGCCCTGGCGCTTCATGATCACGCCCTGCTGCAGGATCGACAGCGTGTTGTTCCAGGCCCAGTAGATGACGAGACCGGCCGGGAAACCCGCCATCATGAAGGTGAAGATGACCGGCATCCAGGTGAAGATCGCGGCTTGCGTCGGGTCCGGCGGCGTCGGGTTCATGCGCATCTGCAGGAACATGGTGACTCCCATGATCAGCGGCCAGACGCCGATCATCAGCATGTGCGGCAAAGTGACCGGCACGAGGCCGAACAGATTGAAGATCGATGTCGGATCGGGTGCCGCCAGATCCTGGATCCAGCCGAAGAACGGCGCATGGCGCATCTCTATGGTGATGTAGAGCACCTTGTAGAGCGAGAAGAAGACCGGGATCTGCAGCGCCACCGGCCAGCAGCCGGCCAGCGGGTTGATCTTCTCGGTCTTGTACAGCTCCATCATCGCCTGCTGCTGCTTCATCTTGTCGTCCGCGTATTTCTCGCGGATCTCGAGCATCTTGGGCTGTACCTTCTTCATGTTCGCCATCGACGCGTAGGACTTGTTGGCGAGCGGGAAGAAGATGGCCTTGACGATGACGGTGGTGGCGAGGATCGCCAGGCCGAAATTGCCGAAGAATTTGTAGAGCGTGTCGATCAGCCAGAACATCGGCTTGGTGATGAAGTGGAACCAGCCCCAATCGATCAAGAGGTCGAAGCGCTTGATGTGGCGGTCTTCGGCATAGGCGTTGATCTTGCCGACTTCCTTGGCGCCGGCGAAGATTTCGCTTTCCACCGTCGTCGACTGACCGGCATCGACGGTGATCGGGTCGGTCAGGAAGTCGGACTGGTAGCGATGGCGACCGTCCTCAAAATAGGCGTAGCGCGGCTGGAACGGCTGCTTCTCGGTCGGCACCAGCGTCACCGCCCAGTATTTATCGGTGATGCCGAGCCAGCCGTCGGTGGACTTGCCAGGCATCGCCTGCTTGTCCTTTTCGATGGACGCGTATTTGTGCTCCTGCAGGCCTTCCGTGCCGGTGAAGCCGATCAGGCCCTCATGCAGCACATAGGTGCTGGCAACGGCCGGCTTGTCGAACCGGGTGACACGACCGTAATTGGACAGCGAGACGGCGGCCGCGCCCGAATTCTGGATCGTATCGGAAACCGTGAACATGTAGTTTGTGTCGATGAAAAAGGTGCGCTTGAAGGTCAGGCCCTTGTCGTTCGAATAGGTCAGCGTGACCGGCGTCGTCGGGGTCAGCGTCGCATTGCCGTCGACGGTCCAGACCGTCTCGGGACCGGGCACCGTGCCGGTCTTGTCGTTACCGACAAAGCCGATCTCGGCATAATAGCCGTTGGGCAGTGCCGCCGGGTTGAGCAGGCTGATCTCGGGCGAATTCTTGTCGACCGTCTCGGTGTAGTGCTTGAGCTTGAGATCGTCGAGGCGGGCACCGGTGAGGTTGATCGAGCCCTCGAGGCTCGGTGTGTCGATCTTGGCGCGCTTGGTGGTCTCGAGAGCCTGTTCGCGGCCGGCAGGCGTCACGGCGTCGGTGCCGGGTGCGTTCGGAATGGCGCCAGGTGCGACGGGCGTTGCGGTACCGGCGCCTGGATTGGCGGCGTCGGCGGCCTTCTTCTGCTCTTCGACGCGCTGCTGTTCGATGCGGGCCGCCTCGCGCTGGGCTTCGCTGCGCGGCAAGACATAGAAATATTGCCATACCGCCAGGATCAGCACCGACAGCGCGATGGTGATGAAGAAGTTCCGGTTGTTTTCCATCGAAAGCCCTTGGCCTATCGTGTTCCGCGCAATCGGCGGGAGAGTTCGGCCTTCAACTGGCCGAACGGAATCGTCATCACGTCTTCGCGCCCGACGATGACATAGTCATTGCCAGGCGCCATGTCACTTGCCGCATGCGTACGGACCGCTTCTCGCAGCCGTCGCCGGACGCGATTGCGGACAACCGCATTGCCGACCTTCTTGGTGACGGTATAGCCGACCCGCGGCGACAGGCCGTCGCCGCGGTCGAGAACTTCAACGAGAAAAAGCCGCCCGCGTCGCTTTTCACCACGACGGACGGCCAGGAATTCGGCGCGCTTCAGAAGCCGCTTGGGATTTGGTCCCACTGGCTTGCCGGATGCGGGCAACGATCTCGTCTTCCGTTCAGGCGCTGAGCCGCTTGCGACCGCGGTTGCGGCGAGCTGCGACGACGCCGCGACCACCCTTGGTGGCCATGCGGGCACGAAAGCCGTGCCGACGTTTGCGGACGAGTTTAGACGGTTGGTAGGTACGCTTCATTTGTTTTAATACCGCGGGGTGCGGCCCTTCTTGATTCTGTCACTGTGTAACAGGAGCTTTGCCGGGCCGGTTTTGGCGCGATCGAAACCGCGCCGGGACGAATGGCCCGAGCGTGAGCGGGCTTATAGAAAGAAGGGTTTTGGAAGTCAATCCGGAGTCGCCAGGCCGAAGCCGGTCGTCGTCAAGGCCGGTTTTTGTTTCCGGCCAAGGATGAAATTGGTAAAAAAGCCGTAATCGCCTAATCTGCGTTGATCAAGTGATCGTGAAGACATAGCCGCATGAACGAAACCATACAGGCGGAGGAACGGATCGACACGGCGGCGCCAACCGCCGGGCGCACCGTGCCGCTGTCGCGCGGCCTGTCGACCAAGCTGCTGCTGCTCACCATCGTTTTCGTGCTTCTGGCCGAAGTGCTGATCTTCCTGCCGTGGATCGCCAGCTACCGGCTGAACTGGCTGAAGGAGCGGCTGAGCACGGCTGCGGCGGTGTCGATCGTGCTGGTGCAAGGTGAATCCACCTCGCTGTCGCGTGCGGCCCAGAACGACGTGCTGATGGCGATCGGCGCCAAGGCGATCGCGGTGCGTGACGGCGGCGTGTCGCGGCTGCTGGTGGTGGCCGAGATGCCGCCGCAGGTCGACGAACACATCGATATCGCCTCGATCGGCATGGTCAAGGGCATGACCGGCGCGCTCGACACGCTGTTTTTCGGCGGCCACAGGATGCTGCGCGTCTTCGGCCCGGTCGGCGACAGCGACAAGGAGTTCGAGCTGATCATGCCGGACAACAGTCTGCGCAATGCCATGCTGCGATATTCGCGCAACGTCGCCTTCGTCTCGCTGCTGATCTCGCTGTTCACCGCAATGCTGGTTTATGCCGCGATCGACCTGATCATGATCGGGCCGATCCGGACGATGACGCGTTCGATGCTGTCCTTCTCCGAGGCGCCCGACGATCCCGGGCGCATCATCCATCCCGCCGCCCGCGCCGACGAGATCGGCGTCGCCGAGCGCGAGCTGTCGCAGATGCAGGAGCGGCTGCAAAAGATGCTTTCCGAGCAGAAGCACCTTGCCGACCTCGGCCTGGCCGTGTCGAAGATCAACCATGACATGCGCAACATCCTGGCCTCGGCGCAGCTGATGTCGGACCGCCTGCGCCAGGTCAAGGACCCGACCGTGCAGGCCTTCGCGCCGAAACTGCTGCGCGCGCTCGACCGCGCCGTCTCCTATTCCGAAGGCGTGCTTCATTACGGCCGCACCCAGGAGCCGCCGCCTTCGCGCCGCAGGCTCAGGCTGCGCCAGCTGGTCGAGGATGTGCACGGCCTGCTCGACATCGAGCAAGGCATAGAGTTCGTCAATGCGATCGAGCCGGCCTTCGAGGTGGATGCCGATTCCGAACAGTTGTTCCGCGTGCTCACCAATCTCTGCCGCAATTCCGTGCAGGCCATGGCCGCAGACAATGAAAGCGCGCTGGTCCGGCGCCTGGCGGTATCGGCAGTGCGGCTGGGCAGCGTCAGCCGCATCGTCGTCACCGACACCGGCCCCGGCTTACCCCCCAAGGCGCGGGAAAACCTGTTCGCGGCCTTTCGCGGCTCGGCCCGCAGCGGCGGCACCGGCCTTGGCCTGGCGATCGCGCACGAACTGATCCGGGCGCATGGCGGCACGGTGGAGTTGGTCGAAAGCATTGGCGGGCGCACCACATTCGCGGTCACCATCCCCGACCAGCCGGTCCGGCTCGACCAGGCCCGCAACGGCCTGCGCCGCCCGGCATGATGGTTCGGCCGCTGTTTGGCCTGATGCTCATTCCCTGCAAGCCCGGTGCCCATTTTCTCTGGGGTCGGTGTTCTTCCTTCCAGGGATCGCGTTTGGGCTCGACTTCGGGCCCTTTTGAACATGGCGGAATCCTGACCGCCGTCGCCGGATGACATACTTGCGACAAAACTTTTGCCGGATCGGCTTGCTTTTCGGAAATTCAGTCGCTAGGGAACACGTCTCGTCGCGGCCGGTCGTTCACGATCGGCTAGCGGGGTCATGGAAAGCATGGCCTGTTGCGCGCCCGTAGCTCAGCTGGATAGAGCACCAGACTACGAATCTGGGGGTCAGGAGTTCGAATCTCTTCGGGCGCGCCAATCTTCCACCACCACTCCAGAGCAACACTGGGCACTCGGGGTCCGCGATCGGCCCTCAGCAGACTCTGACAGGTGAAGGCGCTCATGACTGCTTTGCGCCGCATATCGCCGTTCGAAGTGGTGGTTACCGCGCCTAAAAGCAGCCGTTCATTCAATGTGCCAAAGAATGCTGCCGCCGCGCCTGCGGGTGAGTTCGATCGAGCTCGCGAGCTAGAGCAGTTCACCGTTTCACGGAAACGGCGAATTGCTCGAACTCTTTGTTTCGAGGCAATTCCGGACGGAAAAACCGTTTCACACTTTTCCTGGAGTTGCTCTAGGGAAAAGCGCAGGTCGCGTCATGACGCAAGTGGTGCCGCCGAGACGGAACGCGCTCGCTCGCGGGGCTGTCACCGTCTCTCGAAGCGATACTGTACCCAGCCGCTCCGCACGACCCGGAAGGATGCCGAGCCACCATCGCTTCGGCGACCGCTTTCCTCAACGCCGTCGCCGCCAAGGAGGTCATGCGTGTTCGGGACGGACTCTCACTTCCATCCGTCTGAAGCGTCATCAGGAGAGTTTAGCTCGCGCATTCGCGTAACAAGCTTGTGATTTTCGCGTCAAGATCGCGGGCGACAGCAAGAGCATCCAAATTACCATAAGAGAGCAGATAACTCTCCATTTTGTCATAGGAGACATGCACGCCATCGGGACGTTGATCAACAAGGATTGTGACTGGGGCGTAAGATCCAGCATCGGGAACGTGCTTGACCATTTCTTTCATAATGAGTGGATTGCCCACCAGAAGCCGCATGCTCTTAGGAGTGTCGCGTCCAGTTTCGCGGCGCAGAATGGCGCCCAAGTCGAATTCCGCGAAGAGCATGAGCCCTGTGCGGCCTTGGCCGTTATGCACAACGCGCTCCAAATCCGAGAAGGAATTTGCAGCCCTCGTCGCCTTGAAAAATTCGACCATGTCAGGTTGCCCGACCGCTGACTTGAGCGCGGCCACAACGGCGTCGAATGGTTTGGAACACGTCAGGCTGAAACGCTCAACCTCGACCTTTGCGATTGTCATTTCTTTCTCCGCAACAGCTCTCAAGAATAAAGGCGCGACCGATCGCGCCGGGATTATGCAACCGCCGATCACGCTTCCAGGAAGGTCCGGACGTGGCTGACGAACAATTCGGGGTACTGAAACAGCGCGCCATGGCCGGAATCGGGATAGAGGACCAGCTGGGCGTTGCTTAGAGCCTTGAACATTGCGTAGGCGTTGTCCGCCGGCAGCATGGTGTCGTGGCTGCCGCTGACCACAAGGGCGGGCTGGCGGATGGCGCGCAGAATGGCGTGCTCGGGATCAGGTGTGGCGCACCAAGTAATAAGCGCCTTGGCCTGCGGATCCGTCACCGCGCCGCCGTTATCGGTGTCCCGATCTTCCCTTCGCACCTTCGCCCGCTTCAGGAACGCCAGGCCGGCCGACTGGCTGGCGGACGACTTCGTGAAGAATAGCGGCAGGCGGAGGTCCGGCGCCTCGGTTTGGGAGAACGCATCCTGGAGAACCGTCAACAGGTGTTCCTCTCCGCCTTTCGGCGCGGTGCCGACGAGGATTAGCTTGCGGACCAGCCGTCCGTGCTCGGCAGCGATCTGCTGGGCGACGAAGCCACCGAGGGAAAAGCCCAGAAGGTCGACTTCGGAGAGGCCGAGCAGTTTGATAAAAGCGACAGCGTCTCGGGCCATCGCCGCGATATTGTCGGGCGTTTGGCCTGTCGAGCGGCCGACCCCGGCGTTATCGAAAACGATCACCGGTCGATCGGCGGCCAGGACATTCACGACGGCGGGGTCCCACGCGTCGATGTTGCCCGAGAAATGCTGCAGGAGAACCAGCGCGGTTCCGGTCGATGGGCCGAGACGGCGATAGGCGAAGCGGATTCCGCTACCTTCGATGTAACGGGTGGGCGCCGTTTCCAGCGTGGCGGCGTCCTGGCTCGCGGTGTCGAACTCAGTCATGTCATCCTCCGGATGCTTGGCAAAAGATAATCGAGTAGGATTAGCTGGTGCGGTTTTGGCTAGGTCTGGGCGGCTCGCGGTCCAAGGCATTCCGTAGTCCGCCGAGCACGCGTGCTCCCGGCACGAAAGTGCCGGGAGCGGTATCGTCACTTCACCAGTGCGGCCTTTTCAATCACGGCGGCGACTTCCTTCGCGTGGACGACAAGAGAGGCATGGCTGCCGGCGACCTCCGTCGTCTGGGCCTTCATCCTGTTGGCGAAAATCTTCTGGACCTCGGGCGCGATGACCTTGTCCTTCGTGCTGATCACATAGAACGTCGGCTTGTCGCGCCAAGCTGCTATATCGACGGGAGCCTCGAACGCCGTGTGGTTCAACGGGAGTTGATGGTTTGCCAAGGATTCGGCGATCTCCGGAGGAAGGTCAGCCGCGACTGCCGAAGGAAACACTTTGGGATCGATGTAGAGGTTGCCCTTTTCGTCGGGATGGATCGCCGCGGCGCCTTCGGTTGCCGGACCGCTCTTGGATAAGCTCGCCAGAGATTCCCCCACGTCGGGTGCGAATGCGGAGACGTAGACGAGCGCCGAGACGTTTGGATCGTCGCCTGCTTGGGTGATGACCACACCGCCCCAAGAGTGGCCAACGAGAACGGTCTTGCCGTCCTGTTTCGCGAGCGCCTGTTTGGTGGCATCGACGTCCGCCGCGAGGGAGGTGAGCGGGTTTTCGACGAGCGTTACGTTGTAGCCCTTCTTCGTCAGGATATCGGCAACCGGCTTCCAGCTCGTCTGGTCGACGAAAGCGCCATGGACGAGCACGATATTGTGAGCCGCCCCCTTGGGCAGTTGAGCTGATTGGGCGGGGACGGCAAGTGCTGCTCCGGCCATGAGGACGGTGGCGACTGAGAGTAGAAGATTTCGCATTGATTGCTCCTGTTGAGATGACGGACGACGCGGGTCCGGGGCAGGCGTGTCGGCAAAAGTCGCGGTTCTCCCATCTGCCGTTTGCGTAATGGTTTGCCGCGCGACCTGCTGGTTCGACTTGAGATCAGGTAGTACATGGAGCATTCGGACGTTAGCCATCAATCGTCCGAATATTGTGTCTGACCGTCCGTCGTATTAATATCGGGAGGATGGACATCCTCGCCCAAGTGCTCGATCGCATTCGCCTCGGTGGGACTCTGCTCTTCCACTTCGAGCTCGGCCATCCGTGGAATCTGGCATTGCCAGCGCGCCCCTACGCCCTGTTCCATTACCTCAGTCGTGGCTCAGCTACCCTCGCGCTCGATCAGGGACGAGAACTCCACATGACTGCGGGCGACTTTGTCGTCGTCACACGCGGCGAGCCTCACCTGATTTATTCGGATCGCCGGACGACGCCGTTACCGATTGTGGACCTCGATCGACTGCCCGGACGTCTTGGCGTCGTTCGTCATGGAGGCAACGCGCAGCCGCTCTCGACGATGATCTGTGGCAATTTCACTGTGGAGCGGCCCTCGCGCGGCAGCGTGTTGGAATTACTTCCGCCCCTGCTTCTCCTGAAGCCGACGGAAGACGGCGGATGGCTCGAGGCGATCCTGCAACGCATGGTGAGCGAGTCGGCGCTTGCGCGTCCCGGCCAAGACGTCGCACTCTCACGACTGACAGAAGTGCTCTTCGTTGAGGTGTTGCGAAGCTGGATCAAGTCTCTCGATTCCGGAGAAGGCGGGTGGCTGGGGGCGATGGCGGACCCGCACATAGGACCGGCGCTTCAGTTGATTCACGAACGACCCGATCAACCCTGGACCCTTGGCGACCTAGGGCAGCGCGTGGGGCTCGGTCGCTCGGCGTTTTCAGCTCGCTTCACCAACCTCGTCGGCCAGTCCATGTACCGTTATCTGATCGCACGCCGGATGTCGGAGGCTGCGTTTCTGCTCGAAACAAGCGACGAGGGGATTGCAAGGATTGCGACCCGTGTCGGCTACGAGACCCCGGCCGCGTTTTCGAAGCTGTTCCATCGACATCATGGCCTATCGCCTGGCCGTTATCGAGCAGCTCGCCGGTCTGACGGTGGCCGAAGGCAAGGGGACGTCCTGGAAGCAGAAGTCGCCGATTGACCTCGACCAAGCTGGCTACTGGAAGGTCTGGCGATGGGCGGCCGGGCGGCTCCGGCAGGAGTGTCCAGTTTGTTCACAAATGGCGCGCAGAATCGTCACCCCGCCAGTACGGGCAGCCAGCCGAGGTCTCCGCTACAGACGCCCCGGCGCTTGGGTGCATCTGGTCTCATCCAGGGCCGCCAGGCTACCAAAGCCGACTGTTAATCGGCGGCGCTCCTGCGACGCGCAAACCCCCGAGCTAGGCGCGTTGAGGCTGCTCGGAGTCAGCGCTCGCGCCGATAGTGCATAGCGACCGCGCCGTTGCGGAGCGCCTTCGCCGAGACCAGTTCGAGCCGTCGCGCACTGGGCAGCCCGCCCTGGTACAGGGTCGGGCCGTGGCCAGCGATCCTGGGATGGACGAGGAGCTGATATTCGTCGATCAGATCCAGCCGGTCCAGCTCGGTCGCGAGTTTGCCGCTACCAAGGAGCACGCCGGCCGGAGTCGCGTCCTTGAGGCTCTGTACGCCTGTTCGCAGGTCGTCGGCGATATGGTGGCTGTTGGCCCACGGGAAGTCCGTTCGCGTCGACGACACCACGTACTTCGGTTTGGCGTCCAGCTTGACCGCCCACTCGCGTAACGCCGGCGGCGCCTGCACGTCGCCGCGAGCCACCGCCGGCCAGTAGCTCTCCATCATCTCGTAGGTGATGCGGCCCCACAGCATCGCCCCGCCCTCGTCCATAAGGCGGGTGAAGAACGCGTGCGTCTCGTCGTCAGCGATTCCCTCCTCATGATCGACGCAGCCGTCCAGGGTGACGTTTATGCTGAAGGTCAATAGTCCCATGCGACGAGCCTAAGCCATCCGCTCGAAAAAACGTAGGGCTATTGCTCGCGGTTGATGTTCAACTTCCGCCGTGAGAAAGCGTTGCCCACCCGTGATCCGCTACAACCGGGCTCGGGGGCTTCCGTTTCCCCGTGCGAGGTCATCGATCGGCTCGGGATCCGTCGGCCTTGGCAAGAGTAATAGTCAGCCCACTTGCATCAATGTTTCAGCTCGCCACTTCTTGACAAAAGGGCGGTCGATTTGTGGTCATTGTCCTATTCTCAACATCACCTTGCGCCCGTCGGAAAGGGTTCCCGCTCCTGTGCCAGCTACGGGTTGTCTGCTGGTCAGCGAGAACACGAACCGGGATGAGAGTTGCCCGCAAACGATCGTCCCTTCTCCATGCGAGAACGTAAGATTGACGATAGCCGTCCCTCGGCATTCGACCCCGGTATTGGTCTGTCCGCTAATAGTTCCGCGCCGTGTAATGCTGTTGACGAAAGCCTTCCCGGAAAAGGAGAGCGTCCCATCGGCAGTCTGACCGGACACTGGTGCGATGATTGTGAGCAGATTTTGCGCCTGCGCGTAGCCGACAGCCTCTACGGCACCATACGCAATCAACATTGTGGCTAGGATTCGCCTGGTCTCGACGAGGTCTCCGCAATGGTATCTCAATTGAAGCTTGCCAGCCCCGCGCGGCGGGCACCCTCCCGGATCGCGGCAATAGCGGGAGGATTGGTGACTGGATAGGAGCCGATAAACCCTTCGGCCGAAGTGTTTGGAAATTCTCTCGCCAACCGGTTGGCAATCTTTATTGCCTGAGGTGTTTCACCGAGCATGGCGTGCGCCATGGCCTGGAACAGCAGCGTTGCAGGCGAGTCCGGCGGTGCTTGGCTGAACGCGGTCAGGCACTCCCTGTGGAGACCTACAACGAAGCTCGATCGGCCAAGCATGCTATAGTACCAGGAAACATACGGATTGAGACGGATCGCGCGCTTCGCCAGTTCATATCCTTCCCGCGGGTCGCCTGTCACGAACGCCTTTCCTCCGGCAAGCAAGGCGAGGGTATCGGCATCGTGCGGGGCGGCCGCCAAGGCAAGATCATGTTCTCTTGCTGTGGCATCGAGATCGCCCTGCAAGGCTCGAAGCTCGGCTAGACATATGCGTGCATGGGTATCACCCGAGTCGAGCACCAAAGCTCGTTCGAGGCACAGTTTCCATTGCTCCTTTGCGGCGGAAAGGTCGTTGGTAAACGCATTGATGGCGGCGACGGCATGCGCCAGCCCCAGTACTGTCCAGGCTCTGGCAAGTCCAGGGTCGAGCTCGATGGCACGCGTCAGAAGCCGCACCGCTTCCGCATTCGAAGCGTGCGTGTACAAATTGTGCTGCTCGACGCCGAGCAGATAGTAGTCATAGGCACGTAGGCTGGCGGGGTGTTTTCGGCGGACAACATCGCGTCGAAGTTTTGCGAGCTTGCCGCAACAGCTAGCAAGGACGTTGACGACGTTTTCGGTGACCATGTCCTGCATCGCAAACAGGTCTTCCGCTGATCGATCATAGCGGGCCGTCCACAAATCGACTCCAGTGCGCGCGTCGACGAGTTGGACGCAGATCCGCAGCTGCTGTGCTGCCGCCTGCAAGGTCCCCTCAAGTAGATAATCCGCATTCAGTTCCCGCCCGATGGATAGCACGTCATCGCGCCGTCCCTTGTACGAGAGCATGGTCTGGCGGGCGATGACCGCAAGGTCGGGGTAGCGAGCGAGGTCGACCATGATGTCCGCCGACAAGCCATCGGCCAAGCGGTTCCATCGCTCGTCCGCGCTCAGATTGTCGAAAGGGAGAACCGCAACGACTGTTGGCCCAGAAGCCTCTACCGAAAGGCCACCGGATGATGCCTGGCCCGTGTCTTGCTCGCGTTGGTCGGCAAGCAAGTTTGCAAGCGCTACTTTGCTGCGAATATCGAGTTTCCGGTATATGGCCGACAGATGGGTCCGAACGGTAGTCGGCGCTATGAAGAGCGTCTCGCCGATTTCACGGTAGGTCATCCCCTCGGCAAATTTTGCAGCGACCACCCGCTCCCGGTCCGACAGACTGGTCAGAGGATTGCTCACGGCGCGAAGCATCGCTTCAAGTCTCCGATCCGCTACGAGTTGTGGCCGACCCGGCACGGCAAAATACTACAGATGCGATCTCGAAAACACTGCATTTGCACGATGCCATCCGACCGCCACCAATTCTAGGCTTTCCTGTCGACGGGGTTTGGTCGGGTCGCAGAATCCCGATCCATTCAGGAAGCAGGAGGTGTCCATGACAAAGTCATCTATCTTTGCCGCAATGCTGGTGCTGCCTCTGTCGGTTGGACCGTGCTTGTCCGAAGGCACGCAATCTGGCGGCAAGCTGATTTCCGAAGATGCTGTGAGAGCCGTTAGTGCCGAATTGTATTCCGACATTCTGATCCGAGCGTGCAGGAACGGATGGCGCTACCCTCGGAGCCAAATCGAGACCGGCTTCAAACGGCATCTCAGCGAGCTGAAATTGCAACTGGTCGATCAGGGTTACACGATCCTGCCTGGTGTGAAAGCGAACCGCTCGCCCCGGAGTCTCTTCGCACTGGCATTTGTCGCCAAGCGCCAATCTGTCGCCTCGCGCCAGTTCGGCTGTCTCCACCAATACTGGCTCGACGAGTGACCGTTCTGGAGCGGGCAACTGGGGCAGCATAACCGCCACTGGCCAGACTTCACTTGCCGAGCCGGCTTTCACTGTAGAGATGCTCATTTCACCGGGCGGTCAGCACTCAAGCCGAGCTGTTCTATGGCTGCCCGAGAGGCTGCGCCTCCCCCGTCTCGCATTCCGGTAGTCGCACTGGTTTGGCGAGCTTTGCCAGCCCCTCGGGCTTGGCGCAAAGCGGGAAGCCGGCGAGCGGCATTGTCTCGATGAAACGACCGCGTTCCCTCTTGCCCGAGCTGAATTCATTGACCAGGCCCTCGACGGTCAGGTCCGGATACCGTTTGAGGGTTTCCCTGACCGAAGCATTCGCCTCATCGGTTCGACCCAGTGCCGCGAGGGAGCTGCTACGCACCACCCAATCCCCTTTGCCGTAGTTATCGGGCGTCTTGCGCTCCAGCATCTTCGCGGCGTCCTCATAGCGGCCAGCCATAAAGTAGGCCGTGGAGTAGAAACTAGTTGCCCACATCGGGTAATTCGGATCGAGCCGTATAACTTGGTCGACCAACTGAGCACCGCGTTCGGGTTCGTCGAAGCCTGCCGCATAGCCGGAATAGAATGTCAGGATTTCGGCCGAACCCGGAGCGAGGCGGAGGGCCGTGTCCAGCTCGACCTTGGCGCGGGCGTTGTCGCCCTTTTCTTTGAGGCTCATGCCAAAAACGGCATGCGCCTCGGCGTCGCTCGGATCGAGCCGCACCGCGCGTTCGGCTACATCGGCAGCCGCCTTGATCTCGCTCTCGGGATTGATACCGAAGCCAGCCAATATGTTATGAGCATGATAAAGTTCCACCCAGGCGCGGGCGAACCCGGGGTCCAGCGCGACAGCGAGGTTGAGCAGCCTGATGGCCTCCTCCTCATCCGCTACGGTAATCTTTTCAATCCTTTCGGTTCCGAGCAGATAGTAATCATAGACAGTCAAGTTGTCCGGCCGTTTACGCTTCGCCGCAGCCCGCCCCGCTCCCTGAATCAGCCCCACGCCGTTGCCGAGACGGTTGGTGACTTGCTCTGCAATCTCGGTCTGGACGGCGAACACGTCCTCAGCGGGCCGGTCCCAACGATCCGACCAAAGATGGTTGCCGGTTTGTGCATCGATCAACTGCGCGGTAACCCGCACCCGCCCATTTTGCCGCTGGATAGAGCCTTCCAGCACGAAGCCGACATGGAGCGCACTTGCGACCTGGCGGGCATCCACCGGCTTGCCTTTGTAAACTTCCGTCGAATTCCGGGCCACGACCTCAAGTTCGGGAAACCGTGCGAGGTCGGTGATGATATCCTCAGTCAATCCATCGGCCAAACGACCGGTAACCTCGTCATCGCCATAATTGTTGAAGGGCAGCACCGCGACCGACGGCTTGGCCCCCAGTGGCGCGGGCTGAAAGAACCACCAGGTCCCTCCACCCGCCAGAGCCAGCACCACGACGACGGCCGCCGCAGCCGTCCTGGTCCAGCGCGGCATCGCCTTGCGTAAGGTCCAACGCACCCGCTTGCCATCGAGCCTCACCCGGTACATCCGCACGGGGCGGTTGATGTTCTTGACATGCTGCTCGCCAACGAAATCGAGTGGCCAATCAAGCTTGCCCTGCAAATGGTCGTAGGCCGTACCTGACACCATTACTCCGCCCGGCTCGGCAAGCTGCTCTAGGCGAGCGGCGATATTGACGCCGTCGCCATACACATCGCCATCCACCAGTGCCACATCGCCAAGATTTATCCCGATGCGGAACACAATCCGCTCATGCTCCGGCAATCCACCATTGCGAACGGCCACAGCTTTCTGAATTTCGGCTGCGCAGATCACCGCATCGACCACGCTGTCGAAGACGACAAGTGCGCCATCTCCTAACAGCTTGACAATTCGACCCTGGTGCAGAGCGATCGCCTTATCGGTCACATCGGCCCGGATAGCCCTCAGGCGTGCGATGGTGCCAGCTTCGTCGATCTCGATCGCTTTTGAATAGCCGACCATGTCCGCTGCCAGGATCGCCAGCAGTTTCCGGTTCAATGGAGGGACGATCATCATCCGGCCCCGGACGCAACAGGGCCAAAATGGTACACCTAATGCTGCGCCCTGACGAGAGGCCCGCCCCGCGGCGCCGACTTTGCGGTGCGTCGGAATCTTTCAACAGAATCGGCGCAAAGCGGTCCGCACTACGCTGGACGCAAAGGGCCGCTGTTTTGCCCAGCCTGAAAGCTGACAGTCGCTTCCGGCCCCATTGAGATGTTCATCGCCTCGGTGCCAAGCGTCGGCTCATGCCGCCAAGCGGGCCTAACACTCCGAGCGGGTGATCTCAGAAACCAACAGGCGCAGCAATGATATAGCGGCGCCCAATTTCCTTTCGGCCGGCGCGTCAGCTGGGTCTCGCCTATTGCCTGCGACGCCTGGTCGACGAGGCAAGATAACCCATCGCCAGTGTCATCACGGCGACCGCGATGCCGGCGCTGATCACGCCTGCCGGCGTTATCCTGGCACTGCCCTGCAAGGTAACATGCTTGCCCAAGCGCAGGTCGAAAACCGATTTGATTTCCTCAGGATGTGAGGGGACCGCGGGCGAAGCTTCTTCCTCGACAACTGACATTTGAGCCTCCGGTTCGAATCTGCCGTTCGCGCAGCGGCCGGCGACTGGTGCGCCAACATTCTGTGCAATGGCCGAGCCTATTGGAACTGATAGGCGCCGAACAACACAGCAGTACCAATTTCATCTGATCCGGCGCGCCAAATCCATTCATCGACTATGGTGCTTTGATTGCGACCATCGGAGGCTGATTTGGCCAAGTCCCCTGCCGGCATCAAGCGTGCGCTGATCACCGGGGCCGGTGCGTCCGACGGCATCGGCTTTGCCATTGCCCGGCAGCTCAGCCATGCCGGCCATGCCGTTGTCCTCACCGGCGCCAGCGCGCGTGTGCTCGATCGCGCCGCCGAGCTTCGTGCCGAGGGCATCGATGCCACTGCCCTGGTCGCCGATCTCACTGTCGCCGCCGATGTCGAGCGGCTGCGGGCAAGCGCCGGCACCGTCGATATCCTGGTCAACAATGCCGGCATGGGCTCGCTGGCATCGCCCTCGGTCGACAAGGCGTTCCTCTCCATGACCGAGGCCGACTGGGACCAAGGGATCGACGTCAGCCTGAAGACAGCGTTTCTGGTCACCCGTGCATTTCTGCCGGCGATGGTCGAAGCGGGCTATGGGCGCATCGTCAACGTGGCGTCGGTCACCGGGCCGCTGGTGTCCTTCGAAGGCACCGCCGCTTATTCCGCCGCCAAGGCCGGAATGGTCGGCCTGACCCGCACGCTGGCGCTCGAAGTGGCGAAAAGCGGGATCACGGCCAACGCCGTGGCCCCCGGTTGGATCGAAACGGGGTCGTCGAGCGAGATGGAGCGGACCGCGGCCCTGCATACGCCGCCGGCGCGAGCCGGCCGGCCGGATGAAGTGGCCGCAGCGGTCGTGTTCCTGGCATCGGAAGGCGCCAGCTATGTCAACGGCGCGCTGCTGGTGGTCGATGGCGGCAACAGCCTGCAGGAACGCAAGGGCTGAAGGGCCAAAGGCGCTTCGCCGGAACGAAACGAGGCAGCGTGTCCTTCCGACAGGTTAGAATTCGGTGCATAACACCCGATCGATGCCCATTAGTCCTTGCTGATATACCGTCCGCAGCGGATAATATCCGTTGGGGCTTTCAGCAGGCGAAATGCTAAATCGGATCGTAGCTTCCACAACGTCGCGCCAATTCAACTTTCTTGTTCCCGATGACGTCACTGACGCTATCGCCGGATATATCGACTCCTCTGCTCCCGGACGCATCATCTCGACCTTTTCGGCAGTTCAGTCAGTTCGAGATAAAGTCCCTGATTGCGAGCTGTCGGACGATCAGCTTGAGCGGTGCGCTGTATTGGCAGCAGTCAACGAAGGCCTAGCGGTCCACTTCGATCGGCGGGGACGCCAGCCTGATCCATATTCGTCGCTAAGTAGGAGCCACTGGCATCTCGTGCCTATTTGGAAAACCAGGACGCGACTGGCTGACATGGCATTCCAGCGGCCGAATGCAGCCGGCCTCGCCGGCTGTACCCCTCCGCCCGTTATCGTTGGCCGGCCGCAGGTCCGGCCGCTGCGCATAGAGCTCAGCCCATGATAGGCGCCGGCCGCTAAGGGGTTCGAACTTCTTCGGGCGTGCCAATGAAAGCCTGCCAGGCGCTTCATCCCGTTAGCCGGCGTGTTCAAGACGCCTTGGCCAGGAAACTCTGGTAGTCCGATTTGGCCTGCAGCAGGCGCAGCACGTTGTCGCGGGATCCCCGCACATGGGCGCGCGCCAGCGTGCCGGCCCGGCTGGCATCGCCGGCGCAGATCGCGTCGACGATTTCGGCATGCTCGTCGCGGGCGATCTTCCATTCGTCCAGCCACAAGAGCTCCGTCCAGACATAGTGCTGACACTTGTCGAGGATGCCGCACAGCATGCCGTGCAGCATGACATTGCCGCTGATCTGCGCGATGACGCGATGCAGGTCGATGCCGGCCTCGAGCTCCTGGAATTTTTCCCTGGTGGTGCGATCCGGTATGGCGGCCAGCCGCTCGCACTCAGTCAGAATGGCGCGCAACCGCGCCTTGTCCTGCTCCGTCGCCACGGCCGCGGCCAACTCTGTCGCGTGGCCGTCGAGCAGTTCGCGGATCTCGAAGGCCTCGCGGAACATGCTGATGTCGAATTCGGTGACGACATAGCCCTGGCGCGGCCTGCCGGTGACCAGGCCATCGCGCTCGAGGCGGTTGAAGGCCTCGCGCACCGGCGTGCGGCTGACATTCAGCTTCGCGGCGATGTCGCTTTCGGTGACGCGCGAGCCCGGTGGAATCTGGCCGGTCACGATCATCGCCTTGAGCGAGGAATAGACCGAGTCGCGTAGCGTATTTTTGGTTTCCTTGGCCAAGGTTTCGTCCCCAGTTCTCCGGTCTTTCAGCCGGGACACGCACAGCTGTAGTCGCAGTCGGCGTAATTTGCCACGCCCCAGCGAGGCCGTCTCTTTCCATCTTTGCCCTGCTCGACACGCCTGAATTCGATCGCGCCGGACGGTGTTGACATCACCGATCGCTAGGCTACACTCAAAATTGTATACAAGATAGCATGCGAAATCGAAAACAATGGGAACACCGGTTGGAGAGCCGAAAATGAACATGACCAGAAACGTTAGCGTTGTTGCGGTTGCCGCTCTCATGGCGTCGCTCGCAGCCCCCGCCATGGCGGGCGATACCATCACCGTCGCCTCATGGGGCGGCACCTACCAGGAGGCGCAGACCAAGGCGTTCTTCAAGCCGACCGCCGATGCGCTCGGCATCACCATCAAGGAAGACACCACCAACGGCCTCGACGACGTGCGGCTGCAGGTCACCGGCAATGCCGTCAAATGGGACATCACCGAGCTTGGCGCCGACGAATGCGCACGCGGCTCGAAGGAAGGCCTGTTCGAAAAACTCGACTACGGCATCATCGACAAGAGCGGCATCAACCCGAAGCTGGTCCATGACGACTGGGTCGGCATTTCCTACACCTCGGTCGTGCTCATCTACCGGACCGATGTTTTCGGCGACAAAGGCCCGAAGACCTGGGCCGACTTCTGGAATGTCGAGAAGTTTCCGGGACGGCGCGCGCTGAGTGGCAGCCAGGCGACGGAGACGCTGAGCGTCGCGGCACTGGCCGAGGGCATTCCGATCGACAAGGTCTATCCGGTCGATATAGACGGCGCGCTGAAATCCGTCGACAAGATCCGTGGCCATGTCGATGCCTGGTGGACCTCCGGTGCCCAGGCCATGCAGTTGGTCAAGGACGGCGAAGTCGACATGGCGAGCATCTGGAACGGCCGCGCCGGCACCTTGAAGAAGGAAGGCGCGCCGGTCAGCTTCTCGTTCGACCAGGGTGTCCTGACCGCTGACTGCATGGTCATTCCCAAGGGCGCCAAGAACAAGGAAGCCGCCATGAAGGCGCTGGCGATGTTCGTCAGCCCGCAATTGCAGGCCAATCTGCCGCTCTATGTCGACAACGGGCCGGTGAACGAAAAGGCCTTCGAGACCGGCAAGATCCCGCAGGAGAGGATCAAGGACATCAATTCGGCGCCCGAAAACGTCAAGAAGCAGGTGCTGCAGGACGCCGAATTCTGGCGCGACACTCTGGTCGAGGCGACGGAAAAGTTCAACAATCTGGTCCAGCAATAGGCCCTGGCCAGAACCCAAACCACGGCAGGGCGGCGCAACCGCTCGCCCTGCTCTGCCGCCTCAGTTCAGGAGACGATGATCTTGTCCATTGCGCCATCCGCGCTGCCGATCAGCATGCGCCGGATCGAGAAACGATTTGGCAGCGTAGCGGTGCTGCGCGACCTCAACCTCGATGTCGAAGCCGGCGAGTTCCTGACGCTGCTGGGGCCTTCCGGATCCGGCAAGACGACGCTGCTGATGATCCTGGCCGGCTTTGTGCGCGCCAATGCCGGCAGCATCAAGGTCGGCGACGACGAGATCATCACCACGCCGCCGCACAAGCGCAACATCGGCATGGTGTTCCAGAACTACGCGCTGTTTCCGCATATGAACGTCTTCCACAACATCGCCTTTCCGCTGAAGCAGCGCGGCGTCGCCAGCACCGAGACGGCCGAGCGCGTCGAGAAGGCGCTGGATCTGGTCAAGCTGCAGGGCCTGGGCGAGCGCCGGGTCAACCAGCTCTCCGGCGGCCAACGCCAGCGCGTGGCGCTGGCGCGCGCCATCGTCTTCGAGCCGCGCATCGTGCTCATGGACGAGCCCTTGTCGGCACTCGACAAGGGCCTGCGCGAGCATATGCAGATCGAGCTGCGCAGCCTGCATCGCCGGCTTGGCATGACCACCGTCTATGTCACGCATGACCAGCGCGAAGCCATCACCATGTCGGACCGCATCGCAGTGATGAATGGCGGGCGCATCGAACAGCTCGATAGACCGGAAACCCTCTACGCCACGCCGCAGACGCGGTTTGTAGCCGGCTTCATCGGCGAATCGAACTTCATTCCGGTCGAATGCCGCAACGGGTCCGTCTGGTACGAGGACAGGAGAATCCATACCGCGGCGCCGGCGCCGGCATCGGGCCAACACCTGATGGTGGTGCGGCCGGAAAAGTTGCGGCTGCTGGCAAATGCCGAGCCGCAAAGCGGCGTCAATGTGATCAATGCGACGGTCGGTGACATCATCTACCAGGGAGACAGCTTCGTCTGCTACGCGGCGCTGCGCGACGGCCGCCAGCTGACGCTGCGCGACTATTGCCGCAGCGACGTGCTGGCCAGAATGCCGGCTCCCGGCCAGCCGATCAACCTCGGCCTCGACGCGCAGGACACGATCCTGGTGGCATCAGACTGATGAGCGCGCAATCTGCCTTGCACGCATCTGCCGGCGATCTGAATGCGCAGTCGTTGCGGGACGACGCCCGGCGCGAGTCGCTGCGGCTGCTGGCGCTGCTGTCGCCAAGCCTGTTCCTGGTCTTTGCCATCATCGTCGTGCCGATCGGCTGGCTGTTCTGGCTGTCGCTGTTCGACGAGGCCGGCGTCCTCAGCACCGCCAATTATGCGCGCTTCTTCGAGCAGGCCTCCTACATCAAGACCTTCGTCACCACCTTCAAGGTCGCCTTCATCGTCACCGGCGCCTGCGTCCTGCTCGGCTATCCCCTGGCCTACATGCTGTCGCAACTGCCGCGCCGGGCAGCGTCGATCTGCCTGATCTTCGTCATCCTGCCGTTCTGGACTTCGGTCCTGGTGCGCACCTATGCCTGGCTGGTGATCCTGCAGCGCAAGGGTCTGATCAACAGCTGGCTAATCGACCTCGGCGTCATCAGCCAGCCGCTGTCGCTCGCCAACAATCTGTCCGGTGTCGTCATCGGCATGACGCATATCTTGTTGCCGTTCCTGGTGCTGCCGCTCTACGCCTCGATGAAGACCATAGACGGCGATTGCCTGCGCGCCGGGATGAACCTTGGCGCCGGCCCGGTCGCCACCTTCCGGCAGATCTTCTTTCCGCTGTCGCTGCCCGGGCTTGCCTCGGGCGTGGTCATCGTCTTCGTGCTTTGCCTGGGGTTCTTCGTCACCCCGGCGCTGATGGGCGGCGGCAAGGTGATCATGTGGGCGATGCGCATGGAACAGACCACCAGCCTCTACTCCAACTGGGGAGCCGGAGCGGCCCTCGGCGTGGTGCTGCTGGTGGTCACGCTGGCGCTTCTTGGGCTGTTCCAATGGCTGCTCGGCGCGCGCGCCACTGGCGTATGGAGTTCGCGATGAGCGAGGATATCGGCCTGCCCATCTCGCACCGGCAACGTCTGTGGCTGTACGCCCTCGGCGGCCTCGTGCTGTTGTTCCTGATCGCGCCGTCGATCATCATCGTCATCATGTCGTTTTCGGATTCGACGCTGCTGCAATTCCCGCCGCAGCAATGGTCGCTGCGCTGGTACCAGACCTATTTCCAGTCGCTGGAGTGGCGCGACGCGACGATCGTCTCTGTCAAGGTGGCGATCATGACGACCTTGGTGGCGACGCCGCTCGGCACCGCCGCCGCCTATGCGATCAACCGCGGCACGCTGCGCTTCAACGGCACCATCAACGCGCTGCTGACGGCGTCGCTGATCGTTCCGGTGATCCTGATCGGCATCGGCACTTTCTTCCTCTATGCGCGGATCGGGCTCAACAACACGCTGACCGGCCTGGTCATCGCGCACACCGTGCAGGCCTTGCCGCTGGTGGTGCTGACCGTGCTGTCGGGCTTGCGCTCCTATGACATGAACCAGGAACGCGTGGCTCGCAGCCTAGGCGCCGGACGCGTCGCCGCGTTCTGGCAGGTGACGATGCCGCAGATCCGCTTCTCGATCGTCTCGGGCGCGCTGTTCGCCTTCATCACCTCCTTCGACGAAGTGGTGGTTTCGCTGTTCATATCGGGCGGCGATACGACGACATTGACGCGCCGCATGTTCAACGCGCTGCGCGACCAGATCGACCCGACGATCGCCGCCATCTCGACCTGCCTGATCGTGCTGTCGGTCGTGCTGTTGTCGGTTGGGCAGATGTTCGGGCGCAGGAATTGATTCAAGTGACCATGGGATATCCAGACAGAATGCGTGATTTCCAGTTTCCCGGCCGCTCGCCGGTCCGTGCGACGGAGGCGGTTGCCGCGACATCGCACCCGCTTTCGACGCTTGCCGCAATCGAGATGCTGCGCTCCGGCGGCAACGCCATGGATGCCGCCGTCTGCGCCGCCGCCGTGCAAGCGGTCGTCGAGCCGCAGTCGACCGGCATCGGTGGCGATTGTTTCGTGCTCTACTGCCCTGCGGGACAAGGCGACGTGCTGGCCTTCAATGGCTCCGGCCGCGCCCCGGCCAAGGCGACGGTCGACTGGTATCTGGAAAAAGGCTTCAACTGCATCCCGCTGCAGGGACCGCATGCGGTCACCGTGCCGGGTGCCGTCGACGCCTGGGCCCGGATGCTGGAGGACCATGGCCGCAAGGGCCTTGCCGAGGCGCTGGCGCCGGCCATCCACTATGCCGAGAATGGATATGTCGTGCATGACCGCGTCGCCTTCGACTGGGCCGAACCGGAGACTGATCTGTCGGCCGACGAGCATGCCGCGCGCATCTTCCTGCCCGGCGGTAAAGCGCCGAAGGCCGGCGATGTCCACCGGCAACCGGAACTCGCCGCCACGTTGCGGATAATCGCCAAACATGGCCGCGCCGGATTCTACGAAGGCGCTGTTGCCGACGATATGGTGCGTCGGCTCAATGAATTGGGCGGACTGCATTCGACCGAGGATTTCGCAGCGACCAGGGGCGACTATGTGGCGCCGGTCAGCACCTCCTATGGCGGCCACGACATCCACCAGATGCCGCCGAACAATCAGGGGCTGACGGCGCTTTTGATGTTGAACGTGCTGTCTGGTTTCAAGCTCGGCGGGCTCGACCCCAACGGCGCCGAGCGCCTGCATCTGGAGATCGAAGCGGGGCGGCTGGCCTATCGCGACCGGGACCGCTTCGTCGGCGACCAGGATCATGTCCCGGTGCCGGTGGCACAACTCCTGTCCAGCGCCTATGCCGACCGGCTGCGTGCCGAGATCGATCACGAGCGTGCCATGACGCATCTGCCGCGCCTGGACCTGCCAGGCAGCGACACGGTTTACATCTCCATCGTCGACCGCGACCGCAACGCGGTCTCATTCATCAACTCGACCTATTATTCGTTCGGCAGCGGCGTCGTCGGGCCGAAGACCGGTGTCGTGCTGCAGAACCGCGGCTCAAGCTTCCGCCTCGACCCGGCACATCCGAATGCCATCGCGCCCGGCAAGCGGCCGATGCATACGATCATGCCCGGCATGGCAACCAGGAACGGCCGCGTGGTGATGCCGTTCGGCGTCATGGGCGGCGGCTACCAACCGTTCGGACATGTCCATCTGCTGACCAACATGCTCGACTTCGGCATGGACCCGCAGCAAGCGCTGGATGCGCCACGTGTGTTCTACAATGATGATACCGTGGAAGCCGAACGCAACGTGCCCGCCGAAGCAATCGAGGGCCTGCGCCGGCGCGGCCATCGCGTGGCCGAGCCGCATCACCCGTTGGGCGGCGGGCAAGTGGTGCTGATCGACTGGGAGAAGGGAACGCTGACCGGCGCCTCCGATCCGCGCAAGGATGGTTTGGCGCTTGGGTATTGAAATGATCGGTAAAGTGGTGGCGTGGTCCGGAGTCGGGCGATTACATCACCGGGTGTTGGCGCAGCCCCTCATTGCCCTGCCGGGCATTTCTCCCCGTATAGTGACGGGGAGAAAGACGCTTTCATCGATGGTTTCGCCAATCGCCAGCGTTGCGAGAAATGCACAGAGGGTGCGGGCTCCCTCTTCTCCCCGTCTCTATACGGGAAGAAGGTGCCGGCAGGCGGATGAGGGGCGGCGCTAACGTCGACTATCGGTCCGAGGCGATTTGCCCGATGGCCGGAATCGCCGCTGGACTTTGTAAGCGGTCGCTTGAAACATAGGCGGTGACATGACCCATACTGGAAACGATGCAGAACTTTCCCTCCGTCTTGCCGCAGGCGCCGATGATGCGTCGGCGATTTCGGCGCCCGAGAGAACCACGCTGACGCATCGCGGACTGCGCGAATTGATCGCCGACACAGCTGCCGCACTGCATGCGCGCGGCATCGGTCGGGGCCACAGGGTGGCCATCGTGCTGCCCAACGGGCCGGAGATGGCCACCGCCTTTGTCGCGGTGGCGGCAGCCGCCTCGACGGCACCGCTCAATCCGGCCTACCGGGCGGACGAGCTCGATTTCTACCTGACCGATATCGGCGCCAAGGCGATCCTCGTGGCGCAGGACGAGACTGGACCGGCGGTGACGGTGGCCGAACGGCTCGGCATCGGCGTGCTTCGGCTTGTCGCTTTGCCTGACGCGCCCGCCGGAAGCTTTACCATCGAGGGCCCTGCGATCGGGCCGCAAGCCGCGGATGAGATGGCGCAGGATGGCGACATCGCGCTTCTGCTGCACACCTCGGGCACCACGTCGCGACCCAAGCTGGTGCCGCTCAGCCATGCCAACATCGCGGCCTCGGCCGCCCATATCGGTGCGACGCTCGGCCTGACGGCCAATGACCGCTGCCTCAACATCATGCCGCTGTTCCACATTCACGGCCTGATCGCGGCGGTGCTCTCCTCTCTGGCTGCCGGCGGCAGCATCTACTGCACCCCGGGCTTCAACGCGCTGCGCTTCTTCCAGTGGCTGAGCGATGCGCGGCCGAGCTGGTACACGGCGGTGCCGACCATGCACCAGGCGATCCTGCCACGGGCGGCACGCAATGCCGAGGCGCTGGCGGCAGCGCGTCTGCGCTTCATCCGCTCGTCCTCGGCGTCGCTGCCGGCGCAAGTGATGGCCGAACTGGAGGCGACCTTCGGCTGTCCGGTGATCGAATCCTACGGGATGACCGAGGCGGCGCACCAGATGGCGTCGAACCGGCTGCCGCCGGGCCAGCGCAAGCCAGGTAGCGTCGGCGCCTCCGCCGGACCGGAGGTCGCGGTGATGGCGCCTGACGGGCGGCTGCTCGAAGCCGGCGAAACCGGCGAGATCGTCATTCGCGGACCCAATGTCACGGCGGGCTACGAGAAGAACCCGGACGCCAATGCGACGGCTTTCGCGCATGGCTGGTTCCACACCGGCGACCAGGGCGTGCTGGACGAGGATTTCTATCTGCGCGTCACCGGCCGGCTCAAGGAGATCATCAACCGAGGCGGCGAGAAGATCTCGCCGCTCGAGGTCGATGACGTGCTGATGGACCACCCGGCGGTGGCTCAGGTCGTCACCTTCGCCATGCCGCATGACAAGCTCGGCGAGGAAGTGGCGGCGGCGGTGGTGCTGCGCGAAGGCATGGCCGCCAACGAGAGCGATATCCGCGGCTATGCGGCGACGCGGCTCGCCGACTTCAAGGTGCCGCGCAAGATCCTGATCCTGGACGAGATTCCCAAGGGCGCCACCGGCAAGCTGCAGCGCATCGGGCTTGCCGCCAAACTCGGACTTTGACGATGAAGATCACCATCTTCGGCGCCGGCGCGATCGGTGGCTATCTCGCCGCCAAGCTCGCCATGGCCGGCCGGACCGAGCTTTCGATCGTCGCGCGCGGCGCGCATCTCGATGCGATCAAGGCAAATGGGTTGCGCCTGATCGAAGACGGCCAGGAATCGGTGGCTTCCGTTCGGGCCGCGGCGAGAGCCGAAGAGCTTAGCGCCCAGCATTATGTGGTGCTGGCGCTGAAGGCCCATTCCCTCACCCCTGCGCTTGATCAGATCGCGCCGCTGCTCGGGCCGGACACCGCCGTCGTCACGATGCAGAACGGCGTGCCGTGGTGGTATTTCCATGACGTCGGCGGGCCGCTGGAAGGCACGCGGTTGAACGCGGTGGACCCCGGCGGCAAGATCTGGGAGCGGATCGGGCCGCAGCGCGTCATCGGCTCGGTCGTCTATCCCGCCGTCGAGGTCGACGCGCCCGGCCTGATCCGCCATGTCGAGGGCAAACGCTTCTCGCTTGGCGAACCCTCCGGCGAGCGCAGCGAACGGGTCACGCTTCTGGCCGAGGAGATGGTCAAGGCAGGCCTGCAGGTTCCGGTCCGCGACGACATCCGCAGCGAAATCTGGGTCAAGCTGTGGGGCAATCTCTCCTTCAACCCGATCTCGGCGCTGACCGGCAGCACGCTGGCGGCGATCGTTGCCGACGAGGCAACCCGAACGCTGGCCCGCACCATGATGCTGGAGGCACAGGCGATCGGTGAAAGTCTCGGGGTGCGCTTTCCCATAGCGGTCGACCGGCGCGTCAAGGGCGCCGGCGATGTCGGCGAGCACAAGACCTCGATGCTGCAGGACCTGGAACGCGGCCGGCCGATGGAGATCGACGCGCTGGTGACGGCGGTGCAGGAACTTGGCCGGCTAACGGACAAGCCGACGCCCACCATCGATGCCGTGCTGGCGCTGGTGCGGCGGCTGGCCATCGAGCGCGGCTGCTATTCCTGAGCCCCCGGATCGATTGCTATCAGTCCTTCGCTGCCGGCCAATCATTCGCTGCCGGCTTCAGAAACCGAACACAAAGTTCGCCGACCATGCCGCGCCGCCCGACAACTGCTGGCCAGCCCAGCCAATGCCGCCAGCATGACGAATGGCATGGCCGCGATCCGGTGCCCTTGCAGTCTTCGCGCTATCGTTGCCAGAACGGCTTGGCGAGCTCTGCCTCGACCTGCCGGTCCGTCAGACCGATATCGTCGATCAGATAGGGATTGTCCCTCGCCATTTGCGCAAGCTCCCAGCGAAAGCGGATCCGCTCGCGCCAGGTCCGATCGTGCCAGCTTGCAATAATGCTCTGCAGGGTCGTCAGATGCCGACGCGCCATCGGCGCCACGGGCGTTCCCGACCGCGCTGTCTTGTGCGGGGCAAATTCAAGAATATTGGTCATGACAACCTCCATATGGTTTGAGGGTCCGGAGGCCCTCGACCTGAAAGAGGACGAATTCTGCAGGTTACGGACAGCGCCGTAATTAAGCCTTCCCAAATAGTTCTCAAAAGTTCCAAATGGGTAGAGCCGTTCACCGATTCTCGGAACCGGCAACCTGCCCTAACTCTTTGTTTTGACGCAATTCCCTGAGGAAAAGCGCTACGCGCTCTTCCCGGGAAAACCGTTTCACACTGTTCCTGAAATTGCTCTATAGATGCGCCCTATGCAGGGATCACGCTTCGCCTTTGGTCCGTTCGTGCTTGATACCGGTGCGGGAACGCTGCTTCGGAACGATGTGCCCGTTGCCGTCGGCTACCGCGGGCTCAAGTTGCTCGCGGCGCTCGTCGGACGGCCCGGCGACATACTGAGCAAAGCCGAATTGATGGACGCCGCATGGCCGGGCACTGCGGTCGAGGAAGGCAACCTCACCGTTCAGATCGCGCAGCTGCGCAAGCTGCTTGGCCCGGTTGGGGATGGCGGCGAATGGATCGTCACCGTTCCACGCGTCGGCTACCGCTTCACGGGGGCCGTCCAACAGCTTGGTGACGCGAAGCGAAAACCATTGCCGCTACCCGGCAAACCATCGATAGCCGTGCTGCCCTTCGTCAATGTCAGCAACGATCCCGCGCAGGACTCCTTCGCGGATGGGTTGACGGAAGACCTGATCACCGACCTGTCGAGGATATCCGGCCTGTTCGTCATCGCCCGCAACTCGGTGCTATGGACGTGCGTGAGATCGCTGGCGATCTTGGCGTGCACTATCTGCTGGAGGGCAGCGCACGACGCGCCGCGGGGCGTGTGCGCATCAACGCGCAGCTGGTCGACGCCGTGAGTGGCGATCATCTCTGGGCGGAACGCTTCGATCGCGGCCTGGAAGATATCTTCGCCGTCCAGGACGAGGTTACGGCCAAGATCGTGGAGGCGCTGCTCGGCCGGCTGCGCGCACCGCCGCCGCGCAACCGGCCGAGAAATATGGAGGCCTACGATCTCTGCGTGCGGGCGCGCAAGCTGATGGATGATTCGCCGCAGATGGCGCAGGAAGCGCATCTGATGCTGACGCGCGCGGTGGCGCTCGATCCGGAATATGCAGAGGCGTATCGCTGGCTTGCCATGAACCACTGGATGGGTTCGGTGCATTCCGGCGGACCAAGTGAGTCTTCCCGCAGCGTTGCCCTGGAACTGGCGCGCAAGGCCGTGGCGATCGATCCCAACGATGCCGGCTGCCGCTGGGTCCTGGCTTACCTGCTTGCCTATGAGCGCAGCTTCACCGATGCGGATGCCGAGTTCGCCAAGGCGTTCGAGCTCGACCCGAACGAAGCCGACGCCTGGGCGGCTCTGTCCGACATCGCGGCGCTAGCCGGGCGGGTCGAGGAGGCCCTCGAGCATATTCGCAAGGCGTTTCGCCTGAACCCGTTTCCGTCAAGCTGGTACTATCTGACCCTCGGCGCGGCGCAATATGCGGCCCGCGATTACGAAGCCGCTGTCGAGACATTGCGCCGGGACGAGACCTATCGGACAAGCTCACGCCGTTTCCTGGCGGCAAGCCTCGCGCAACTCGGCCGGCTCGACGAAGCGCGCGCGGAGGTCGAACTGTTCCTCGTCGGCAACCCGCATTTCACGACCCGGCACTGGGCCACGACAGAGCCCTTCCGCGACGCAGCGACGCTTGAGCATTTCGTCGATGGCTTCCGCAAGGCCGGTCTACCGGACTGACGCGCCGGCGTAACCTCCCGCAAGGCCCGCATCCAGATCACCCGCTCAATGCCCCCGCAACTGCTTGCGGCGCCAGGCGGCCGGCGCTTCGCCGATCCGTTCGCGGAAGACCCTTGAGAAATAGGCGGGGTCGTCAAAGCCGATCTCATAGGCGATGTCCTCGACCGTGCGTACTGTGAACAGCAGCAGTCGCTTCGCCTCCAGCAATCGACGCTCGCTGACCACCCGTTTGACGCCGGTGCCCCGCACCGTGCGGGCGGCCTTGTCGAGCAAATGTGGTGTCGTGGCCAGCGTCTCGACATAGCGGTCGACCGGCCAGTTGTCGCGGAAATGCATGTCGACGAGCCGCCGCAAGCCTAGTGCCAGCGAAGCCTCGGAAGAGGTTGTGGCGGTTGTCCCGTCCGGACCGAGGCGGGCGATGTGGGAGAGTGCGACGGCGATCAGCGCCGGTAGCATCTTGTCATTGCCGGCTTGCGCCTCGGCGTATTCGGCCGCGATCATCTCCAGCACAGCCGCCAGCCTTTTCCACGCGGTATGGTGCGGCGGGCCGTCGGTAAACACCGGCCTGTCCAGCGGCAGCAAGCTCTGACCGGCAATGGCGGCGAGCGCGTCATCGGCAACCGAAACGACGATGGCGTCGGTGCCGGGGCCGATCGAGAAGCCATGCACGACATTGCTCGGCACGAAGCTGACGGCAGGCGCCGAAAAGTCCCATGACCGGTCTTCAATGCGGTAGGTGCCTGAGCCACCGGTCCAGTAGGTGATCTGGCCCATCTGCGGATGCTTGTGCGCGGGAACCTCGCCACGATGGATGTTGCTGCGGGCAAGCACTGTCTCGACATGCAGGAAACCGACATCGAGCGGCCGCACCGGCTCGCCATAGACGAAGAAGTCAGGGATGGAACTCTGGCTCATGGCGCCGGAAAAAGTCCAATCGGTTTTGTGGTTCCGTCCATAACCGATCCCCGGCCCAGGCGCTACAGTCGTCACCGCAAGTGGAGGAACATCATGCGCTCAGAAGACTTCCGTGCCGACAAGGGGCGTCCGTTCACCGGGGCCGAATATTTGCAGAGCCTGCGCGACGGCCGCGAGGTCTATATCAATGGCGAACGCATTGCCGACGTCACCACGCATCCGGCGATGCGCAATTCGGCGCGGTCGCTGGCGCGCCTTTATGATGCGCTGCATGACACCAAGCAGCAAGACGCGCTGACCTCGCCGACGGACACCGGTTCGGGCGGCTACACCCACAAATATTTCCGCGTCGCCAAATCCTCCGCCGAGCTTGTCGCCCAGCAGGCAGCTATCGCCCAGTGGTCGCGCATGTCCTATGGCTGGATGGGACGCACGCCCGATTACAAGGCGGCGCTGATGAACACGCTTGGCGCCAATGCCGACTGGTATGGGCCGTTCAAGGACAACGCGCTGTCCTGGCATAGACGTGCCCAGGAAGCGGCGCTGTTCATGAACCATGCCATCGTCAATCCGCCGATCGACCGCCACAAGCCGGCCGAACAGGTGAAGGACGTCTTCGTCCACATCACTGGGGAAACCGACGCCGGCATCACCGTGTCCGGCGCCAAGGTGGTGGCGACGTCCTCGGCGCTGACCCACTACAATTTCCTGGCGCAGGGTTCGGCGACGGTCACCGAGGATCCGTCGCTGTCGGTGATGTTCATCGTGCCGATGAACGCGCCGGGGATAAAGATGTTCTGCCGCGTCTCCTACGAGCAGACGGCCAATACCGTTGCAGCACCCTTCGACTATCCGCTGTCGTCGCGCTTCGACGAGAACGACGCGATCCTGGTGCTCGACAACGTCTTCATCCCCTGGGAGGACGTCCTGGTGCTGCGCGACGCGCAGAAAATCCTATCGTTCCATCCGGCTTCCGGCTTCATGCACGGTTATTGCTTCCAGGGCTGCACGCGTTTCGCCGTCAAGCTCGACTTCCTCGCCGGCCTGCTGGCAAAGGCGCTGCGCGCCACTGGCGGCGATGCCTTCCGCGGCAACCAGGCGGCGCTGGGCGAGGTCATCGCGCTGCGGCACATGTTCTGGAGCTTTTCCAATGCCATGGCGTACAACCCGATCCCGTGGGCGAACGGCGCGGTGCTGCCCAACCTGGAAGCCGCCCTTGCCTACCGGACCTTCATGTCGGAAGCCTATCCGCGCGTCATCGACACCGTGCGCCGGGTGATCGCCTCGGGGCTGATCTACCTGCCATCGTCGGTGCGCGATTTCAACAATCCCGAGATCGACAAATATCTCGCGCAATATGTGCGCGGCTCCAACGACATGGGCCACATCGAGCGCATCAAGATCATGAAGCTGTTGTGGGACGCGACCGGCACCGAATTCGGCGGCCGCCACGCGCTCTACGAGCTCAACTATGCCGGGGCGCCGGAAGAGGTGCGGCTGCAGGTGCTGAAGGGCGCCGAACGCGGCGGGCGGCTGAAAGCGATGGAAGAGCTGGTCGACACCTGCATGGCCGACTATGACGAGAACGGTTGGACGGGAGATACCTGGTTCAATCCGCTTGCTTCGCCGGCTGAGTGAACCCAGATGGCCACGCAGATTTCGAAAGCCGATTTCCGCGACGCCATGGCGAGGGTCTGCGCGCCGGTCAACATCGTCACCACTGACGGCCCGGCCGGACGCGGCGGCTTCACCGCCACCGCCATGTGCAGCGTCTCCGACGAGCCGCCGACGCTGCTGGTGTGCATGAATGGCCGCTCGACGCAGGCCGCCATGTTCCTGTCCAACCGGCGCTTCTGCGTCAACGTGCTGACCCATGACCACATGCATCTTGCGGGAAAGTTCGCGGGCGCGACCAGGGACATGGAAGCACGCTATTCGGCGGCACGTTGGCAGACGCTCACGTCCGGCACGCCGGCACTGTCGGATGCGATCGTCAATTTCGATTGCGAGATCGAGGATGTGCATATCGTCGGCACGCATAATGTCATGATCGGCCGGGTCATCGATGTCCGGCACGGCAGCGGCGGCTCGGCGCTGCTCTATGTCGACCGCAACTATACGCAGCCGACGCGGCTTGGCAGCTTTGGCGGGTGAGCCCAAGCGATGCCGCCCGGACCGAACGGTCAGCTCTCGCCGTCGATGAGGTTTTCCAGGAGATCGAGCAGCTTTTCCAGCCTGTCGTGGCCGAAGCGCTGTTCGATGTCGTCATAGATGATGCGACGCTCGGGTGAAAGCGCATCGATCAGGGCGGATCCGGCCGGGGCGATTGTCAGCACGACACGGCGGCCGTCGCCTTCGGCCTTGTTGCGGGTTATGAACCTGCGCCCCTCGAGCGCCTTGATGATGCGCGTCAGGCTGGGCGGCAACACCGATGCGCGATCGGCAAGCTCGGTCGCCTCGACCGGGCCGGCTTCGCTCAGCACGCGCAGCACGCGCCATTGCTGTTCGGTCACATCGTGGGCCGCGAGCATCGGACGAAAACGCGCCATCACCACTTCGCGGGCGTGCAGGAGCGCCATTGGCAGGGAACGACGGGTGTTTTCAGGCAGCAAGAAAAAAAGCCTCCCACGCTGGCTTGCGATCGAAAACAGGCCTTCCTTTAGCCGAGTCCGCCCACCGAAAGCCCGTTCCAGCCATCCCCGTATCGTTGCGCCAAGGCCGATGCAAGACTTGACTTCATGAGCGCCTCATGTAATTAACGCGTTAACTACAACAAGACAAGTGATTGGGGAGCGAAACGCGGTGCCGCACTTCTCCATCGAGTATTCGGCCAATCTCGATGCCAAGGTCGATATGGGCGAGTTATGCGCACTGGTGTTGCGCACCGTGCTGGACACCGGGCTGTTCGAAACCGGCGCCGTGCGGGTGCGGGCGTTTCGCGCCGAGGCCTATGCGGTGGCCGACAGGCTGCCGGAAAACGCCTTCCTCGACATGTCGTTTCGCATCGGAATCGGGCGCAGCGCCGAGGAGAAGAAGCGGACCGGCGAAGCCGTCTTCGCGGCGGTGAGCGAGCACCTTGCCGCGTTGTTCGAGACACCGCATTTCGCCCTGTCGCTCGAGATCCGGGAAATCGACCCGGTGCTGAGCTGGAAGAAGAACGCAATCCACCCGCGACTGCGCGGCAAGTGACGGAAGCTGAGATGTCCGACCTGCAAGGCAATCTGAAGAAGGCCGAGGCCTATCTGGCCCGTTTCAAGCGCGATGGCGTGCTGAACCAGATCGGCGGCGAAGCGGCGCCGGCGCTCGACGGCACGACGTTCGAAACGCTGTCGCCGGTCGACCTCAAGCCGCTGGCCAAAGTCGCGCGCGGCGGTGCCGTCGACATCGACCGCGCCGCCAAGGCGGCGAAGGCGGCGTTTTCGGCCTGGGCCGCGATGCCCGGCGAAGCGCGCAAGAAGCTGCTGCACAAAATAGCCGACGCGATCGAAGCGCGCGCCGAGGAGATCGCGTTCGTCGAATGCATGGACACCGGCCAGGCGCTGAAGTTCATGGCCAAGGCGGCGTTGCGCGGTGCCGAGAATTTCCGCTTCTTCGCCGACCGTGCGCCAGAGGCGCGCGACGGCGAGACGCTGCGGACCACAGGCCAGGTCAATATGACCACACGGGTGCCGATTGGCCCGGTCGGCATCATCACGCCGTGGAACACGCCGTTCATGCTGTCGACCTGGAAGATCGCGCCGGCACTGGCCGCCGGCTGCACCGTGGTTCATAAGCCGGCTGAATTTTCGCCATTGACCGCCCGCTTGCTGGTCGAGATCGCCGAAGAGGCCGGCCTGCCCAAGGGCGTGTGGAACCTCGTCAACGGCCTCGGCGAGCACGCCGGCAAGGCGCTGACCGAGCATCCCGACATCAAGGCGATCGGCTTCGTCGGCGAAAGCCGCACCGGCTCGATGATCATGCGCCAAGGCGCCGACACTCTGAAGCGCGTCCATTTCGAGCTTGGCGGCAAGAATCCGGTGATTGTCTTCGCCGACGCCGACCTGGAGCGCGCCGCCGACGCCGCCGTCTTCATGATCTATTCGCTGAACGGCGAGCGCTGCACCTCCTCGTCACGGTTGCTGGTCGAAGCGTCGGTCTACGACGAATTCACCGATCTGGTGGCGGAGAAGGCAAAGCGCATCAAGATCGGCCATCCCCTGGATCCCGCAACGGTGGTCGGTCCGCTGATCCACCCGGTGCACGAGGAAAAGGTGCTCTCCTATATCGAGATCGGCAAATCGGAAGGCGCGGTGGTCGTTGCCGGCGGCGGCAAGTTCGCCGGCCCGGGCGGCGGCTGCTATGTCAGCCCGACGCTGTTCATCGGCGCCACCAACAGGATGCGCATTGCCCAGGAAGAGATCTTCGGGCCGGTGCTGACTGCCATCTCCTTCAAGGATGAGGCGGAAGCGCTGGCGCTGGCCAACGACACGCAATACGGCCTGACCGGCTATCTCTGGACGTCGGACGTCACCCGCGCCTTCCGCTTCACCGACGCGCTGGACGCAGGCATGATTTGGGTCAATTCCGAGAATGTGCGCCATTTGCCGACGCCGTTCGGCGGCGTCAAGAATTCCGGCATAGGCCGTGACGGTGGCGACCATTCCTTCGACTTCTACATGGAGACGAAGAACATAGCCTTCGCCACGACGGCGCACGCGATCCAGAAACTCGGCGGCTGATCAGAGGAAATCAAATGCCCTTGCCCAAGCCCAATCTCTACCCTGAATTCAACATCGTGCGCCTCAGCCATGTCGAACTGGCCGTCACCGACCTCGCCAGGTCCCGCGCCTTCTATGTCGACACACTCGGCCTGCAGGTCACCGACGAAACCGCCGATACCATCTATCTCAGGGCATTGGAGGAGCGCGGGCATCATTGCATCGTGCTGAAGAAGGCCACTACGGCCGAAGCGCGCGACCTCGGCTTCAAGCTGTTCTCCGAGGAGGACCTCGACAAGGCCGAGCATTTCTTTGAGGGAAGAGGCCTGCCGGTGGAATGGGTCGAGCGGCCCTACCAGTCACGCACCTTCCGCACCCGCGATCCGCACGGCATTCCGCTCGAGTTTTATGCCCAGATGGAGCGGCTGCCGCCGATCCACCAGAAATACGCGCTCTATCACGGCGTCAAGCCGCTGCGCATCGATCACTTCAACTGCTTCTCGCCCAATGTCGACGAGTCCGTCGCCTTCTACAACGAGCTCGGCTTCCGCGTCACCGAATACACAGAAGATGCGAGCAGCGGAAAGCTGTGGGCGGCGTGGACGCACCGCAAGGGCGGCGTCCACGACATCGCCTTCACAAACGGCATCGGGCCGCGCCTGCACCACGTCGCCTTCTGGGTGCCGACGCCGCTCAACATCATCGACCTGCTCGACCTGATGGCGACGACTGGCTATCTGCCGAACATTGAACGCGGCCCGGGACGGCACGGCATTTCCAACGCCTTCTTCCTCTATATCAGAGACCCCGACAACCACCGCATCGAGATCTATTGCTCGGACTATCAGACGGTCGATCCGGACCTCGAGCCGATCAAATGGGACCTCAAGGATCCGCAGCGCCAGACGCTGTGGGGCGCGCCGGCGCCGAAGAGCTGGTTCGAGGAGGGTAGCAGCTTTGCCGGGGTTGCGGCGCGCCAGTCGGATCTGACGGCTTCGCCGATTGTGGCGCCGTGAGTGTTTCGAAAATGATGTCTGCGTTCCTTCGCGCCCCCCTCTGTCCTGCCGGACATCTCCCGCACTTGGGGGGAGATCGGCTGGCAGCTCGGCCGGCGCCTTTCTTGCAGCGTCGGAAATTGGCGAAAGCGGAGGTGACATCCAATCTCTCCCCTCGTGGGGGAGATGTCGGGCAGGACAGAGGGGGGCGCCGTAAAGCTCCAAACCAGCAGAAGCCCACCGGAGTTGCGGCATGAGCAGGGCACAGCTCGCCACCTTCACCGTCGGCGGCAAGGCACGGTATGGAGCGATCACCAGCAAGGGCGTCGTCGACCTGTCGGCCCGCCACGGCCAGTGGCCGACGCTGCGCGAAGTGATCGAGGCCGGCGCCTTGCTGCGGCTGGCGGAAGAGGCCGATGCCTTGGCCGCCGATTTCCCGCTCGACGCCATCGCCTACGACATCCCTGTCCCGGTTCCGGAAAAGATCATCTGCGTCGGCGTCAACTATCCCGACCGCAACGAGGAGTACAAGGACGGGCAGGCGGCGCCAGCCAATCCGTCGCTGTTCATCCGCTTCCCCCGCTCTTTCGTCGGCCACGGCGCGCCGCTGGTGCGGCCGCCGGAATCACCGCAGCTCGACTATGAGGGCGAAATCGTCATCGTCATCGGCAAAAGTGGCCGGCGCATCGCGGAGACCGACGCGCTCGGCCACATCGCGGCACTGTCGCTGTGCAATGAGGGCACCATCCGCGACTGGGTGCGGCACGCCAAGTTCAACGTCACGCAAGGCAAGAACTTCGACCGCAGCGGCTCGATCGGTCCCTGGCTGGTGCCGTTCACGGATGAGGCGCAGATCGCCGACATCACGCTTTCCACCCGGGTCAATGGCGAACTGCGTCAGCAGGACCGCACCAGCCGGATGATCTTTCCGTTCCGCAAGATCATCGCCTATGTCTCGACCTTCACCACACTGGTGCCCGGCGATATCATCGTCACCGGCACGCCGACGGGTGCCGGCGCCCGCTTCGAACCGCCGATCTGGCTGAAGCCGGGCGATGTGATCGAGGTGGAGGCCGACGGCATCGGCGTGTTGCGCAACAGCGTCGTCGACGAGGCAGCGACATGACCCCGGAGCAAGTGGAAGACGCCGCCAACCGGCTGTTCGAAGCCGAGCGTTCGGGCCGCCAGATCCGGCTGCTCAGCCTCGATTTTCCCGAGGCGACGATGGAGGACGCCTATCGCGTTCAGGCGGCGCTGGTGACGCGCAAGATCGATGCCGGGCTGAAACCGAAGGGCTGGAAGATCGGCCTAACCTCCAAGGCGATGCAGTATGCGCTGGCCATCGACACGCCGGACTCGGGCGTGCTCTTCGACGACATGTTCTTCAACGACGGCGCGACGATTCCCGCCGGCCGCTTCATCCAGCCGCGTGTCGAGGCAGAGATCGCCTTCGTCATGAAAGCGCCGCTCAAGGGTCCCGGCGTGACCCTCTTCGACGTGCTCAACGCCACCGACTACATCACGCCGGCGCTCGAAATCCTCGACACGCGCATCGAGCGCGTCAATGCGGAGACGAAGAAGACGCGCACCTTCTTCGACACGATTTCCGACAATGCCGCCAATGCCGGCATCGTCATCGGCGGGCAGCCGCAACGACCCGATGAAGCCGACATGCGTTGGATCGGCGCCATCGTCTCGCGTAATGCCGAGGTCGAGGAGACCGGGCTTGGCGCCGGCGTGCTCAACCATCCGGCGATGGGCATTGCCTGGCTGGCGGACAGGCTCGCCCGTTACGGCATGTCGATCGCGGCCGGCGAGGTGGTTCTCTCGGGGTCCTTCGTGCGGCCGGTCGAGGCGCGGCCCGGTGACACCATCGTCGCCGATTTCGGCAGTTCAGGCACCGTCAGCATTCACTTCGCCAAGGGCTGACCGGCTCTATCCGCCCCTATTCGCCGCGCAGATAGGCGATCACCACATCGGCTGCGATGGCCGACATGCGCATGCCGACATCCCTGGTGATGTCGCCTTCGACGCGGCTCTGCACCCAGCCGAGGAAGGCGAAAGCGCGCAACGCTGAAAACAGCGGCAGTGCGGCGATGTCCTGCGCCGTCAGTCCCCGCAACTGCCGATAACCGTCGAGCAGGGCGGCCTCGATCAGCGGATAGATCGCCTCCTCGCGGTTCTGGTAGAGGGCAACGGCAAGATCGTACATGTGCCAGCCATAGCCGCAATCGTCGAAGTCGATGATGCGGATCGCGCCGTCGTGGACGAGCACGTTCTCGCGCACCAGATCGGCATGGATGATGCCGAAATTACGGGCGCTGCGTTCATGCTCCGACAGCGCCTTCACGGCCTTGTCCCGCGCCTGGAAAACCAGCTCGCGGCGAAGATCGTCGAGGAAGGGCGAGGTCTCGAAGCGGCCCCAGGTCGGGGCCGGGCCGAAGAAGCCGTCGAAATCCCAGGCATGGCGGGTAAAGCCGGCGGGTGGCGTCCAGGCGCCGGTGACGTTGTGCATATGCGCGATGGTTCGCCCGATCGCTGTGAAGATCTGCCTTGCCTGCTCGGGCGTGTAATCCAGGGGCACGCCTCGCGCCCCGACGGCGCGGCCCTCCAGCCAGCTGAGGCAATCGACCTGGCGCGGCGGCGCCGATGTGCCGGTATCGACTGGCACGAACAGGTCGCCGGTCAGCGTCGCGACCGGCGACGGCGTGGCGACGCCGGCCGACTGCAGGAAGGACATCCATTGCAGTTCCGAGCGCAGCGCGGCGTCGGAATGATAGCCAAGCCGGTGAACGCGCATGGCTGCCGGCTGGCCATCGGGCAAGCGGACCCGAAACACGGCGTTCTCACGGAATTTCAGCAGCTCGGGCTCACCGTCGCGGATGCCCCAATGCTGGAGCGCGTGCCGCGCCAGTTCGGTGACGGTGGCGGCATCTTCCGGTTCGGACGGCACGGAAACAGCGTTCACGCCGGCACTCCGCCGACTTCATCAAGCACCTCGTCGAGCGTGCCGATCAGGAAGGCGGCATCGTCGCGGGAAAACGGCATGGGCGGGCGGATCTTCAGCACATTGCCGTGGATGCCGGTCTTGCCCATCAGCACACCCCGATGGCGCATCCGGTTGGCGACTTGCTCGGCAATGTCTGATGCCGGCTCGCGCGTCTTGCGGTCGTGAACCAGCTCGGCGCCGAAAAACAGTCCGGCGCCCCTGACCTCGCCGATGCATTCGTGGCGTTCGGCCAGCGGGCGCAGAAGGCCCTGCGCATAGGCGCCGACATCGCGTGCGTTGGCGACGAGATCTTCTTGCTCCAGAACATCGAGAACGGCATTCGCCACCACACAGGATACCGGGTTGCCGCCAAAAGTGTTGAAGTAGCGGAAAGCGTCGCGGAAGGTCGCCAGGATCTCCCTGGTGGTGACCACGGCGGCGACAGGGTGGCCGTTGCCCATCGGCTTGCCCATGGTAACGATGTCGGGAACGAAGCCGGCGCGCTGATGGCCCCAGAAATGGCTGCCGGTGCGGCCGAATCCCGGCTGCACCTCGTCGGCGATGACCAGGCCGCCGGCTTCGCGCACCGCGCGCAGCGCGTCATCGAAGAATCCGGACGGCAGCGCTGGGAAGCCTTCATTGGCCAGCAGCGGACACAGGATGATGCCGGACAGGCCGATACCTTCCTGCTCGAGCGAGGCGATGGCTTCGCGCACAGCGTCGCCAAAGGCCTTGCCGTTGGCCATCGCCTCCGGATGACGATAGCTGTCGGGCGCCGGCACCAGCCTGACGTGGCGGGCGCGGCCACCGACCGGCGGCATGCGCGTGCTGAGCTGCGAAACCGCTGCCGTGTTGCCGTGATAGGTGGCGTCGGTGGCGATGATGCCCATGCGGCCCGTGGCGGCCTGCGCCATGCGCAGCGCGATGTCGTTGGCTTCGCTGCCGGTGCAGGTCAGGATGGCGGTGGACAGGCTGGCATCGAAGGTCGCGGTCAGCCGCTCGACATAGTCGAGGATGGCAGTATGCAGATAGCGCGTGTGGGTGTTGAGCAGGCTTGCCTGCCGGCACAGGGCCTCGACCACATGCGGATGGCAATGTCCGACATGCGCGACATTGTTGTAGGCATCGAGATATTTGCGGCCGTCGGCGTCATAGAGCCAGACGCCTTCACCGCGCACCAGATGCACGGGCTCGTCATAGAACAATTGCGATTTCGCGCCGAGCAGCCGGGAACGCCGGCTAACCAGCGCCTCAGCACCCTCATTTTGCTGCCCCACTTTTTCCTGCGAATAGGCCATTTGCGGACAGAACCTCCGTTGTAACCGCGTCAGACCTTCGACAGGCCTGCGTCCAGTGCTTCGCCGATCTTCACAACGTCGGCGGCGCTGATGATCAGCGGCGGCGACAGGATGATGTTGTTGCCCGAAACGCGCAACATGACGCCGGCTTCGTAGGCCGCCTCCGAAACCACGGCCATGGTCTTCTTGTCGGTCGGCTTCTTGGTGGCGCGATCCGAGACCAGTTCGAGCGCCGCCATCAGGCCCTTGTACCTGACATCGCCGACGATGGCGTGCCTGGCCTTCAGCCCTTCCAGCACGGCGGCGAGTTCGTTACCCCGCGCCGCCGCGTTCTCGTCCAGGCGGAGGCGTTTGGTTTCCGCAAGCGCCGCCAGCCCCGCCGCGCAGCCGACCGGATGGCCGGAATAGGTGTAGCCGTGGCCTATCGAGCCGAAGCTGGTTTTGTCGGCTTCAAAAACGTCTGCAACCTTTGTGCCGATGAGGGTGGCGCCGAGCGGGAAATAGCCGGAGGTGATCGCCTTGGCGATGGTTATGAAATCCGGCTTCACACCCCACAGCCTGGACCCCGACCATGCGCCCGACCGGCCAAAGCCCGTGACCACTTCGTCGGCGATCAAAAGGATCTCGTGGCGGTCGCAGATGTCGCGCACCAGCGGCATGAAGCTCTCATGTGGGACAATGACGCCGCCGGCGCCGAGAACCGGTTCCATGATGAAGGCGGCAATGGTGTCGCCGCCCTGGAAGGCGATCTCGTCCTCCAGCGCCTTGGCGCACAGTTTCGCCAACCGCGTCGGGTCCGTCTCGTCGAACGGGTTGCGGAAGGTCCACGGCGCCGGGATGTGGAAGACACCGGGCAGCAGCGGCTCGTAGTTGCGGCGGAAATTGGCGTTGCCGTTGACCGAGGCGCCGCCGAAATGGGTGCCGTGGTAGCCCTTCTTCAGCGCGAGGAATTTGGTGCGGTCGCCCTGGCCGCGAATCTTCCAGTATTGCCGGGCCAGCCGTAGCGCGGTTTCGACCGAGTCCGAGCCGCCCGAGGTGAAGAAGGTCCGCACCATGCCCTCCGGCTCGAACCATTCACTGAGCTCGTAGGCGAGCTCAATCGACGGTCCGGTCGAGGTGCCGCGGAAGCCGGAATAGTAGGGAAGCGCAGTGAGCTGGTCCGCGATTGCCTTTTTGATCGGGTCGCAGCTGTAGCCGAGATTGACGTTCCACAGGCCGCCGACGGCGTCGAGCACGCTTCTGCCATCGATGTCGGTGACGGTGACCCCCTCGCCCGTCATGATGATCTTCGGCGGATTGGCCCGCATCTCGGCCGGATGCGCCATGGGATGCCAGATCGGCTTGGCGTTTGTCTCGGTGAGGAAATTGATGTCGCGCATGGCAGGCTCCGCAAATGGTCTCAGACGGCTGGGACGAGGTCAAAATGGCCGAGGGCTTCGGCATAGGAAAGTGCTGGCCGCGCAACGTCGAAATGAACGGTGCGCATGCCGGCAGCGCGACCGCCATCGACATTGCGCTGCTGGTCATCGACGAAGACGCAGGCCTCGGCAGGCAGGCCGAGCGCCTCGGTGACGAAGGCATAGGCGCGGGGGTCGGGCTTGAGGATACCGGTATAGGTGGCGTCGATTATTGTGTCGAACAGGCCGAGCAGCGGCAGCCGCCGGCGAAAGTCGGCGCCGTAGAAGAGGTCGAGCTCGTTAGACAGGATGGCCAGGCGAAAGCCCGCCGCATGGACGGCGCGGATGGCGCTGTCGGCCTCCGGCCGCACCACCTTTTGCGGCTCCGCCCCGCGCGCACGCTGGACGAAGGTCTCCATCACCTGCCAGTCCTCGCCGATGAGCCGGCCGACTTCGCTTGTGCGCGTGCGCCAGTAGTCGCGTTCGCTGATCTCGTCGGCCTGCATCGCGCGCCAGAGCGGATCGCTGTCCGGATCGAACGGCCCGCGCCATTGCAGCGTGCCTGGCTTTAGCCCGAGCGCCTGTTCGGTCAAGGAATGGGTCTCGAACAGCGTCCGGGTGACGACACCGCCGAAATCCAGGACCAGCGCCTGAGCCAAAGGAACGCTCAAGCGGCTTCTCCCTTGGCTGGCGCACCGCGCGGAACAATGCCTTCCTCGACCCATCGGTCGAAGATCTCGAGCGCCTTGCCGACGAAGTCGTCACTGTTGATGTGGGCGTCGATCTCGTGGAACTCCACGGCAACAGGCATGGCCTTGCGTATTTCGTCGGCGAAGGCGGCGAGAGCCTCCGGTTCGTAGAGCGGCTCGCCCGGCATGTCCCATTCCTGGATGCCGCCGGAGGGCAGGATGAAGGCGGCGCGCCCTTTCGACGCGCCGAGCTTGGCGGCGATGGTTCTGGCGACCTGGCGGCGATCGTCGGCATCGACGGTGACCGAACCGATCAGCCTGTTATGAGCGTGGAACGGGCGCTGCGCAAATTTAGCCGGCAAATCCTGCCAGGTCGGCAGATCGACCATGTCGACGGCTCCGGGCGCCGCGATCTGCGGGATGCCGCGGGCGCCGGCGTTCTCCAGCCGGTCGATGCCGGAACTGACGACGGAGCCGGCGAGATGGTTGGTGATTTCCTGCAGGCTGAAGTCGAACACCGCGCAGAAATGGCCTTGCCCGGCAATCGATTCGAAGGCGCGGCCGCCCATTCCGGTGGTGTGGAATACGGCTACATCATAGCCACGCTGCTCCAGCGCAGGCTTCAGCGTCTTCATGTAGCGCAGGCAGCTGCTGCCGAGCGAGGTCATGCCGATGGTCGGACCGGTGGCGGGAGCCGTGGCGCGCGACGCCAGTATGATCTTGGCCGCGCCGACAACGGCGCCGCAGGCCTGCGAGAGAACCGCCTTGCAGATGCTGTTAAGGCCATAAAGCCCACCCGCCCAGAGGATCATCATCAGGTCGGGCGCGACTCGTTCGGGCGGGATGAGGTGCGAATAGGCGATGGTCGAGACGACGAATTTCGGCACGCCGAGCGGCAGGCAAAGCGCCACGTCGAGCGCCAGGTCGGTTCCCATCGAGCCGCCGATGGCGATGAAGCCGTCGATCTCGCCGGATTGATAAAGCTTGCGCGCCAGTTGCACGGCGCCGCCGGCCATCAGCGTCATGGCGGTGTTTTCGTCACCGCTCGAAACGATCTCGGCGATCGTCACATCCACGGCGCGGGCAACGGCATGCTTGTCGTGATCCGGGCTGTAAGGCGGGTCGCCCAGCACGCTGACATCCATCATCACGGCGCGGCCACCGGACGCCTCGATGCACTGCTTCATGAAGCGCAGCTCGTCGGCCTTGGTGTCACCGGTGCCGATGACCAGGATTCGGGGCACTGTTGCCGTCTCCACGGACATCACGCCTGTCTCCTCAGCGTTTGCAGGTTTTCGCCATTGAGGCGCATCGAAATCTCCCGTGCCGCGGCCATCACCGCAAGTCCCCGTTCCGCGATCGCCGCCGGCGTCGTCCTGGCATTCGGCGCGGCCACCGCGATGGTGCCGAGCGCAAAGCCGTCCGCCGCGCGGATTGCCGCCGCGACGCTGATCACCCCTTCCTCGAAACCCTGGTCGCAGATCGAATAGCCGCGATCGCGCGTCTCGGCGATGGATGTGGAGATGGCGGCCGGCTCGATCAGCGTATGCGTTGTGAAGGCCTTGAGGGAGCCCGTCAGGCATGCCTTGACGGTCTCGTCGCGGGCGAAGGCCAGATAGGCGATGCCGGAGGCGGTGGAGTGCAGCGGGAGAAGCTGGCCGATATCGATATTGACCCGGTTTGCCCAGGCCGGATGCTCGACATGGACGGTGACCAGCGCATCGACGCCGAATTCCGACAGATGCACGGTCTCGGCTGTGGACACCGCGAGGTCCCGCACCAGGGGAACCGCTGTCTGCAGGAAGGGAAAGCGCGCCTCGCGGATGCGGGCCAGACGCGACAGGCCGGCGCCGAGGCGATAGTGCCGCGTGGCGGCATCCTGTTCGACGAAGCCATGGCCGGTCAACGCCACCAGCAGCCGTCGCGTCGTCGCCTTGTCGAAGCCCGACCGGCGCGCCAGATCCGACAGCCCGAGTTCGGGCTCGTCGACGGTGAACAGCTCCAGAAGTGAGATCGCCTTGCCGACCGTACTCAACTCCGCCTCCATCGACTAATCATTTAACGTGTGAATTAACTTGACAGGCATCGGCTTTGTTTGCAAGTCTATATTCAAAATAAGGGTTCAAATAATGAACCGACATCCAGAGCACATGGGACAGGCCGATTGGCTAGCGGACCCAAGGGTTCGCACACAGGAGGGACCAATGTCAGCAGTTACGGAGCAGGCGCCGGCCAACAGGCTGCGCAAGAACAGTCTTGGCGTCGGCGCCATCACCTTCATGGTGATTTCGGCGGCGGCACCCCTTACGGCGGTAGCCGGCGGCACACCGCTCGGCATGTTGATGGGCAACGGCGCCGGCTTTGCCGGCACTTATCTCATCGTGACCATCCTGCTGCTGTTGTTCGCGGTCGGCTATGTGACGATGTCGCGTCACGTCGGCAATGCCGGCGCCTTCTACGCCTATGCGGCGCGTGGGCTCGGCGGCCTGGCCGGCGGCGCCACGGCGCTGATCGCCATCCTGTCCTACAATGCCATGCAGATCGGCGTCATGGGCCTGCTCGGCGCGGCGACGGCCGGATTGTTTGCCGGCTGGGGCATCAATTTGCCCTGGTGGGTATGGAGTTTCATCGCCATCGCGCTGGTCGCCGTGCTCGGCTATCGCCAAGTCGATCTGTCGGCCAAGATCCTGACGGTGCTGGTCCTGTGCGAATATCTGGTGGTGCTGGTCCTCGACATCGCCATCCTCAAGACCGGCGGCGACAGCGGGCTGTCGGCGGCGCCGTTCAGCTGGAGCCAGATCACATCAGGTGCACCAGCCATCGCCATCCTGTTCTGCTTTGCCGCCTTCATCGGTTTCGAGGCGACGACCATCTATGCCGAGGAAGCCCGCGACCCCGAGGTGACGGTTCCGCGCGCCACCTATTTCTCCGTGCTGCTGATCGGCGTCTTCTACATGGTCACGGCATGGCTGATGGCGGTCGGCGCCGGTGTCGACAAGCTGCTGCCGGCGCTGCAGGGGCTGCAGGACCCGACGACCTTCCTGTTCGGCCTGTCCGACCGTTACGCCGGAACGATGCTGTCGCATGCGATGAGCATCCTGTTCGTGTCGAGCTTGTTTGCCGGCGTGCTGGCGTTCCACAATGCGGTTGCCCGCTACATCTACGTCTCTGGCCGCGAAAAGCTTCTGCCGCAAACGATCGGGGTGACCCATTCGGTGCACCAGAGCCCGCATGTCGCGTCGGTCATCCAGAGCGTGCTGGCGGCAATCGTCGTCGGGCTGTTCGCCGTGCTCGGCCTCGATCCGGTGCTGGCGCTGTTTTCGTGGCTGACCAATGTCGCAACGCTCGGCGTCATCGTCATGATGGCGGTGGCGTCGCTCGCCGTGGTGATGTTCTTCCGCGCCAATCCGGCCGCCCGGGAGAATGCGCTGAAGACCACCATCCTGCCCGGACTGACCTTCATCGCCTTCGTCGTCATCATCTACCTGATCGTCATCAATTTCGGCAGCCTGTCAGGCGCCGGCGGCTTCCTTGGCGTGTTCCTGCCGGGGTTGGTGCTGATTGCTGCAATTGTCGGCCTGCTGCTGGCAAGCGCGCTGAAGAGCCGCGATCCGGTCGCCTTCGAAAATCTTGGCCAGCCGTTGAAGGATTGAGCGGAGCGCAGGATCGAAGGAAGCAAGGGGCGGCACGCCAAGCCGCCCCTCGTACTGCTAACTTCAGAAGTGAGAACACAATGATCAGCCAGGATGCCATCGACGCGCTGCGCAAGACGGAGATCGGGGCGCGACGCCTGTTCATCGATGGCGCACAGATCGATGGCATGAGCGGCGCGAGTCTGCCGGTGACGTCGCCGATCGACGGCCGGCCCTTCGCCCGCATAGCCGACGGCAATGCCGCCGACATCGACCGTGCCGTCAAGTCGGCGCGCAAGGCCTTCGAGAAAGGTTCGTGGTCGCGCTCGGCACCCGCCTTCCGCAAGAAGGTGCTGACAAGACTCGCCGAGCTGGTCGAAAAGCATGCCGACGAACTGGCCGTGCTTGGCGTCCGCGACAATGGCACAGAAATCGGCATGGCCTACAAGGCCGAACCGCTGTCGGCGGCAGGCACCATCCGCTACTATGCCGAGGCGATCGACAAGATCTATGGCGAGATCGCGCCGACGGCCGAGAACGTGCTTGGGCTGATCCACAAGGAGCCGCTCGGCGTCGTCGGCGTCATCGTGCCGTGGAATTTTCCGCTGATGATCGGCGCCTGGAAGATCGCGCCCGCGCTCGCCGCCGGCAATTGCGTGGTGGTCAAGCCGCCGGAGATCGCTTCGCTGACGCTGCTGCGGCTGGCCGAATTGGCAAGCGAGGCCGGACTTCCGGCCGGTGTGCTGAACGTCGTCACCGGGCGCGGCGCGGTCACCGGTGAAGCGCTCGGCCTGCATATGGATGTCGACGCCATCGCCTTCACCGGGTCGGGGCCTGTCGGCCGGCGGCTGCTCGAATATTCCGCGCGTTCCAATTTGAAGCGGGTCTTCCTCGAACTCGGCGGCAAGTCGCCCAACATCGTCTTTGCCGATGCTCCGGACCTGAAGCAGGCAGCCGTCGTCTCGGCCAATGGCATCTTCCGCAATTCCGGCCAGGTCTGTGTCGCCGGCTCGCGCCTGCTCGTCCAGGCATCGGTCTATGACCGTTTCATGGACGAGCTGCTCTCGGCGACCACGCGGCTGAAGGTCGGCGATCCGCTCGATCTCTCAAGCGACGTCGGCGCGGTGTCGAGCTCCGAACAACTGGCCAAGAATCTCGGCTTCGTCGAGCGGGCGCAAGCCGAAGGCGCCCGGCTGGTCACCGGCGGTGAACGAATTCTCGCCGAGACTGGCGGCAGCTACATGGCGCCGACGATCTTCGAAAACGTGACGCAGGAGATGCAGCTGGCCCGCGAGGAGGTATTCGGGCCCGTGCTCGGCGTCATGCGCTTCGAGACCGAAGAGGAGGCTGTGCGGCTTGCCAATTCGACCGTCTATGGGCTGGCCTCGGCGGTGTGGACAGCCAACCTTTCCACCGCGCATCGCATGGTGCGCGCCATCAATGCCGGCGTCGTCCACGTCAACACCTATGGCGGCGCCGACATCACCGTGCCGCTCGGCGGCGTCAAGCAGTCCGGCTTCGGCCGCGACAAGTCGCTGCACGCGCTGGACAAATATCTTGATCTGAAGACCGCCTGGATCGCTCTCTGAGACCGGCACCGGGTTGTCTTGGAACCTGGCTTCCGTCGGATCGGCGCAGTCCCGCCGCGGTCGGTCAGGCGGCGTCTTGTGCTCACTCTCCTGAAATTTTTGAGAGAATATTCCCGGCTGTGACGAGAACGGCGAAACGCGTTCTTTGATAAAATCGATAGAATTTCTGATGATGTGATCAAGGCTCGGCAATCCGCCCGGCTGCCATGACTTCACAACCGCAGAGATCAATCATGACTGACTTCAAAAACACTTTGCCATCTTCCCTTTGGTCAACCCTCAACCGGCGCACTGGCCTTGCTCTGCTGTTCGCATCGGCTGTCGCCATCGGCAGCCTGATGGCGCCTCATGCGTCGCTCGCCGACGACAAGAAGGCGATCAAGGTCGGCATCATCAGCGGTGAGGACGAGGATGTCTGGCGCGTCGTTGTTGCGCAGGCGGCCGAAAAGGGCCTCACCATCGAGACCGTGGTGTTCAACGACTATACCCAGCCCAACGAAGCGCTCGAGCGCGGCGAGATCGACGCCAACGCCTTCCAGCACCAGCCCTATCTCGACAACCAGATCAAGACACAAGGGTACCATATCGTCCGCGTCGGCTATACCGGCGTCTGGCCGATCGGCCTCTACTCGAAGAAGTACACCAAGGTCGCCGACCTGCCCGAAGGCGCGGTCATCGGCGTGCCGAACGATCCGTCCAACGAAGGCCGGGCGCTGCGCGTGCTGCAGAACGAGGGGGTGATCAAGCTGAAGGACGGCACCGGCATTCTGGCCACCACCGCCGACATCGCTGAGAACGCCAAGAAGGTGGTGATCAAAGAGCTCGACGCCGGCATCGTCGGCCGCTCGGTCGAGGATCTCGACGCCGGCGTGGTCAACACCGACTGGGCGCTGAAAAGCGGCTTGACGCCGGAAAATCGTATCGCGCAGGAGCCCATCGCCGACAATCCCTATCGCAACTTCATCGCGGTGAAGGTCGGCAATGAGAACGAGGCCTGGGTGAAGACGCTTGTGGCGTCCTATCAGAACGAGGCGGTGAAGGCCGAGTTCGACAAGGTCTACAAAGGCACCGGCCTCAGCGCCTACTAGGCATATGCGGGCACTGACGTGCCTGCTTTTACGGGGAAAGCGGTCCGCGCAACGCGCGGGCCGCAATTGTATTTCTAGGGATCCGCGCATGAACCAGCATTTTACCGCAACCGCCGAGACCACGGACCAGCCGGGCGCAACACCGCAGGACGTGGTGCGCCTTGTCGACCTGAAGCGCCGTTTTGGCGCGACAGCGGCACTCGATGGCATCTCGCTGACGGTGCGCAAGGGCGAGATCCTCGGTATCATCGGCCGCAGCGGCGCCGGCAAATCGACGCTGATCCGCTGCCTGAACGGCCTGGAGCGGCCCGATTCCGGCGAGGTCTTCATCGAAGGCCGCGAGATTAGCCGGCTCGGCGAGCGCGATCTGCAGCCGCTGCGGCGGCGTATCGGCATGATCTTCCAGCATTTCAACCTTTTGTCGGCCAAGACGGTCGAGGACAATGTGGCGCTGCCGCTGAAGATAGAGGGCCGGCCGAAGGCCGAGCGGCTGCAGCGCGCCGCCGAACTGCTTGACCTTGTCGGCCTGTCGGAGAAGGCCAAGGCCTATCCGGCGTCGCTATCGGGCGGCCAGAAGCAGCGCGTCGGCATCGCCCGGGCGCTTGCGGCGCGGCCGGCGCTGCTGCTGTCGGACGAAGCCACTTCGGCGCTCGACCCGGAGACGACACGCTCCATCCTCGCCCTGCTGAAAGACATCAACCGGCAGCTTGGACTGACCATCCTGCTGATCACCCACGAGATGGAGGTGATCCGCTCGATCGCCGACCGGGTGGCAGTGATCGATGCCGGCCGCATCGTCGAGGAAGGGCCGGTGTGGTCGGTATTTGCCGAGCCGCGCTCCGAGATCACACGCAGCCTGCTCGGCGCCATCCGGCCGCAGCTGCCCGCCGAACTGGCCGCCCGGCTGCTGCCGTCGGCCGGCACGGAGACGGTCCTGCGCGTGGACGTGGCCGGCGAGGCGGCTCGCGGCCCATTGCTGTCCGATCTCGCCACTGCTGTTCCAGGCCCCTTCGGCCTCATCCATGGCGGCATCGACCACATCCAGCAGCAGCCCGTCGGGACGCTGTTCGTTTCTGTCCCTGGCAGCGATGCAAGCCATCTCGCCGCCGTCATCAAATTCCTGAAGGCCCGCCAGGCGCGGGTGGAGGTGCTTGGCCATGTCACCAATCCTGTTTGAGCTTCTGCTTCGTTCGATCTGGGAAACCGTGCTGATGACGGCCGCGTCCGGCCTGATCTCGCTGGTCTTCGGCCTGCCGCTGGGGCTGGCGCTGATCGCCACCGAACGCGGCGGCATCGCCGAAAGCCTATGGGTGAACCGCGCGCTCGGCGCCGTCATCAACGGCTTCCGTTCGGTGCCCTTCATCATCCTTCTGGTGGCGCTGATCCCGGTGACGCGGCTGATCGTCGGCACCTCGATCGGCACGTGGGCGGCCATCGTGCCGCTGTCGATCGCCGCCACGCCCTACTATGCGCGCATCGCCGAAGTGTCGCTGCGCGAAGTCGACCGCGGGCTAATCGAGGCGGCGCGCGCCATGGGCGGCAATCGTTGGACGATCATCCGCGAGGTGCTGGTGCCCGAAGCCCTGCCCGGCATCGTCGCCGGTTTCACGGTGACGCTGGTGACGCTGATCGGCGCCTCGGCGATGGCCGGCGCCATCGGCGCCGGTGGGCTCGGCGATCTCGCCATCCGCTACGGCTACCAGCGTTTCGAGACTAGCGTCATGATCGCCGTGGTGATCGTGCTCATCATCCTGGTCTGCGGCATCCAGTGGGCCGGCGACCGGCTGGTGGCGAGGCTGGATCGGCGGGGGTGAGGACGGGGCCGACGATCTGGGTGACGTTGTCTTCCATACGAACCTATAGCGATGCTTCTGAACCACAAGGTCCGACGATCATGGCTTGGATGAGGTCTGCGTCGCGGCGTTGGGACGAAGAAGTTCAGTAGTTGCCGACGTCGTCGTCAGGTCGACGTCCGGGACTATTCGCACCAAGGCCAGTAGCCGCCCCGTAGGCCTTCCAGGTCGCAGAGGCATATGCCGCTGCTATGCTGTACAAAAATCGGCCAAGGTGGACCTTGCGCCACTTCGGCAGTTCGTTCGTGAGCGTTTCACCTGCCTTTCCCAAAACCTCGGTGACGATGGACATTGGAGTTTCCTCTCGGATGTTGTTAGCTGCGAGAGGCAACATCGAATGCGGGGCGTGAGATGCCTGTGAAAAGCTCGTGAATATCGCGGAAAAAGCAGAAGTTCAGAGTATATCGCGATGAGCCCGGCGCGGCTCGATCTCCTGGGTGGTTTTCACCTGACGTCGCCGCAGGGGAAACCCTTGGAGGTGGCTGCCAAGAAGAATAGAGCACTTCTGGGTATTCTCGCTGTAGCACCGAACCAGGAGGCGACGCGTCACAAGCTGGCTGCTCTTCTTTGGAGCGATCGAGGCGAGGAGCAGGCAAGGGACAGTCTGCGGCAGGCCCTGGCCGCTATCCGCAAGGACTTTGCCGAGTTGGGAGCGGATGCCTTGGCCCTGGTCGGGGATCGTGTCGCGCTCAATCCGAAGTTCTTCACCATCGACGCGACTGAATTCGTCGCTGCATCCGCGAGCCGTGATGCGGCCGAGCTTCGGCGGGCTGCCACCCTCTATGCCGGCCCTTTTCTTGATGGCTTGAGCACGTTTGACAACGCTTTCGAGGATTGGCTTCGCGAAGTCCGTGCCGACCTGTCCTTGCGGGCAATCGATGTGTTCCAGCTTCTGGCAGAATCGGAGAGCGGCATCGAGCGCGTTGCAATTTGCGAACGGCTGGTTGCTCTTGATCCGCTGCGGGAGCCGTCACATGTCGCGTTGATGCGGGCGCATATAGCCCTGGGTCAGGCCGCGCTCGCCATCAAGCATTATGAGGCGTGCAAGCTGTTGCTGAAGCGCGAGCTGAACCTGGAGCCAGGTGACGAGCTTCGGCTATTGCGCAAGAGCATGGACGAGACGTCCAAACCGCAAACCGGTGGCGCATCAAGCCGCGGACCAGTGGTTGCAGTTCTTGCATTCGAGAATATGAGCAGCGACGCCAGCCAGGAATATTTCAGCGACGGCGTCACCGAGGACATCATCACCGAACTGGGACGATTCGGCGAACTTCATCTCATAGCGCGCAATTCCTCCTTTGTGTTCAAGGGAAAGATTGTCGACGCCGTCACCATCGCGAAGCAGTTGTCCGTCGACTACCTGCTTCGGGGCAGCATTCGCCGTGCCGGCGACAGGGTCAGGATCTCATCGCAACTCATAGAGGCCAAATCCGGCAATCAAATCTGGGCCGATCGATTCGATCGGGAGCTGACAGATATTTTTGAGCTCCAGGAGGAGATCGCCAGAAGTGTCGCTATCACCGTCGTCGGCACAATCCGAACTTCGGGTGTGGAGAAGATACGGCGCCTTCCGATCACCCAGCTCGATGCCTACGATCTGTATCTTCAGGCTCGCGTTCGGATGGTTCGCTATGACACTACTCTGGAAGCAGAGCCCTATCTTGCCAGGGCGATTGAGCTCGACCCGAATGTCGCTACCATCCATGCAATGATGGCGACCGTACTCACAAGCAAATGGCTGCTTGAGGGGGACGGGAACACGCTCACGATCGCTCTTGCCCACGGTCGCCGTGCTCTAAAACTTGAACCGAAACAGGCATGGAGCCATACAGCGGTGGGTCACACGCTCATCTTCATGGGACAGTTAGAGGAGGCGTTGCTGCATCTCGAGCAGGGTGTGAACCTTAATCCGAACGAAACCCGGGCGAGAGCAATACGGGGCTTGTGCTGGAGCTATCTCGGTCGGCATGAGGAAGCTTTGTCCGATCTGGACGTCTGTATCGCCCGTGATCCCCTGAATTACGATTGGTTCTGGGATCTACGCGGACAGGTTCTCCTGGTTCTCGGACGGTATCCTGAGGCGATAGCCTCCTACCGGAATCTCAATTCCTATGCATTTTGGGCCTATGCGTTTCTGGCGGTCTGTCATTTGAGAATGGGTGACGAGCATCTCGCCGCTCACGCAGCCAGGCAGTGTCTGGCGGCAAGGCCCGGTGCGACCGTGAGCACCATCTTGATCGATCCGTATCGTAACCCAAAAATCCTGGAGGACCTTCGGAGAGACCTGCTTGCTGTCGGCATACCCGACGGATGAATGTCGGCCTTCCGCCATACCCTTAACCCAAAAGGAAAGCCCAAGAGCGATTTCCGGAACAAGCCGCGCTAGCCCCTCAGCCTGACCCCCTCGGGGTCGAAGAACGGTATCGGCGCCACGACCGCGCGGGTCGGCTTGCCGTCGATGTCGATGCTGAGTTCCGTGCCGACAGCCGTGAACGGCAGCCGCAGATGCGCGGTCGCCAGCACCTTGCCGAGGGAATAGCCGTGGTCGCTGTAGGTGACGATGCCGGCGCCCTCGCCACCGGCCAGAACCCTGGCGTCGGTCGCGGCCGGCCTGTCACCGTCGAGGATCAGCCCGACCCACTGCTCGTCCAGGCCCTTGTCGCGGACCTTGAGCAAGGCTTCGCGGCCGACGAAATCGCCCTTGTCGAACTTGATCCAGCGGTCGAGGCCGACATGGAACGGCGTGCGGGTCTCGTCCATGTCGATGCCATGCGCCGGATAGGCTTTTTCCAGTCCGAGCGTGAACATCGCCAGCACGCCATAGGGTTTCAGGCCAAAGTCACGGCCGGCGGTCATCAGCGCGTTCCAGACCGAAGCCGCCTCGTCGGCCGGCACGAACAGTTCGAAGCCTAGCTCGCCGGTCACGCCCGTGCGCGAGATCAGCACCTTCGTCTCATCGATGCGTCCCGAGGTGAACGACCAGCGCTTGAGCCCGTCCAGATCGGCATCCGCGATCAACGCCTTCAGCAGTTCGCGCGAGCGCGGCCCCTGGATGGTCGGGAAGGCGATGGCCGCGGTGATGTCGGTGACATAGGCCTTGCGCCCCTGCGCATGATGCAAAAGCCACGGCAGCATCTTGAGACGATTGACCGAGCCGGTCACCAGCATGAAATGTTCGGGCGCCAGACGGAACACGGTGAGGTCGTCCATGATGCCGCCATCCTCGCGGCAGACGGTGGAATAACGGACCTGGCCGGGCTTCATCGCCGCCGCATCGTTGACGATGACATGATTGACCAGCGCCTCGGCGTCTGGCCCCTTGATGTCCATCTTGCCCATGGTGCTGAGATCCTGCACGCCGACATTCCTGCGCGTGTTCAGGTGCTCGTCGGCAATGCCGGAATAAGTCTTGGCCGAGATGAAATCGCCACCGACCCGACCCATGGTCGCGCCTAGTCCGACGATGCTGCTGTAGAAGGGGGAGCGCCGTTCAGCCAAGAAAGTCTCCATTATTCATAGAAATCGGCAGCGCCGGACAGCGCTGCCGAAGGGAATTTCTGCCGGGATCAGCTGCCGTAAACGTCGAAGGAAAAGTATTTATCGTTGATTTCCTTGTATTTTCCGTTGGCACGCAGTGCGTCTATTGCCGCATTGAACTTGTCGGCCAGCTCCTTGTCGCCTTTCTGCAGCGCGATGCCGACGCCGGGGCCGTGAATGGCCGGGTCGGCCGTCAAGGTGCCAAGCAGCTTGCAGCAGGCGCCGTCTGGTTTCTTCAGCCACTCGGTCAGAATGATCGAGCCGTCCATCATCGCGTCGAGGCGTCCGTTGGCCATGTCGGTGCGGGCGTCATCGCCGGTCGGATAGGCCTTGACGGTCGAGCCTGAGTATTTCTGCTCGGCGAATTTCTGGTGGATGGTCGCGGTCTGCACGCCGAGCGCCTTGCCTTTTAGGTCCTCCGGCGATGTGCCTGATATGGTCGAATCCTTCCGCACCGCGATGGCCGGCGGCGTCTGGTAGTATTTGTGGGTGAACTCGACCTTCTCGGCCCGCTCCGGTGTGATGGTGATGTTGATGATCGCATCGAACTTGCCGGCCTGCAGCGCTGGGATAGAACCGTCGAAATCCTGCACGGTGAACTCGCACTCGGCCTTCATCTCAGCGCACAGCGCCTTGCCGAGGTCGATGTCGAAGCCGCCCAGCGTGCCGTCGGCATTGGCGTAGTTGAAGGGCGGATAGGCGCCCTCGGTGCCGATCCTGAGCTTCTTGTCCTGGGCGGATGCGGCACCCGTGGCGAGAACCAGGGCGACCGAGGCGGCAAGCACGAAACGACCGAAAAGACGCATGTCCGAGATCTCCGTTGACCGGAGAAGTCTACGGGCTTTCGTGACTCCGGCGGAGACGGAAACGACATGTGCTGCGGCGATCACGGCGCGGCGAGCGATCCAAGCCGCCTTCAGTGTTAGCCGGCGCGCTGCTCGTCCGTCGCCTTCCGGTCAATGGCGAACTCGCCCGCCGACAGGACAACGCCGAATTTTTCGCTGGCTTCCGCTGACGTGTAGTATCCCAACGCCACATCGCGCAGCACCAGATCGGCATCGCGCTCCATCGGATCACCATAGCCGCCGCCGCCCGGCGTGCCGACGCGCACACGGTCGCCGGCCTTAAGCGCGATATCCTGCTCCTTGGACAGATGTGGCGGCACATGCTCCTCGCCATTGCGGAAGACGGTCACCGTGTTGACCGCGCCGTCCTTGCCGCCGAGGGCGCCCTGCGGGCCGAAACGGCCATGATCCATGACGAAGGAAGCGCGGGCGTCGCCGCGCAGGATTTCGACCTCGTAGGCGAGGCCGAAACCGCCGCGCTGCTTGCCTGCGCCGCCCGAACCTTCGCGCAAGGCGTAGTGGCGGTAGAGCACCGGAAAGGCCTGCTCCATGATCTCGACCGGCGGCGACTTGGAGATGCCGATGGTCGAGCAGCCATTGGTCAGGCCGTCATGGCTGGAATTGCCGCCATAGCCGCCGCCGGAGATCTGGTACATGACGTAGTCGCGGCCGCGCGCCGGATCGTTGCCGCCGAGTGCGAAATTGCCGCTGGAGCCGGCCGGTGCCGCCGTCACCTTGTCCGGCAGCGCCTGGACCATCGCCGCGAACACCGCCTCGGCGATGCGCTGCGAGACCTCGGCGGCGCAGCCTGAAACCGGGCGCGGATATTTGGCGTCGAGGAAGGTGCCTTCCGGCCGCTTGACCTCAAGCGGCTCGAAAGCGCCAGCGCTAATCGGCACATCCGGGAAAATGTGGCGCATGGCGAGATAGACCGAGGACAAGGTCGTCGCCAGCACGCTGTTCATCGGTCCGGCGCAGGGCTTTGACGAGCCGGCAAAATCGAAGGTCAGCGTGTCGCCCTGTTTCTGGACGGCCAGCGCGATGGTCAGCGGCTCGTTGACCACCCCGTCGGAATCGACAAAGGCCTTGGAATGGTAGGTGCCATTGGGGATGGCGGATATGTTGGCACGCATCTGTTCGGCGGCCCGCCGACGCAGTTCGGCGATCGCCTCGACAACGGTTTCGTCTCCGTAACGATCGAGGATTCCGTTAAGCCGATCCTGGCCGATGAGCAGTGCCGCAGCCTGGGCGCGGATGTCGCCGATCCGCTGGTCGGCAACGCGGATGTTGGAGCAAATGATGGCGTAGATTTCGGGGTCGAGTACGCCCTTCTTGAACAGCTTGACCGGTGGCAGCCGCAGGCCTTCCTGTTCGACCGCGGTCGCGGAAGCCGAGAAGCCGCCCGGCACCGAGCCGCCAATGTCAGGCCAGTGGCCGGTGTTGGACAGCCAGCAGAAAATCTTGCCGTCCCGGTAGACCGGCATGGCGAAGCGCACATCCATCAGATGGGTGCCGCCGAGATAGGGATCGTTGACGATGTAGATGTCGCCGGGCTCCGGCGGCAGGCAGCGGCCATCGGCGATCATCTCGATCACCGTTTTGGTCGAATACTGCATGACGCCGACGAACACCGGCAGGCCCTGCGACCCCTGCGCGATCAGCGAGCCATCAACGGCCGAATAGATGCCGTCGGAGCGGTCGTTGGCCTCGGCGATGACCGGCGAGAAGGCGGCGCGGGAGAAGGTCAGGTCCATCTCGTCGCAGACCTGCTGCAAGGCCGCCTGGAGGACCGAAAGGGTGATGGCGTCGAGCTTTGCCATATCAATTTCAGGCATCTCAGGCCTCGCCAATGTCGATGATGATGTTGCCGTCGGCGTCCGAACGCGCCCGGTCGCCGGGTTCGAGCACGGTGGTCGCATCCATCTGTTCGAGGATCGCCGGGCCTACGATGACCGCGTCGAGCGGCAGCTTTTCGCGTGCGTAAACCGGCGTGTCGTGCCAGCGCCCGCCGTACCAGACCGGCCGGATCTCGCGACGCGCCTCGTCGAGCGTTTTTCCGCGACCAGCCGGGTCGATCAAACGCGACAGATCGATCGCCGGCCGCACACCTGTCACCGAGGTGTTGAGGTTGACGAGGTTGGCGCGGATTTCCGGCAGATCGACCTTGAAGCGGGCGAAATAGGCCTTTTCGAACAGTGTTTGCAGCTCGTGCCGGGTCACCGAGGAGGATGGCAATGGCACGTTGATGATGTGGGTCTGGCCGACGAACTGCATGTCGGCGGAGTGAGTGACGCGGATCGTCTCGGGCTTCACCGCTTCCTTGCCGATGAGCTCCTCGCCTTCGTTTCGGTGCCGTTCCAATACAGCGTGAAGCTGGGTCTCGTCGAGCACCGCCACCGGCTGGTTGACGGTGTTGACGAAGTCGTGGCGCAAATCGGCGACGACGCAGCCGAGCGCGTTGGTGATACCTGGCCGCGCCGGCACCAGCACCTTGGGCAGGCCGAGTTCGCGCGCCAGGGCGGTCGCGTGCAGCGGCCCGGCGCCACCGAAGGCGAACAGCGCAAAGTCGCGCGGATCGTGGCCGCGCGACACCGAAACCATGCGGATGGCGCCGGCCATCTTCATGTTGCCGAGCCGCAGCACCGCGCCCGCCGCCTCGACGCCGGACAGGCCGGTCGCCTTGCCTATCTTCTCCTCGAAGATACCGGTGACGCGCTCGACGGTGACCGGGTTTTCGACCGCCAGCAGCTTTTTCGGCGCCAGCCGGCCGAGCACAAGATTGGCGTCGGTGATGGTCGGCTCGAGGCCGCCGCGCCCGTAGCAGATCGGGCCGGGATTGGCGCCGGCGCTTTCCGGACCGATCTGGATCAGGCCGGCGGCGTCGACGCGGGCGATCGAGCCGCCGCCGGCGCCGACCGTGTGTACCGCCACCATCGGCACGTGGATCGGCATGGCATATTCGATCTCGATCTCGTTCGAGACAGCCGGCTCGGCGTTGCGGATCAGAGCCACGTCGGTCGAGGTGCCGCCCATGTCGTAGGTGACGAGGTTTTCGTAGCCGGCGCGTTTTCCCGTATAGGCGGCGGCGATGACGCCCGAGGCCGGACCGGACATGACGGTCTTGGCCGATTCACGTGTGACGAAGCGGGCCGAGATCATGCCGCCATTGCCGTTCATGATCAGGAAGTCGCGGGCATAGCCTTTCGCGCCCAACTCCTTGCGCAGCCGCTCGACATAGCGCTCGAGGATCGGCTGCACCGAGGCGTTGACCGAAGCGGTGACGCCGCGCTCGAATTCGCGCGCTTCCGACAGCAGCGCGTGGCCCGACGTGATGTAGCCGTTCGGCCAGAGCTCGGCGGCAATCTCGGCGGCGCGGAGCTCATGCGCCGGGTTGGCGTAGGAATGCAGGAAGTGGATGACGAGGGATTCGCAACCGGCGTCGATCAGCGCCCTCACGGCGTTGCGCATTTCGGCTTCATCGAGCGGCGTGCGCACCGTGCCCGACGCCTCGACGCGCTCCGAGACTTCGAGCCTCAGATTGCGCGGGATGATCGGCACGAAACTGCCGGTCATGCCATAGGCCTGCGGCCGCGTGCGCCGGCCAAGCTCGATCACGTCGCGAAAGCCGCGCGTGGTGATCATGCCGGTTTTCGCCAGCCGGCGTTCGAGCACCGCATTGGTGGTGGTGGTCGTACCATGCACGATGAGGTCGATGCCGTCGATCGGAAATCCGGTGGCGCCGAGCGCCGAAACGACGCCGAAAGCCTGGTTATCGACTGTGGTCGGGGTCTTGGCGATATGCACCCGGCCACCGTCTCGGCCGTCGATCAGAAGCAGGTCGGTAAAGGTCCCGCCGACATCGATACCGGCGACGACGCTGCCCAGGGAATCCGGCTGCTGCACCGAAAAATTCTCTTTCATTGTCGAAACCCGAAATGCGCGGACTACGGATATGTCACAGTTTGGAAAGGTGTTTCGCGGCGGTATCTTGACGCAAATATCGTTTGTATACTAATAAATTCCGGACACAAGAGCTTACTGCTTTGGAGTGTGCAGGCAGCACGCCGGAACCTGAACGGTTCGGGCGCGCAGGTGAAGGTTTGGTGCCCGCGTTCGCAGTTGGGCCAGAAGGTTGGATTTGATGAACACCACAACCGCATTCAATACCGCAGGCGCCCGCCCGCTGCAGTTTCCGATTCCGGCCAATGTCTATGCCGAGACCGTCGTCTCGGTAAAGCACTATACGGACCGGCTGTTCTCGTTCCGCATCACCCGGCCGCAGTCGCTGCGCTTCCGTTCCGGCGAGTTCGTCATGATCGGCCTGCCCAATGCCGAGAAGCCGGTGTTCCGCGCCTATTCGGTGGCGAGCCCGGCCTGGGACGACGAGCTGGAATTCTTCTCGATCAAGGTGCCGGACGGCCCGCTGACCTCGGAACTGCAGAAGATCCAGGTCGGCGACACCGTCATCATGCGCCAGAAGTCGACCGGCACGCTGGTCGTTGACGCGCTGACGCCCGCAAAACGCCTGTTCATGATCTCGACAGGCACCGGCATCGCGCCCTTCGCCAGCCTGCTGCGCGACCCCGACACCTATGAGAAGTTCGAGCAGGTCGTCCTGACTCACACCTGCCGCGACACTGCCGAGCTCATCTATGGCCAGGAGCTGGTCGCCGGGCTCGAAAGCGATCCGCTGATCGGCGAGCTGACCGGTGGCCGTGTCACCCTCTACAATTCGACGACCCGCGAAGACTCGGCGCGCATGGGCCGCATCACCGCGCTGATCGGATCCGGCAAGTTCTATACCGATCTCGGCATCGACAAGCTCAATCCGGAAACCGACCGCATCATGATCTGCGGTTCGATGCACATGCTGAAGGACGTCAAGGAGCTGGCCGAAAGCCTCGGCTTCGAGGAGGGCTCGCTGCATCATCCGGCGAGTTTTGTCGTCGAACGCGCCTTCGTCGGCTGAGCCGACCAACACACTCAGAAATCAAGTTTTGACCTTTCGGTCAAAAAACTAGCTGCTTTCGCGGCCTTTTTAAGCTATGAGCGCAAAAGCGCGTCGCCTTACGCGACGCGCTTTTTGTTTTTTGTCGATGCATGCCGTTGTCCCAAAACCGCTGCGCACTTTTGGGCGGCATGCATTAAGGGACTCGTGAAGCGTCAATTCACGGGCTATCTTCGGCGCAAGTCGCTGAATGAAAGGGCAGGAGATGAGCAGCACAATCCGCGAAGCCGAGCTTGGTGCCGGCGCGTCGAAGGTGACGCCACTGCCGGCGCGCGCCGCCGCCAATACCCCCGTTCCGCTGGACCATCGCATCGCGCGCAACCCCGGCATGAAGCTCGACCTCGGCTTCATGGAGTCGGTGCGCAGCGTCAACCGCTCGGCGCTCGAACGCCGCGTCGCGAGCCTGGCCAAGCGGCGCTCTATCAAGGCCGACAATCAGGCGGCCTGGCTGCTGCGCGCCGTCGCCTGCATGGACCTGACGACGCTGAATTCCAACGACACCGAAGAGCGCGTGCGCCGGCTGTGCGCCAAGGCGATCAATCCGTTCCGCCGCGATATCGTCGAGGGTCTCGGTATTGCGGGCGAGGTCATTCGCCCGGCCGCCGTTTGCGTCTACCATCCCTTCGTCGCCACGGCGGTCGATGCCGTGCGCGGCACCGGCATCCACGTCGCCGCCGTTTCCACCGCGTTCCCGCACGGCCTTGCCCCACTTTCCACCCGCCTGCAGGAGATCGAAGCCTCGGTGAAGGACGGCGCCGACGAGATCGACGTCGTCATTCCACGCGGGCTGGTGTTCGGCGCCAAGTGGCGGGAGCTTTACAACGAGATCGTCTCGATGCGCGCGGCCTGTGGGGACGCGCATCTGAAGGTCATCCTCGGCACCGGTGACCTCGCCACGCTACGCAATGTCATGCTCGCCTCGATGGTCGCTATGATGGCCGGCGCCGACTTCATCAAGACCTCGACCGGCAAGGAAAGCGTGAACGCCACGCTGCCGGTTGGCCTCGCCATGGTTCGCGCCATCCGCGCCTATTTCGAGGAGACCGGCTATCTCATCGGCTTCAAGCCGGCTGGCGGCATCTCCACGGCAAAAGCCTCGCTCGACTGGCTAGTGCTGATGAAGGAAGAACTCGGCCGGCCATGGCTGGAGCCCGAGCTGTTCCGCTTCGGCGCCTCGAGCCTTTTGACCGACATCGAGCGCCAGCTCGAACACCATCTGACCGGGCACTATTCGGCCAATCATCGCCACGCGATGGCTTGAACGCCCCACCCCGATCGGCTTTGCCGATCGACCCTCCCCACGAGGGGAGGTGAAGGAGGAACCCCATGAACATTCTCGACCGCTATCACGCCATGGAGTACGGCCCGGCGCCGGAAGCCCGCAACGAGGCCGACGCCTGGCTTGCGGCGCGCGACTTCGGCAAGGCGCTGTTCATCGGCGGCGACTGGAAAGCCGCTTCTGGCGGTAAGACATTCGAGACCAGTGAGCCCTCCTCCGGCAAGCTGCTGGCCAAAGTGTCGGACGCCAATGCCGCCGATATCGACGCGGCGGCTTCGGCCGCGGCCAAGGCGCTGCCGAAATGGTCGGCGTCTTCAGGCTATATCAGGGCGAAAGTGCTCTATGCCATCGGCCGCGCCATGCAGCGCCACCAGCGCCTGTTCGCGGTGCTGGAATCGATCGACAACGGCAAGCCGATCCGCGAAAGCCGTGATATCGACGTGCCGCTGGCCATCCGCCATTTCATCCACCATGCCGGCTGGGCGCAGGCGCTGGACAGGGATTTCCCCGGCCACAAGGGTGTCGGCGTCGTCGGCCAGATCATCCCGTGGAATTTTCCGCTGCTGATGCTGGCCTGGAAGATCGCGCCGGCACTCGCCGCCGGCTGCACCGTGGTGCTGAAACCGGCCGAATTCACGCCGCTGACCGCCATCCTGTTCGCCGAAATCTGCGAACGTGCCGGCGTGCCGAAGGGCGTCGTCAACATCGTCCAAGGCGGCCCGGAGGCCGGTGCGGCCATCGTCAACCACCCCGGCATCCAGAAGATCGCCTTCACTGGTTCGTCGGAAGTCGGCAAGATCATCCGGAAAGCCACGGCGGGGTCAGGGAAGAAACTGTCGCTGGAGCTTGGCGGCAAGTCGGCCTTCATCGTCTTCGAAGATGCCGATCTCGACAGCGCCGTCGAAGGCCTGGTCGATGGCATCTGGTTCAACCAGGGTCAGGTCTGCTGCGCCGGTTCCCGGCTGCTGGTGCAGGAAGGCATTGCCGATGCCTTGATCGCCAAGGTCAAGACACGCATGAGCCGGCTGCGCGTCGGCAGCCCGCTCGACAAGAACACCGATATCGGCCCGCTGGTCGACACCACACAGCTCGACCGGGTCAAGGGCCTGGTTGCCGAGGGCGCCAGACAGGGCGCCGTGTGCTGGCAGCCGGACGCAGCACTGCCTGCCTCGGGCTATTACCATCTGCCGACGCTCGCCACCGGTGTTTCGCCGGCTAATATCTTGGCGCAAGAGGAAGTGTTCGGACCGGTGCTGGCGACCATGACCTTCCGCAACACCGAGGAAGCGATCGAGCTTGCCAACAACACGCGCTATGGGCTGGCCGCCTCGGTGTGGAGCGAGAACGTCAACCTCGCCTTGCATGTCGCGCCGCAATTGAAGGCTGGCGTCGTCTGGGTCAACGGCACCAACATGTTCGACGCCGCCTGCGGTTTCGGCGGCTACCGCGAGAGCGGTTTCGGCCGCGAAGGCGGGCGCGAAGGCATGTTCGAATATCTGGCGGCCAAATTGCCACTTGGCCCGGTGATCAAGCCGGCGGCAGTCTCTGCGCAACCTGCCGAGCAATCCGACGGCGATACGATCGACCGCACGGCAAAGCTGTTCATCGGCGGCAAGCAGGTGCGGCCGGACGGCAACTATTCGCTGGCTGTCGCCAGCGCCAAGGGCAAGCTCGCCGGCGAGGTCGGTCTCGGCAGCCGCAAAGATATCCGCGATGCCGTTTCGGCCGCCCGGGCCTGCAAAGCCTGGCCGGAGGCGACGGCGTACAACCGCTCGCAGGTGCTTTACTATATGGCCGAAAATCTTTCCGGCCGGGCTGGCGAGTTTGCCGCCCGCCTCACCGAACTGACCGGCGCCACGCCCAAGGCGGCGCGCGACGAGGTCGACCAGTCGATCGAGCGGCTGTTCCTCTATGCCGGCCTTGCCGACAAGTTCGAGGGCCGCGTGCACCAGCCGCCGGCGCGTGCCGTGACACTGGCGCTGCACGAACCGGTCGGCGTCGTCGGCATCGTGGCACCCGACGTGTCACCGCTGCTGGGCCTGATCTCGCTCGTCGCACCGGCGCTCGCCATGGGCAACACCGTGGTCGCGGTGCCGTCCGAGCGCTACCCGCTGCTCGCCACCGACCTCTACCAGGTCATCGAATATTCCGACGTTCCAGCCGGCGCCATCAACATCGTTACCGGCCGAACGGCCGAACTCGCCGCTGTGCTGGCCAAGCATGACGATGTCGACGGGCTCTGGGTGTTTGCCGATGCCGACACCTGCGCCAAGGCGGAGGCCGAGTCGATCGGCAACCTCAAGCGCGTCTGGAGCGGCAATGGCCGCGGCCTCGACTGGGCGTCCGACGAGGCGGCCGGCGATGCCTTCCTGCGCCGCGCCGTGGAGGTCAAGAACGTCTGGGTGCCTTACGGCGACTGAGCAGTTGCGACGCTGCCGCGATGGTGAGCGCAGGGCAATCGAGTCAGGTTTGATTTCGCTCCACCAGCCTTTTCCGGGCGCTGGCGCCGCCCCTCACATGCCTGCCGGCATCCTCTCCCCGTAGTGACGGGGAGAGGGGCGCTGCCATCGACGATTTCGCCAATCGCCAGCGGCGCAAGATCGGCGCCGGCGTTGCGGTCAGCCCCTTCTCCCCGTCACTATACGGGGAGAAGTGCCCGGCAGGGCGATGAGGTGCGGCGCCGACTTCGGCAATTGGTGGTCTCGCACAAGTCGAACTTGTCGTTGGTTTGAGGCGATTGCCGCGATGGTGATCGTGTTCGGACTTGACGCCCGGATGCATGTTCTTTAACGAGAAAAAACATCTTTATCTGTGGGCTGACAGGCGCGCAGGCCGCATGATGGCGTCGGACTGGCCCATGACGCCGTGGCCGACCACCGGTAGACCCGGACGATCCCAAGCGGACGAGGAGAAGAGCATGGCGGATCTGGCAGGCAAGGTCGTTGTCGTCACGGCAGCGGCGCAAGGCATCGGCAAGGCGAGCGCGCTGGCCTTCGCCAAGGCAGGTGCCGTCGTCCACGCCACCGACATCAACGAGGCGCTGCTGGCAGAGCTCGCCAAGACCTCCGACATCAAGACCCGCAAGCTCGATGTGCTCAACGACGATGCCGTCAACGCCGCCTTCGCCGAGATCGGCAAGGTCGACGTGCTGTTCAATTGTGCCGGCTTCGTCCATTCCGGCTCGATCCTCGAGATGAAGGACCCCGATCTCGATTTCGCCTTCAACCTCAACGTCCGCGCCATGATACGCACCATCAAGGCGGTGCTGCCCGGCATGCTGGAGCGCGGCGACGGATCGATCATCAACATGTCGTCGGTTGCCGGCGCCGGCAAGGGCGTGCCGAACCGCTTCGCCTATGGAGTCACCAAGGCCGCGGTCATCGGCCTGACCAAGGCAATCGCCGCCGACTATGTCGCCAAGGGCATTCGCTGCAATGCCATTTGCCCCGGCACGGTCGAGAGCCCGTCGCTGCAGGACCGCATGCATGCGCAGGGCGACTACGAGGCGGCCCGCGCCGCCTTCATCGCCCGCCAGCCGATGGGCCGGCTCGGCACGCCGGAGGAAATCGCCGATCTCGCCGTCTATCTGGCCGGCGCTACCTATACGTCCGGACAGGCCTATAATATCGACGGCGGCTGGTCGATCTGAACCAAACCGACTGAGGAGACATACCATGAAGCTGCTGCGCTATGGCGAGGCGGGGAGCGAACGCCCCGGCCTGCTCGATGCGGATGGAACGATCCGCGATCTCACCGGCCGTGTCGCCGACATCGGCGGCAAGGCGCTCGATCCGGCATCGCTGGCGACGCTGGCCAAGCTCGATCCCAAGTCGCTGCCGGCGGTTTCCGGCAAGCCCCGCATCGGCGCCTGCGTTGCCGGCACCGGCAAGTTCATCTGCATCGGCCTCAACTATTCCGACCACGCCGCCGAGACCGGCGCCACCGTGCCGCCGGAGCCGATCATCTTCATGAAGGCAAGCTCGGCCATCGTCGGGCCGGACGACGACGTGCTGATCCCGCGCGGCTCGGTGAAGACCGACTGGGAAGTCGAACTGGCCGTGGTCATCGGCAAGACGGCGAAATATGTCAGCGAAGCCGACGCGCTTGACTATGTCGCCGGCTATTGCGTCGCCCACGATGTCTCCGAACGCGCCTTCCAGGCCGAGCGGCAGGGCCAGTGGACCAAGGGCAAGTCCTGCGACACCTTCGGTCCGATCGGCCCGTGGCTGGTGACAAAGGACGAGGTCGCCGACCCGCAGAACATCAAGATGTGGCTGACCGTCAACGGCAAGACGATGCAGAACGGTTCGACCAAGACCATGGTCTATGGCGTGGCATACCTTGTTTCCTACCTCAGCCAGTTCATGTCGCTACACCCCGGCGACATCATCTCGACCGGCACGCCGCCCGGCGTTGGGCTTGGCATGAAGCCGCCAGTGTTCTTGAAGGCCGGTGATGTTGTCGAGCTCGGCATCGAGGGCCTTGGCCAGCAGAAGCAGACGTTCAAGGCTGACGCTTGAGCACTTAAGTTCGATAAGTTTGCGCCGCCCCTCATCCGCCTGCCGGCACCTTCTCCCCGTATAGTGACGGGGAGAAGGGAAACGCTCCAACGCTGGCGACCCCTCTCCCCGTTCTTCACGGGGAGAGGGTAAGGGTAAGGGGCAGCGCTGCCCTCTGCAGCGATATTACTTCAGCACCTTCCCATCCGCGCCAAACCGATAGGTCTTGGCCGGGTCCGGCGTCGCATAGAGCGTGGCGCCCGGCTCGGCGTCGTAGACGCCGAAGATGCGCACGGTGATCAGGCCGGCCTTCTCGCAGTCGAGATAGAGATTGGTGTCGGCGCCAAGATGCTCGGCGTGGACGACCGTGCCCTTCCAGGCGCCGGATTTGGGATCGACGGTCAGATGCTCCGGCCGCACGCCGATGGTCTTGGCGGTTTCGCCGAGACGGGCGCCGTCGACGAAGTTCATCTTCGGCGAGCCGATGAAGCCGGCGACGAACTCATTCGCCGGCGAATTGTAGAGCTCCATCGGGCCGCCGATCTGCTCGATCCGGCCGGCGTTCAGCACCACGATCTTGTCGGCCAGCGTCATCGCCTCGACCTGGTCGTGGGTGACGTAGATCATCGTCGCCTTCAGCCGGCGGTGCAGCTGTGCGATCTCCAGCCGCGTGTTGACGCGCAATGCTGCATCAAGATTCGACAGCGGCTCGTCGAAGAGAAAAAGCTTGGGCTCGCGCACCACGGCGCGGCCGATGGCGACGCGCTGGCGCTGGCCGCCGGAAAGTTCGGCCGGCCGCCTTTCGAGATAGGGCTCCAGTGACAGCATCGAGGAGGCAATGCCGATGCGGCGGTCGATCTCGGCCGCCGGCGTGCCCGCCTGCTTCAGCCCGAGGCCCATATTGTTCTTCACCGTCAGATGCGGGTAGAGCGCATAGGTCTGGAACACCATGGCGATGCCGCGCTTGGCCGGCGGCGTGACGGACACGTCCTGGCCGTCGATGACGACCCGGCCCGAGGTCGAATCCTCCAGCCCGGCGATGACCCGGAGCAAGGTCGACTTGCCGCAGCCCGACGGGCCGACGAAGACGACGAATTCGCCGTCCGTCACCTCGAGGTTGATGCCCTTCAGCACCTCGACCGGCCCGAAGGCCTTCTTCACGTTCTCGATGTTCAGCGAGCCCACGGCTTCGTCCCTGTTCTAGAGTTTGACGGCTGCGCCGCTGCGCACGCTCTCGTCTGCGGCAAGGCAGACAGCGAGCGATTTCACCGCGTCGTCCATGTGCCTGGTGAGATCGATATCCTCGCGGATCGCCTTCAATACGAAGGCCTGTTCGAGATCGCAGAGATCCTGATGGCCGGGCTCGCCCGCCATCGACAGCATTTCGTCCGGCTTGGCGAACTTGCCGTCCGGGCCGGTCGCCGCACTGTGCAGGCGAATGGTCGAGGTCTTGGTGTGGGTGTCGATGTCATCGGACTTCACACCCTCCTTCATAACGATCGACACGCAGCCATTGGGCGAGATGACGTCCTTCACGAAAAAGGCCGTTTCCGAAATCATCGGCCCCCAGCCGGCTTCGTACCAGCCGACCGAACCGTCGTCGAACAGCACCTGCAGATGGCCGTAATTGTACATCGAGGGCGCAACCTCCTCGGTCAGCCGCAACCCCATGCCGCGCACCTCGACCGGCCTGGCGTCGGTGATCTGCAGCATCACGTCGAGATAGTGGACGCCGCAGTCGACAATCGGCGACGTCGTCTGCATCAACTGCTTGTGCGTCTCCCAGGTATGGCCGGAGGATTGCTGGTTCAAATTCATGCGGAAGACATAGGGGCCGCCGAGCTTGCGTGCCTCGGCGATCAGCCTGATCCAGGAGGGGTGATGGCGCAGGATGTAGCCGATCACGAGTTTTTTGCCATTGGCCTTGGCGGCCGCGACAACGCGTTTGGCATCGGCCACAGTTGTCGCCAACGGCTTTTCGACGAAGACATGGCAGCCGGCCTCGAAGGCCTTCACCGCATAGTCGGCATGGCTGTCGGAATAGGTGGCGATGCAGGCGACATCGGGCTTTTCGTCGCGCAAAGCCTCGTCGAAGGAGCGCCTGATGCCATAGCCGGAAAGCCCTTCCGGCAGCGGCACGTTGGAGCGGTTGACCAGTGCGGCGATCTGAAAACCCGGATTGGTGTGATAGGCCAGCGCATGGCTGCGGCCCATATTGCCGAGGCCGGCGACGACGACGCGAAGGGGTTGAGCCATTTCAATCTGCCTTTTCTTGCCTGCGGGCCTTCAGCGCCACCCTCACAGTCGGCCCATTCTCACTGGCGATCTGCAGGGCAGCCTCTTCGCTTTCACAACGGGCCAGAAGTCCGAAGCCGTATGTATCGACCCCGTCTTTGATCAGAGAATATCTCCGATCATCCGGGATCGAATGATCTAGACTGAGCGCCTCTGTAAATGCCTTGGATTGCTCGCCAATCATCAGAGAGTCGACGCGCCAGATGATGTGGCAGTTGTATTCCTTCGGCCGGCGCTCCGGCCCTAGCCGCGTAAACCACACCGCAGCATTCAGATAGAACCGCGGTCCCCAGGAAGACTTCTGAAGGTTCAGCACGCAGATCGTTTCTGGCCGCTCGCGATAATAATTTGTTTGGCGGACCCCGCGAAATCCGTAACGGGTCGCGGTCTCGACGAGCGCGCTGATGATTACATCTCGACCGTCGCTCACTTGACGGCTCCCGAGGTGATGCCGCGGATCAGCTGCCGCGAGAAGATGACGTAGAGGATCAGCACCGGCATGATCGCCAGCGAGAGCGCGGCCAGGATGGCGTTCCAGTTGGTGACGAACTGGCCGAGGAACAATTGCGCGCCGAGCGTCACCGTCTTGGTCTCTTCCGACGGGGCCAGGATCAGCGGGAACCACAGGTCGTTCCAGATCGGGATCATGGTGAAGACGGCGACGGTCGCCATCGATGGCCTGACCAGCGGCAGCACCAGCCGGAAGAAGATGGTGTATTCGGACAGGCCGTCGATGCGGCCGGCGTTCTTCAGGTCGTCGGACACCTGCTTCATGAATTCCGACAGGATGAAGATGGCGAGCGGCAGGCCTTGCGCGGTGTAGACCAGGATCAGCGCCGTCAGCGTGTTGACCAGCCCGCTCGCCACCATCAGCTGCAGGATGGCGACGGTGCCGAGGCGGATCGGGATCATGATGCCGAGCGCCAAATAGAGCCCCATCAACGAGTTGCCGCGAAACCGGTATTCCGACAGCGCGAAGGCGGCCATGGCGCCGAACAGAAGCACGAAGAACAGCGAAGCGACGGTGACGACGAGGCTGTTTTGGAAATAGTGGATGAAATCGCCCTGGCCGATGACGGTGGTGTAGCCGATCAGGTCGAAGGTTTTTGGCGTCGGCGGCGTCAGCGGCGCGCCGAAGATGCCGGCGCGGGACTTGAACGAATTCATGATGACGAGGATCACAGGAAACAGCGCGATCGCCGTATAGGTCAACAGGATTGCGTGGGCGCCGATGGTGCGGGGCAGGGAACGGGTGGCGGTGCTCATCTCTTGCTCCTCAGAACTGGTAGCGACGCAGGCGCGTCTGCACGAGGAAGAGATAGACGCAGACGCCGCCGAGGATGATCAGGAACATCATCGTGGCGATCGCCGCGCCCATGTTGGGGTCGCCGACCTGCAACTGGAAGCCGAAGAAGGCGCGGTAGAGGAAAGTGCCGAGAATATCGGTCGAATAGTTCGGCCCGGCGAGCGCGCCTTGCGCGGTGTAGATCAGGTCGAAGGCGTTGAAATTGCCGACGAAGGTGAGGATCGAGATGATGCCGATCGACGGCAGGATCAGCGGCAGCTTGATCTTCCAGAACTGTGACATGCCGGTGATGCCGTCGCATTCGGCGGCCTCGATCACCTCTTCGGGGATAGACAGCAGGGCGGCATAGATCAGCATCATCGGGATGCCGACGAACTGCCACACCGAGATCAGGCTGAGCGCCGTCAGCGCGTATTCTTCCTTGCCCAGCCACGGCGTGAACAGGCTTTTCAGGCCGACGAGATCGAGCAGATGCGGCGCCACGCCCCACAGCGGCGACAGGATCAGCTTCCAGGCGAAGCCGACAATGACGAAGGACAAGATGGTCGGCACGAAGATTGCCGTGCGGTAGAAGGCGGCAAATCTCAGTCTCGGGCTGGACAGAAGTGCGGCCAGCATGACGCCGATCGGGTTCTGCACCAACATGTGGATGATGAAGAACCAGGTGTTGTTCCGGAGCGCATTCCAGAAATTCACCGACCAGTTGGGGTCGCCGAACAGCGTGCGGAAGTTCTCCAGCCCGACGAAGACCTGGTGCTGCTCGATGTTGCGGAACAGCGACAGCTGCAGCGTGCCGGCCAGCGGCAGGATCATGATCGCCGTATAGACAAGCACCGCCGGCGCCAGGAAGACGCCAATGTGCCAACGGAACGGTCTTTTCGGTCGTGTGTCTGCGGCCATGAGTTCGGTCCCCGCCGTCTCTCGGTTCCAAATGGGTGTTGATCTAGATGATGCCTCGATGCACGGCCCGAACATTCTTGCCCCGTGCGGCAAGAACAAAGGCCTGCGACTGATCAGCTAGCCTTCCCCATGAAAAGCAAGGGTAAGGCCGAGAGGCGGTGCCGACAATCGCTATCTGAACGGGCGCAATCTGAAGAACCAGGGTAGTCCGAGACCGGCCAGGCGTACGCCCGGCCGATCTCGTTGCCTGAGCTCTTACTTCGCCGGCTTGTACCAGCTGTCGAGGCCGGTCTGCAGCTTCTTGGCCGCAGCTTCCGGGGTGTCGGTGCCGTTGATGACGTTGGCCGATTCAACCCACGTCTCGTTTTCGAGGTTCGGCGTGCCACGCGACAGGATCTGGTAGGTCGAGCGGATCGTCGACTTGCACTTGCCGCGCCAGGAGACGAATTCCTGGGCCAGCGGGTCTGCCATCTTCACCGGCGAGGAGTTCAGGCTGAAGAAGCCCGGCAGCGCGTTGGCGTAGATGGTGGCGAAGTCCGGCGAGGCGACCCAGGACAGGAAGGTCTTGGCCGCATCTGCGTTCTTCGAAGCCGCATTCAGACCCATGCCGATATCGGTATGGTCGGAGATGTAGCAGGTGTCGCCGGCTTTCTCGACCGGCGGCGGGAAGGCGCCCATCTTGAACTGGGCCTGGGTGTTGAACAGGCCGATTTCCCAAGAACCGGCCGGGTAGATGGCGGCGCGGCCAAGCGTGAACAGGTTCTGGCTGTCTGGATAGGTCTGCGCCTCGAAGCCGTCGCCGAGATAAGGCTTCCACTTGGCCAGTTCCTCATACGGCGCGACCCAGTCCTTGTCGGTCAGCTTCTGGTCGCCCTTGATCAACGCAGCGCGGCCGTCCTCGCCCTTCCAGTAGTTGGGGCCGATGTTCTGGTAGCCCATGGTCGCGGCTTCCCACAGATCCTTGGTGCCCATCGCCATCGGGATGTAGGTGCCGTCGGCCTTGATCTTGTCGAGCGCGGCGAAGAACTCGTCGCGGGTCTCCGGCACCTTGATGCCGAGCTTGTCGAAGGCGTCCTTGTTGTAGATGAAGCCGTGGATGACCGAGGCCATCGGCACGCAGAAGCTCGCCTTGCCGTCGTCGGTCTGCCAGGCGGACTTGGCCACCGGCGAGAAATTGTCCATGCCGGGCAGCGCCGAGAGGTCGGCAAGGTTGCCCTTCTTGAACAGTTCAAGCGACTTGTCGAACGGGCGGCAGGTGATCAGGTCGCCCGCAGAGCCGGCGGCGAGCTTGGCGCCAAGGGCGGCGTCATACTCGGTCGGCGCCGAAGGTGCGAACACCACCTTGATACCCGGGTTCTTGGCTTCGAAGGCCGGGATCAGCTTGTCCTTCCAGATGGCAAGGTCGTCACCGCGCCAGCTTTCGATGTTGAGCGTTACGTCTGCAGCATTAGCCACCCCAGCCGAGCCGAGAATGCTGGTGCCCAGAAGCAGTGCCGTCAGTAGTTTCGTTGTCATGCTCAGTCTCCCTGTTGACCTTTTTCAGGTTCGGTTTTGATGAGAACAGAGGCTGCGCGCCCCTTGCTCCCCTCGATCGCGGAAAGCGCCGGCCTCAGCTTCTGGCCGGTTCCTTCCAGCAGTTTCTCCGCCGCATCGGCGCTGTCGGCGCCGGCGGCGAGCAGAATGGCGGTCTTGACCGCGCCGCCGCTCTTCTCGAGCAGGCGCGCCGCTTCGTCCCTGCCGCGCCCGCTGACTGCGGCGACGATGCGCGCTGCGCGGTCGCGCAGCTTGATGTTGTCGGCCATCAGGTTGACCATGTAGCCGTCATGCACATGGCCGAGATGGACGGCGGTCAGCGTCGACAGCATGTTGAGCGCGATCTTCTGGGCGGTGCCGGCGCCCATGCGCGTCGAGCCGGCAATCAGTTCCGGCGGCGTTTCGAGCAGGATGGCGGTTTCGGCCTGCCGCAGCAGAGCCGAGTCCCGGTTGTTGGCGATGCCGATGGTGGCGGCCCCGCGATTGGCGGCTTCCTCGATGGCCCGCACCGCATAGGGCGTCGTGCCGCTGGCCGAAATGGCGATCAGGCAATCGCCCTTGCCGATGCCAGCATTGATGACGGCTGCTGCCGCCTCCTCGGCGTCGTCCTCTGGACCGCCGGCCAATGTCCGGAAGGCTTCGTCGCCGCCGGCGATCAGGATGGCGATGCGGTCGCGGTGAATGCCGAAGGTGCCCGGAAGCTCAAGCGCATCGGCCAGCGCCATCAGGCCTGAACTGCCGGCCGCGGCATAGGCAAGCTTGCCGCCGCTGCTCAACCTGCCGGCGATGATCTCGGCCGCCCTGGCGATGGAGGGAATGGCGTGGCGCACGACTTTTGCAGCCTCGATCTGCGCGTCGGCCAAAGAAGAAAGGATGGCGTCCGGGGCCTGGATATCCAGCCCCTCGGCATTTTGGTGAAGCGCTTCGGTGCGCGTTTCGGCCATCCCGGTTCCTCCAATGCGGAAACAATACCAAAAAAATACCACTTGTCCACATGCATTAACGAATTCGCTGGCAGGAAATCGCTCAGCCAACGAAATGCCTAGGTTTTTCAATAAAATACGGCTTAATCTTTTTGAAACAGAAATTAACTCTTGGCTATTGGTATTTTATTGGTATTATCCGCCCGGAGGAGAAATCGCGTGAATTTCGTGCTCGGTATCGATGGCGGCGGCACCAGCTGCAGGGCCGCCCTGGCAACCGCGGATGGCGCCGTCATTGGCCGCGCCAAGAGCGGCGCCGCCAACATCCGCACCGATCTTACCGGCGCCCGGTCGAACATCGTCGAAGCGGCAAGGCAGGCGTTCATTGCCGCCGGGCACGATCCGGAGCTGATCCCGCAGACACCGGCCATTCTCGGCCTTGCCGGCGCCAATGTCGGCACCTACCGGCAGCAGCTCGAAGCGATCCTGCCGTTCAGCATCAGCCGTGTCGAGACCGACGCCGAGATCGCGCTGGAAGGGGCTGTCGGCTCCGGCGACGGCGCCATGGCCATCCTCGGCACCGGCACCGCCTATATGGCGCGCAAGAACGGCAAATCGCGCGCCATCGGTGGCTGGGGCTTTCAAGTCGGCGACCAGGGCAGCGGCGCCCGCATCGGACGCGACCTGCTCGAACAGACGCTGCTTGCCTATGACGGCGTCCGCGAGGGCTCGCCGCTGACGCAGAGCATGCTGGCGGTGTTCCGCAACAATCCGCAGGACGTGGTGGAATTCACCACCAATGCCAAGCCCGGCGATTTCGGCGGCTTCGCGCCCAAGGTGTTCGAGCATGCCGAAAAGGGCGACAGCGTTGCCAACTGGATCCTGGACAGGGTGGTCGCCGATGTCGAAGCCGCGCTCGGCGCGCTCGACCTAGCGGATGACGCTCCGCTGTGCCTGCTCGGCGGGCTGGCGCCGCTTTACGCGCCGCGCCTGTCGGCCCGCTACCGGGCGCTGCTGAAGCCGCCGCTCGACGATGCGCTGGGCGGCGCCGTGCAGATGGCGGCCCGGCTTTTCGCCGGGACAACGGAGGCGGCTCGATGAGCGATGCCTCCGACCAGATCTTCGCCACGCTGAAACAGTCGTCGCAGAGCGGCGCGCCGCTTTATCTGCAACTCAGGAAGAGCATCGAGGACGCGGTCAATCGCGGTCTGATCGGACCGGGCGACGCACTGCCCTCGGAGCGTGACATCGCCAGCAAGGCCGACATTTCGCGCGTCACCGTGCGCAAGGCGGTGCAGGACCTGGTCAAGGGCGGCATCCTGGTGCAACGCCATGGCTCCGGCACGTTCGTGGCGCCGCGCATGGAGCGCGTCGAGCAGTCGCTGTCGCGGCTGACCTCCTTCACTGAGGACATGGCGCGGCGCGGCATGGCGGTGCGTTCGGCCTGGCTCGACCGCGGCCTTTATGCGCCCTCGCCCGACGAGATGATGGTGCTCGGCCTGTCGTCGAACGAACTGGTGGCGCGGGTGGCGCGCCTGCGTATCGCCAACGACACGCCGCTGGCGATCGAACGCGCCTCGCTGTCGGCCAGCGTGCTGCCCGACCCGGCGGGAATAGGTTCCTCGCTCTATGCGGCGCTGGAATTGACCGGCAACCGGCCGGTGCGGGCGGTGCAGCGCATCTCAGCCGCCAACCTCGGCGACGGCGACGCGCGCCTGCTCGAGGTGCCGCCGGGCATTGCCGGCCTGCACATCGAACGCATTTCCTATCTGGCGAGCGGCAAGGTGATCGAATTCACCCGTTCCATCTACAGGGGCGACGCCTATGATTTCGTCGCCGAACTGCGGCTGACAGGGCCGAGCGAAGAGGGCCGACCATGACCACAGAGCCGAGAATGCCGAATGAACCGACCCCGTCGGCTGAGCCGACCATGTCGGCTGGGATGACCCATATGCGGCGCGAGATCGAGGAGATCCCGCTGGCCGTCGCCCGCCTGCTCGACGGCTCCGGCACTGTCCTGACCGAGGCCGGGCGCGGCATCCGCGAACGCGACCCGCAGTTTGTCGTCACCGTGGCGCGCGGTTCGTCCGACCATGCAGCGACCTTCATGAAATATGCCGTCGAGCTGACCGCGGGCCTTGCCGTCGCATCGGTCGGTCCGTCGATCGCCTCGATCTATGGAGCCGAGCTCAGGCTCGGCGGCTCGGCCTGCCTGGCGATCTCGCAGTCGGGCAAGAGCCCCGACATCGTCGCCATGGCAGAGACGGCGCGGGCCGGTGGCGCGCTGACCATCGCCATCACCAACACCGCCGATTCGCCGCTGGCGCGTGCCTCGGACTATGCGATCGATATCCTGGCCGGACCGGAGCGCAGCGTCGCGGCGACCAAGACCTTCATCAATTCCGCCGTCGCCGGTCTTGGCCTGATGGCGCATGCCACTGGAGACGAGGCGCTGCTGGCTGCGCTCTTCGAATTGCCCGACCATTTCCGCAAGGCGATCGCCTGCGACTGGATGACGGTGCTGTCCGAAACGATCGAAAAGCAGAAGTCGCTGTTCATCCTCGGCCGCGGCCCGTCGGCGGCGATGGCCAACGAGGCGGCGCTGAAGTTCAAGGAGACCTGCGGCATGCATGCCGAGGCCTACAGTGCGGCCGAAGTCATGCATGGCCCGCTGGCGCTGATCGGCCCGGACTTTCCGGTGCTGGCGCTGGCCGCGCGTGACGCATCGGAGCCTTCCGTTGCCGAGGCCGCCGACAGCCTGGCGGCCAAGGGTGCGCCGGTGTTCGTCACCTCCGCACTTGCCCAGCGCGCCGTGCGCCTGCCGCATGTCGCCACGGGCCATCCGCTGACCGATCCGCTGACGCTGATCGTCTCCTTCTACATGTTCGTCGAGGCGTTTGCCCGCCATCGCGGCCTCGATCCGGACACGCCGCGCAATCTTCGCAAGGTGACGGAGACCGTATGAGCGACCGTTTTGCCCTGACTGGCGCCCGCATTTTCGACGGTGACGACTGGCACGACGGCGCAGCACTCGTCGTGCGCGACGGCCTCGTCGAGGCCATCCTGCCCGCCGGCGCCCTTGCCTCCGACCTCCGCATCGTCGAGACCGGCGGCGGCATGCTGGCGCCCGGCTTCGTCGACCTGCAGGTCAATGGCGGCGGCGGCGTCATGCTCAACGACCACCCCGATGTGGCCTCGCTCGAAACCATCTGCCGGGCGCATGCGCCCTTCGGCACGACCGCGCTCCTGGTGACGCTGATCACCGATACGCCCGCCATCACCGCCGCCGCCGTCGCCGCCGGCGAAGCCGCGACGCTGCGGAAGCTGCCGGGTTTCCTCGGCCTGCATCTGGAAGGCCCGCATCTGTCGATCGCCCGCAAGGGCGCGCATGATCCGGCGCTGATCCGGCCGATGCTGGACGCCGACCAGGCGAAGCTGATCGCGGCGCGGCAGAAACTGCCGGTGCTGCTCACCACCATCGCACCGGAATCCGTCGAACCGGCGCGGGTCTCGGCGCTGACCAGGGCCGGCGTCGTCGTCAGCCTCGGCCATTCCGACACCGGCTACGCCACGGCCAGCACCTTTGCCGAGGCCGGCGCCTCGATGGTCACCCATCTGTTCAACGCGATGAGCCAGATCGGCAACCGCGAGCCCGGGCTGGCTGGCGCAGCCATCGATATCGGCTCCCTGTCGGCCGGCCTCATCGCCGACGGGATCCATGTCGATCCCGCCACCATCAAGATCGCGCTGCGCGCCAAGCAGGGGCCGGCCAAAATCGTGCTGGTCACCGACGCCATGGCGCCGATCGGCACCGATATGACCTCGTTCACGCTCAACGGCCGCACCATCTACCGCAGGGATGGCAGCCTGCGGCTTGCCGACGGGACGCTTGCGGGCGCCGATCTCGACATGATCTCGGCCGTGCGCTTCATCCACCTCGTCGTCGGGGTCGAGCTTTCCGAGGCCTTGCGTATGGCCTCGCTCTACCCGGCGCAAGCGATCGGCCAGTCGCACCGGCTCGGGCGCTTCGCCAATGGCACGGCAGCCGATATCGTTGCGCTGTCGGACGATCTCGACATCAGAGGCGTCTGGATCGGCGGCGGGAAGGTTTTTGCAGGCTCCAACAGCGCTGGGTGATATCAGGCCATGCATGACATCGATTGCGTCATTGCAGGAGCAGGTGTCGTCGGGCTCGCCATCGCCAGGGCGCTCGCCCTGTCGGGCCGCGAGGTGCTGGTGGTCGAGCAGGCCGGCGCGATCGGCACCGGCACAAGTTCGCGCAATTCCGAAGTCATCCATGCAGGGCTCTACTATGCGCCGGGAAGCCTGAAAGCCCGGCTCTGCGTCGAAGGCCGCGAGCGGCTCTATGCCTATTGCCGCGAGCACAATGTTGCCCATGCGCGCACCGGCAAGCTGATCGTCGCCGTCGAACCGGGCCAGTTGGACAGGCTGGACGCGATCAGGGCCAACGCGCAGAGCTGCGGGGTTGGCGATCTCGAAATCTTGACGCAGGCACAAGCCGAGAGCCTCGAACCCGCGCTGCAATGCGCCGGCGCGTTGCTCTCGCCATCGACCGGCATCATCGACAGCCAGGCACTGATGCTGTCGCTGCGCGGCGACGCCGAGGCCGCCGGTGCATCCTTCGCCCTGCTCACGTCCGTTACCGGAGCGGCGATCGAAGCCGATGGGATCCGGATCGATACCCACGATGCCGATGGCGAGGGCTTCGCGCTGAAGGCTGGCGCCTTCGTCAACGCCGCGGGCCTCGATGCGCAGGCTCTCGCCGGCCGCATCGAAGGTTTTCCGCAACGCCTTGTTCCACCGCGATGGCTGGCGCGCGGCAACTATTTTTCACTCTCGGGCCGGTCACCCTTCTCGCGGCTGATCTATCCGGTGCCGGTTAATGGCGGCCTCGGCGTCCATCTCACCCTCGATCTGGGCGGCAGCGCGCGCTTCGGTCCGGATGTCGAATGGATCGACAGCGTGGATTACACGGTCGACCCTGCTCGTGGTGCGGCCTTCTACGGCGAGATCAGGCGCTATTGGCCCGATCTTGCCGACGGCGCCTTGCAGCCGGCCTATGCCGGCGTCCGGCCAAAACTGTCCGGCCCGGGCCAGCCTGCGGCCGACTTTATGATCCAGGGTCCGGCCGACCATGGCACAGGGCCGATCGTCAGTCTGTTCGGCATCGAGAGCCCCGGCCTGACGGCAAGCCTGGCGATCGCCGAGCATGTAGTCGAGCTGCTGTACCGCGGCTGACGAGCTGCCTGCGCACGTCCAGCCTTAAGATGTGTAGAGACCCCTGTAGGTATCGCGCAGCAGGTTCTTCTGCACCTTGCCCATGGTGTTGCGCGGCAATTCGTCGACGAAGATCACCTGCTTCGGGTGCTTGTATTTTGCGACGCGTTCCGCGATGGCGCCGAGAATTTCGGCTCCGGTGATGTTCGAAGCCGGCGACCGCACGACGACAGCGGTGACGCCTTCGCCGAAATCGGGATGGGCAACGCCGATAACAGCGCTTTCGCTCACGCCGTCAAGCGCGTCGATCTCGCTTTCGAGCTCTTTCGGATAGATGTTGTAGCCGCCGGAAATGATCAGATCCTTGCCGCGGCCGACGATGTGGACGTAGCCGTCGGCGTCGACGATGCCGAGATCGCCGGTGATGAAGAAGCCGTCGGCGCGGAATTCCGCCTTGGTCTTTTCCGGCATGCGCCAATAGCCGCCGAAGACGTTCGGGCCCTTGACCTCGATCATGCCGACCTCGCCCTGAGCGAGCGGCCTGCCAGTGTCGGGATCGGCAATGCGAAGCGCCACACCCGGCAAGGGAAAACCGACCGTGCCGGCACGCCGCTCGCCGTCATAGGGGTTCGAGGTGTTCATGTTGGTCTCGGTCATGCCGTAGCGTTCGAGGATCGCGTGGCCGGTTCGCTCACGCCAGGCCTTGTGCGTCTCGGCCAGCAGCGGCGCCGAACCGGAAATGAACAGGCGGATACTTTTCGCCGCCTGACGGTCCAGCCCGTCCTGCTGCAGCAGGCGCACGTAGAAGGTCGGTACGCCCATCAGAGCAGTGGCTCGCGGCAAAAGCGAGACGATGCGGGCCGGGTCGAATTTCTGCTCGAACAGCATCGAGGCGCCGGCCATCAGGACGACGTTGGTGGCAACGAACAGACCATGGGTGTGGAAGATCGGCAGCGCGTGGATCAACACGTCGTCGGCCGTGAAGCGCCAGTGGTCGACCAGCACCCGCGCGTTCGAAGCAAGGTTCTCGTGGCTGAGCATGGCGCCCTTCGAGCGGCCCGTCGTTCCCGAGGTGTAGAGGATCGCCGCGAGATCGTCCTTGGCCCGCACCACGTCGTGGAAGTCCGCCGGCAATCGCGAGGCCTGATCCGTCAGCGATCCCTCGCCATTGCGGCCGAGCGTGATGGTGACGGCGCCCGATTTTTCCGCCAGTGCGCCGATGTCGGCCGCCCTGGCCGGATCGCAGACGACCAGGCGTGGTGCTGCGTCGCCGAAGAAGTACTCCAGCTCGGCCAGCGTGTAGGCGGTGTTGAGCGGCAGGAAGACGGCGCCGGCACGCAGGCAGGCGAGATAGAGCAGGACGGCTTCGGGGCTCTTCTCGACCTGCACGGCGACCCGATCGCCCGGCTCGACATCCAACTGCAAGAGCGCATGCGCGAGCTGCGCCGACCGCGCCAGCATATCGCCATAGGTCAGCGAGCGGCCATCATCGGTTTCCATCAACAAGCGATCGGGCGCCGGCATCCGGGAACGGAACGCGTCGAACAGATGGTTGCTCATGAAGTCTTCCCGGGGATAGTAGAGACGGCGGCGCCGGGCATGCTTTTCGAGCGGCATGCATGGGCGGCGAAGAGTTCGCGGTTCTTGGCCGCGCCGTCAAGACCCGCGGACAGGTGTTTGCCCGGGGCGCTTATGGGCTGCGTGGCTGCAAAAGATTGCCGGAGCCGACGCTATCGCCGGGCGCGTGCCGCCTTGCCGGCGACCGACTTCAGACTCTCACTTTGCCTGATGCGTTCCATGCACATGGCAGCGGTCAGCTGGTAGTGATTGATCAGCGCTTCGACGGCGCCGTCGGCATTGCCGTCCAGAGCACATTCGGCGATCCGGCGATGCTCGCCGAAATCGTCGCGCTGGGCACTTTCGCTGTCACTCGCCATTTGTCGGTAGCGGTAGGCGTGATCGGAAAGCTGTTCGCAGAACCCCACCAGCCATTGCGACCGGCAGGCCGAAATCAGGACCCGATGGAAGATGCGGTGCAACTTCTCCCAATCCGGATTGAGCGACGAGAGATTCTGTGGCGAAAGACGTGATGCACGCCCCAGGCGATGCAGCGCCAGCACGAGTTGTTCTTCCCATTCGGCGGTGCGGTGGGCGATGGATTCGCGAAGCGCCCGCTCCTCGAGCCAGCAACGGGTGCGCGTCAGCTCTTCGAGCTCCGCCGCGCTGACCGGCATGATGAAGAAGCCGCGCTGGTCGTGCCGGCCAAGAAGTCCTTCCGAGGCGAGGCGATTGAGCGCCTCGCGGACAGGGGAAGCGCCGGCTCCATATTTGGAAACCACCCATTCGACCCGCAGCTTGCTCTCGGCTTCAAGAACTCCACCGAGAAGGTCATCCCGCAATTGGTGATAGACCGTGCTGGCAAGCGTGCTCTTGGGCCCTGCGCCGTCGTCGTTCAGATTGGCAGCTCCGTATGTCAAAGCGACTCCTTGTCCCCAAATTATGTTTGGGCAATTCGAGTCCGAAGCATCCCCCTTCGTACACGTACCATATCGCGTCTGGCCTCCAAGGCTCAAGCACAAGATCACGCTATTGTACTTAAGCACAAAGAAATATACGGCATTTTGCCGTTCAGCGATGCAAATTCGCGTATTTCTACAACCTTCGGAAACTTAACATGTTTTGTATGCACGCAGCATCATCTGTTCTTGTGTGCATGCGCGATCGTCTTTTCTGCCGCGCGCAAAAGACGAACCGAATCAAGCCACTCGTCCAGGCTCGATGCTTCGCGAATCAGATTCTGACGGACCCTGCCGGGCATGAGAGCCGTTGGCGGCCAATTGGAATTGAAGACAGGATGAACGCCGTGGACTAGCCAGCTGCCTTGTCGGCTGCCGTCCTGATCGCCTGGATGTTTTGCCGGTAGGCGTCGACGCTGCCGCCCTTGAAGATCGCGGCGCCTGCCACCAACACGTCGGCGCCGGCGGCAGTGACCAAAGGCGCGGTTTCGGCTGACACACCGCCGTCGATCTCGATGCGGATCGGCCGGCTGCCGATCAGCGCCTTGACCCGCTTCACCTTGTCGACGATCGCCGGAATGAAAGCCTGGCCGCCGAAGCCCGGATTAACGGTCATGATCAGGATCAGATCGAGCCGGTCGAGCACATATTCGACCGCACTTTCCGGTGTTGCCGGATTGAGCGACACGCCGGCCTTCTTGCCAAGGTTCCTGATGGTCTGCAGCGAGCGGTCGAGATGCGGCCCGGCCTCGGCATGCACCGTCATGCCGTCGCAGCCAGCGTCGGCGAAGGCGGCCAGATAGGGGTCGGCCGGCGCGATCATCAGATGGCAATCGAAGAAGGCCTTGGTGCGGTTGCGGATCGCCTTGATCACCGGCGGGCCAAAGGTGATGTTTGGGACGAAATGTCCGTCCATCACATCAAGATGGATCCAGTCGGCGCCGGCAGCCACCACCGCTTCGACTTCATCGCCGAGCCTGGAAAAATCCGATGCCAGCACCGAGGGTGCAATCAAGGTTTTTTTGCTCATGGGCAAGGCCTTTCCGAGCGCCCTTTTCATCCGGTCACTCAATCGACTGCCTAATGCGCCGCAGGTGACTTGTCGAGTGCACAGGCGGCTGGCTGCACAGACTACGTGCCGCCCATGTCGGCTGCCGGTGCCCCCGGTCCAAACAAAACCCGCCGGATTGATCCGGCGGGTTTCTGGTTGTGTCGCGCAGACGGTTACGGCTTCAAGTTCTGGATGTTTCCAGCCGGATCGCCCTGCTGTTGCTGGTCAGTTTGCGTCCTGCGCCGCGGAAGCAGCTGCTGCAGGACGTTCGGGTTCAGCAGGCCTGGTTCCAATTGGCCACGGATCGGCCTGCAGTTTGGATAGCGCCCGATCGTGCCCTCCGGGCAGTGCCGCCTGATGATCGGCCGGCACTGGCCATTGATCATCTGCGAGCCCGGTGCGCACTCCTCCACCTGTGGCCTGCGGCATGCGCCGTCGATCACCTCGGTCCCGCGCGGACAGACACACTCGCCGCGCTTGTTATGGACCTGGCCGCGTATGTCGCACTGCTCCACCGGCGGCTGTTTGCGCCGGCAGGCATTGCCTTGCACCTCGGTACCCCTCGGGCAGACACAATTGCCGTTGGCGTCGTGGACCTGGCCACGGATGGTGCATTGCTCGGGCTGCGGCCGGATCGGTCGGCAGGCATTGCCCCGGACTTCCGTACCTTTCGGGCAGACACAGTCGCCATCGGCATTGTGGACCTGGCCACGGACGGTGCACTGCTCGGGCTGCGGCCGGATCGGTCGGCAGGCATTGCCCCGGACTTCCGTACCTTTCGGACAGACACAATCGCCATCGGCATTGTGGACCTGGCCACGGATGGTGCACTGCTCAGGCTTCGGCCGGATCGGGCGGCAGGCATTGCCCCTGACTTCCGTACCTTTCGGGCAGACGCAATCGCCGTCCGAATTGTGGACCTGACCGCGGATCGTGCACTGCTCAGGCTTGTCGGTCTTGACGCACTTCCCGTTTTGAAGCCCGGTTCCGCGTGGGCAGACGCAACGTCCGTCCTGGGTGCGGATCTGGCCTTCGAGCAGCACGCAGGGCCGCGGCTTTGGCTCGACGATGACGCCACCGTCGGGCGAGCACTGGCCGTTGCGGAAGGTGGTGCCTTGCGGGCAGACACACCTGCCGGCGTCGTTCATGACGAAACCTGGCGAGCACTCGTTCTTCACCTCATGTGTGATGGTGAAGGGATGGCACGCATAGGCCTTGCCACGATCGCCCTGGACATTGGCCTGGTCGCCGGGGAGCATGTCGCCGCCTTGCACCCGGGTGTCGGGAGACAGGACGCCGACGCAGTTCTGGCCGCTGACATTGCCCTGCAGATTGGCCAGGCGGCCGTCGTCGGGAATGACCACGGTGACTTGGTGCACCTGGCTCTCCCCTGCGCCGAGCGTCAGGTTGGCAATGCAGGACAGTGGCAAGGTCGCCGGTTCCGGCGAGCAGCCGAAAGGCGGATCGATCGAGGTGATCGCAACGCCGTCCAGCCTGCCGAGACCTTCGACGCCGATCGCATCACCGATGCGAACCGGGCCGGAGAAGGGGCTCGTCCCATCGTTCGTGATGGTGATCTCGAACGAGCAGGGTTGGCCGAGCTTGCATTCGCGGTCGCCGGTCTTTTCGACGCGGATGGTCGAAGAGCCGCCGCCCTTGGCGCAGGCCTGGCCGATCGGATAGACGATGTCGTCGCCGGGCGCCGGACCATACGAGCCCCGCGCGCAGTTTTCGAACTCGCCGTTCGCCGAAACCGTCACGTCGAAGTGGCGGCTGGTTCCAGGTGTCATGACGGCACCAGGAATCTGGCACGACAGCGCATTGGCCGGAACCGGCCCGCACGCCCATTCCGCGCCGTCGGGGGTGACGGTCTGGATCTGGACGGGCGCGCCGCCCGCCACCAGCGTGGCGGCGTCGTTGACCCGCACCGGACCGGTGGGGGCAGCGGTGCCGGCATTGACGACGGTGATGCGGCAAGAGACGACCGCCGCACCGGCCAGCGAGCCATTGCACACCTTGGTGATGCGCAAGGCGGGCTTGCCGCCATTGGGGTGACGAATGCGTTCCTTGGCGCAGGCCTTGTTGTTGGTGAGATCGGTTTCACCAGGGATGGCCTTCGCCTCGGCGCAGTTCTCCACCGTATCGGACTGATAGCCGGCCGGCATGACCGCCTTAACGAAGATCGGTGTCGAGGCGCCCGGTGCGAGCGATATGCCCGCATTGTCGCAGCGGAACTGGCCGGGGCCGGTCGGGCCGCATGTCCATGGTGGGGTCGGACCGAAGGTCGAGGAGGCAGGCGCGCCGCCTGGATAGCTGTCGATCACCGTCAGCGGTCCATTGTAGGTGAAGGTGCCGTTGTTGATGATATCGATCACGAAGGTGCAGATGCCGTCGGCCGTGCAGACCTCGGTGCGGGCACGCTTCTTCAGGATCAGGTCGACCTTCTTTTCGACCGGTGGCTGGCATTCGCGATCACGATCGCCACGCCGGCAGATCGGGATCGAGGCACAGCCGCGATCGTTCGACTGGCTGCCGAACAGCGGCTTGCCGCTGGCCGCATAATTGTAGGTGGCGCAGTTGCGCAGCACGCTGCCTTGCCAGCCTCCGGCCGGCTTGAAGCCGAGCTTGAGGTCGACGAAGGCTCCCGGATTGAGCGTGGTCACCGGATAGGTGCACGTCATGGGGGTCGTGCCGGGTACGCAGACCCAAGGCGGATTTGGCCCCGAATCGAGCGTCGAGCCGGCCGGCAGCGTCACCTCGTCGAGCACGATCTTGCCGTGATAGGCACCGGTGCCGACATTGGTCACCCTGATGGTGAAGTCGCAGCCGCCGCCCATCGTGCAACGCTGGACTTCGGCACGCTTTTCAACCTTGAGGTCCGGTTCCTTGTCCTTGGGCGGGCATCTCTGGTCGCGCGGGATGACGATGTCGATGGTCTGCGTGCAGCACAGGCCCCAGCCTTCCTCCGGGCCGGCGTAGGTTTCGATGCCGGTGACGATGAGGTGGATGACATCGCCGGGTGACGCGCCAACGATCTTCCAGTTGAGCACGCCGCCGCCCGCCGGCACCAGCTGGGTGTCGGGGATGATGGTGATGCCGGGTGTCGTCGTCGACACCTGCACCCATTTGCCGCCCATCTCCGGGCCGACCGGCATGTGGTAGATGAAGGCGCCGCCACCGGGCACGCAATCAACCGTGCCGCGCTCCACCTTGAAGCATTCCTTGCCGGGAGGCGGCGGTGGCGGATTGCACTTGGTGACATCGATCTTGATCGAGGTCTTTTCGCCGGTCTTGATGTCGCCGTCGTCGGGCTTGCTCGGATCCTGCGACGGGATGATGATCCCCGTGCCGGCTTCCGGCGTCACCTTGATCATGCCCTGGTTGTCGACGATGGTCGGCGAAGGAAACGCCGCATGGTCGATCTTGGCCGTGATCTGGAAGGTGATGACGCGCTCGTTGGGAGCGCCGACGCCGTCGAGATCGGAGGCGGAAATCCGGAAATCGGAAACCGTCGCCGTGTCGTTGGGATTTGCCGATGTGCTGATCGTTGCACCCGGCAGTGGTCCGCCGGCCGCATCCGTGCCGTCGCCGGACACATTGACGTTGACGATCTCAAGGCCGTGCGGAAGCTGGTCCTTGAAGTCGAGCCGGGCCTTTTTCAGTCTGGCCGCGAAGCCAGGGTCGGCAAAACCCTGCGGGTCGCCGCGCAAGCCGAAGCTCAGGGAATAGACGACATAGTCGCAGCCTCTCTGGGTTCCCCTCTTGGTGAAGAAAGGCACGACCCGGCCCGGTTCCGGATTGATGACGCGCGGATTGTCGAGGTCGAGTCTGGGCTCCGTAATGACGGTGTAGACCTCTTCGGCGAAGCCTTGCACCGGGGTCAGGGTGGCGACCGCGATACCGGCCGCCATCAGCCAGCGCGCGCCGCGCCTGGCGAGTGACAGGGGTTTCATGATCGTCTCCAAGACGGTTGACTGCTTTGACTGGTTGCTCGTTGCGAGCGGGGAAAGTGCGAGATTTTTCATCTTCCCCTCCTCAACGTTCGCAGCTGACGGCTGGGGTTCTGAGCGGCAAAGTCATCTTGCAGCAAGGGTAGTAGCCACCCTTGTCCTTGTCGGACTTCCTGTAGAAGCAGAGCCCAACATCGACTGTGTCGCCCGGATAGTGGCCGGTGATGCCGATCGTGTACGGCGTGCCGGGCGCATGCGACATGGGGGAAGTCACCCCGACGCCTGGCGTCCTGGACTGGGCCTTGATCGAATCGCCGCCGAAGCCGGCATGGTCATGGAGATAGAGATCGGCCTCGAGGCCGGAAGGCGTGCAGTAGTACTG